>JAPPKG010000167.1:0-11119 GCA_026914085.1 Caldilineaceae bacterium | reverse complement strand
GGACGGCGCTCAGGAGGCGTTTGCCCCGGTCGACGGCGTCAAAGTAGCCTTGGGGATAGGCGTTGACGTATGCGGTCGCATGGCCCGCGGCGTGGAGCCGGGCGAAGATGCCGGCCTCGTCGAGGATGTCGCGTACGCGCTGGTCCGGTCGCGGACCGTAGTGTTCTCCCAGGCGGGCGGGGGCGTTGACGCCGGTCAGGATGGCGGTCTGGCCGGTGGCGCTCTGGGGGCGGCCCGGCACGCCCAAGTGGGCGTCGGTCGGGATCAGATGGGCGTCGCCGTGGCTGAATCGTCCGGTGGATGCGGTGAGCGGACGGCCGTCGAACAGCGCCGAAAGTGTCGGCAGTGCAGCTGCGGCCAGCGGGTTGACCTGCGGGTCATCCAGACCCAGGCCGACACCGTCAAGGAACAGGAAGAGGACTCGGCGCATAGTAGTCGGTGGTCAGCGGTTTTCGCTTTCGATCAGTTCAACCAAGCGTTCCTCCAGAACGGCCAGTCCAGAATCGGCCTCCTTGTAGGCCAACCCCAGTCTTGCCGCGGCCTCTCGGGCGCGTTCGCTCTCATCCTGGTCCGGCAGCTGGCGTAGATAGAGCAGTTCCTCGTAGTTGCCGAAAAATGTGTCACGCAAGTCAGGATGGCGGTCGAGGCCCAGCGATTCGATTACAAGGCCTTGGTAGTGGTGGGCGAGAAAGTCGGTCAGGTAAAAGGTGCCGGGCTGGCGCTCGGTCTGCTGGTCGAAAAGTGCGCCGCCGTAGAACTCGTAGCAGTGGGGGCCGGGGATGCGGACGGCGTGGGGGTAGCGGGCGAGCAGGGCATCGAGGGCGCCGACGGTGCCGCAGTCGGCATAGCCGATGAGGATGCGGTCGAAGCGGCTCGCCCAGTCGTCGAGCTTTTTCGCGACGGCGGGGGCGATGCGTTCGGGGCGGTTATGGAGCTGGGCGGGGACGGCGGTCAGTTCATAGTCCCAGCCGCGGCGGTTGGCAATAGCGATTAGTTCGCGCACGATGGCGCCGCAGGCGATGATTCCGATTTTCACGTTGGATCGCTTTGGGCTGCAAATTAGCGTTCTGAAGGTAAGCAAGACGGCGATTTTGGGCTATTTCGGCTTTCCAGTCAAACAACGATCAAGCAAATTCCTACTCTAATCCCCTTTAAGTTGAAGAAGAAACCAACCAATTGAAGCTATTTCAGGCTATCCAGTCAAACAACCGTCAAACAACGGTCAAGCAAGTTGCTGCTTCAAGTTCCCCTAAAAAGCCTGTGGGATTGGCCAATTGTGCTTGTTTCAGGCCGTTCAGTCAAACAACCGTCAAACAACGGTCAAACAAATGTAGCTCGTCGAGGAACTATCGAGCCCAGTAGGGCAGATATGTCCTGCTCCTGGCACCAACTTCGGGGTCCCGTATGATGACAAGCCCTGCATCTACAGATTCTTTGAGAAGCCTTGATGCCTGGGACGCGCTCTTTTCAGCGATGCCGAAGCGCTCCCGAATCGATGCATTATTCATGGGAAGTTTCATCACATAGCGCAAACACGCATGCAGGTAGCAGGCCCGTACGCGGTCCGATTTGTCCATTTCGTTTAGAGGCTTCTGAGCAAAGAGAGTCGCCCTTGTAAAGCCATTGGGAGATTCGAACAGTGGGGCCGGCAGTTGATACACCTCGGCCAGTTCAACAACCTTATCAATTCCACTACCGCGTTCTTCGCAGAAGTTAAACCGGCGCATCATGGAGGCCAAGGTTTCGTTGAGGGATCGCGGCGGTGAATCTACAAAGCGGTCCGTTTCCACCAATGGACTGCCCGGATTGGTAATCTCGATACGGCTATCGAAAATCTCCACCGTTGGACCGGCACCGCTGACGTTGAAGTCTTGGTGGATCAGTGCATTGGCGACCAGTTCGCGTACCGCAATATCAGGGAACATCGGTACCGACCGCCGCAAGGAGCGCTCGATGACTTCGTTTGCGGGAAGGAGCGCCATAATATACTCAACCACTCTTGGGAATCCGACAGCATATCCCATTACGCCTTCCTGCTCTCTTACTGTTTCGGTGCGGCCTGCACCGCGATATTGAATAACGCGTATGGCTTTGCGCCCGATCTGTGGAAAGTCATTCAGGTTGCGGGCAAACAGGACAGCACCCAGATTGCTGATGTTCCAGCCCCCTGCGTCGCAGCGCGCAATCAGCCTGTCATCTTTGAGCGCGTTGAGAATCGCAGCGCGTCCGTCAGGGATAGGCCTGTCAAGTAGATCGAAGTAGGCGGGGTAGTAGAGCTTGTGCAGAGTGTCTTCATCACTGGCCTGTTCTACAGCGACACGATTTTCGAATGTGATTTGGTCGAAGACACGCCAAAGAGTACGCTGCTTTTCAGGGTAATCTTTGAGTCTTCTCGTGCTGCCGCCTACACGGATAAACTCTTCACCGCCGAAGGACACGGGCTGATGCGATGCCGGTTCGATTTCCAGGAGTACAAGCCGTTGCCCATCGACTTGGAGCTCGTTGAAACGAAACTCAATGCGGGGACTTATCTGACTGTAAAGCCAAGTCTCTAGCGGCTCGTTGCCTTTTCTTGTATATGACGGGAAAAAGGTAGTGCCGACAATTGCATGCGTTTCGTCTTCTATTCCCCAAATGGCTGAGGCAGAGGTCTTTCCGTTGACGGCTGCGCCGTTCGCCAGGGCAGAGATATTTCGACCGATGGTATCCGGGTTTTTGTTGTCGCCCTTGAATTCTACCCACTCTGTTTCGCTCGGCAAGCGGCGCAACTCGCGCACCATGCCAGCGAGGTATTCGGTGCTACGGGCCGGAATCATATCTTCACCGTCCCGGATACTTAAACGGAGCCACGGCAGAAGTCCATCTGCTCTTGTTTCGATCGAATGTAGAGCCCTTCGCGGCATAAAACATTTGCAGTATACCTTACAATCATGATGTCTTCATGCCGGTCGCTCTGCCGAAAAGATGAAGCACAGATTGTTTCCGCCTCTCCTACTCCAAGGCCTCGCGCATGGCACGCAGGTGAGTCGGGGTGGTGCCGCAGCAGCCAGCGATTACGTCTACACCGAGGGCCTTCATTTGGCGGGCGTAGTCGGCCATGACTTCGGGTGTGCCGTCGTAGATTACATCGTCTCCCTGCAGGACCGGCAGGCCCGCGTTGCTCTGGGCATAGAGCACGACTCCGGGGGGACGGTGGGCAACCATCTCGGTCATCACGGTCCGGATCTCGTCGGGGCCGTTGCCGCAGTTGGCGCCGATTACCTGAACGCCCCAGCTGGCCATTGTTTCCACCGCCTGTTTGGGGCTGACGCCCATCATGGTGTGCAGGTTGGTGTCGAAAGTGAGCATGGAGACGACGGGCAGTTCGGTCGCTTGATCAACGGCGCGCACGACGGCTTCCACCTCCTGCAGGTCGCTCATGGTCTCGGTGAGGATGAAGTCGGCGCCGGCTTCGGCCATGACAGCGACCTGTTCGGCGAAGAGCTCCGTGGCCTCGTCCATGGTCATCACGCCGAGGGGATCGAGCAGTTCGCCGGTCGGGCCGACGGAGGCCCCCACCAGCACATCGCCGGCCTCGTCGGCGACTTTGCGCGCCAACTGCACACCGGCCGCGTTCAGTTCAGCCAGTCTGTCCTCCAAATCATGCATTTTTAGCCGGGCGGTGGTGCCACCGAAGGTGTTGGTGGTAATAATGTGGGATCCGGCCTCGACGTAGCCGCGATAGACCGCCTCCACGGCGTCTGGGTGCTCCACGTTCCACAGTTCGGGCGCGGCGCCGCCGGTGAGGCCGGCTTCCTGCAGCATCGTTGCCATGGCGCCGTCTCCAAGCAGGGGGCCCTTGTGCCGTTGCAGGCGCTCGATGACCGGATGGGGGCGCGGCGTCAGCCATCCGCCGGAGGAAGAGTCGGGTGTAATCGAGGACAGGAGCTTGCGTATTCGTTGGGGGGGATAGTCGGCTTCGAGCCGTGCGGCGACGGTTTGAGCCACTTCCTCAGGATCCCCCGCCTGCTCCTGCCAGTCTGTACGCAGCCAGCCGTCCAGGTATTCATCTGTGCCGGTAGCGCCGGCGCGCATTGCGGCTTCGTCGATCGCGACCTGAAATCGGGCCGGCAATTGGACTTTGTGCCGGTTGCTACGGCCCTCGCGGGCTACCACCATTGACGGGAATTCCCGCCAGTAGGTAATCTGATATTCTGTCATGAAGTTTGGACCTCTGGTATATTTTCGGTGGCCGGGGGCCGGTCGTCAATCGCTGGTCACCGGCAGGTTGCCACAGTCTTCTATGAAATTATACCGATGGGCGCGCATGAATGCCTAACGGTAGCCGATGTGCAGTATCGCGCTGTTTCCGTAGTTGAGTTTTGGCAGTCTTTGCGATACCATTGCCTCATCTTGGCTCAATGATCATTGTCCAAGCCAGTAACCGGAAACCTGTCAATTCCCCAGACACGCAGTTCCCCTGCTGCTGGCTCCGGCTTTTCAGCCGCCTAGCGACGGGCGGCCTACAAGTCAGACATCATCCAGCGGACCCATTTGTTTCAAAGGAGAACGTTTCATGAGAATCCGACAATCGTGGACAGTAGTGGGTGTCATGGTCATCCTGGCGCTGCTGATTGCGGCCTGCCAGCCGGTTACCGAGGCGCCCATGGAAGAAGAGATGGCAGGCGATGAGGACATGGCCATGCCGTTGCAGGTGGCCTTCGTTTATGTGGCGCCTATCGGCGACCTCGGCTGGACGTATGCGCACGATGAGGGGCGGCTGTACTTGGAAGCGAACCTGGAAGGCGGCGCGGAGACGGCCTTTATCGAGAACGTGCCGGAAGGCCCGGACGCAGAACGCGTAATTCGCGACTTCGCCCAGAAAGGCTATAACCTGGTCATCACCACCAGCTTCGGCTACATGGACCCGACTCTGACGGTGGCCCAGGAGTTCCCGGATCAGTATTTTGTGCATGTATCCGGCTTCAAGACGGCGGACAACATGAGCACGCTCTTCGGCCGCATGTACCAGCCGCGCTATCTGAGCGGTTTGGTGGCTGGCAGCATGACCGAGAGCAACATCATCGGCTACGTGGCCGCCTTCCCGATTCCTGAGGTGATCAGAGGGATCAACGCCTTTACACTGGGTGTGCGCGAGGCAAATCCGGACGCCGAGGTGCGGGTCGTGTGGACGAACACGTGGTTTGGCCCGCCGGAAGAGAAGGAAGCAGCTGAAGCGCTGCTGGACCAGGGCGCAGACATCATCGCCCAGCACCAGGACACGACTGAGCCGCAGAAGGCCGCGGCCGAGCGCGGCGGGACGAGTATCGGGTATAACAGCGACATGCGTGTATTCGTGGGTGACTCCGTCCTCACCGGTCCGGTCTGGAACTGGGGTCCGGCATTCGTGAAATTTGCGGAGCAGGCGCGCGACCACAACTGGGTAACTGAGCAGTATTGGGGCGGCATGGACGACGGGATCGTTGGTTTGGCAGATATGAGCCCGTCGGTTCCTGAAGACGTCGCCGCGATGGTCGCCGAAAAGCAGGCGATGATCGTTTCCGGTGAGACGGACGTGTTCTGCGGCGCGATGAACGGCCAGAACGGTGTGCAGTTCCTGGATGACGGCCAGTGCATGGACGACGGCCAGATGCTGGGCATGGACTGGTTTGTTGAGGGTGTTGTCGGCGAGGCACCGGGTGAGGCCGCGCCGCTTGGTAACTAGCCCGGGGGTAAACTGCAGTTGAATTGTGTGAAGTACCGTTTTGGACTCAGGCCTCCTTCCTGCAAAAGGTCGAGGTCTGAATCAAATCGACCGTGATCCTCAATGATTGCTCCTCTCTTACTGTGCAGGCACAAAGAGAGGAGCAATCTGTTTACCGCGTCACTTGGCAGCAAGATGGTTCAGCCCATCTGAAATAGAAGTGAAAGGGGGTACAGTTACATGAGGATTCGACATTTGAAGAAGCTGGTTGGGGTTCTGCTGATTCTGACACTGTTGATGAGCGCTTGTCAGCAGATCGGCGAAATGCCTGCCGCTGAAGAGCCGGCAGCTCCCGCTGGTACGATTGAATCGGTAAAGGTTGCATTTGTCTACGTTGGCCCGGTCGGAGATCTCGGTTGGAGCTATGCGCACGATCAGGGCCGGTTGGCACTGGAAGAGCTGGGCGTGGAGACGGCATACAGCGAACTGGTCGCGGAAGGGCCGGACGCGGCGCGTGTGCTGCAGAGCTACGCGTCCCAGGGCTATGACCTGATCTTTGCCACCAGTTTCGGCTATATGGACAGCGTGATCGAAGTCGCGGCAGGTTTTCCGGACGTAAAGTTTGAGCATGCCACCGGATACAAGACGGCTGAGAATGTCGGCATATACGACGGTCGCGGCTACCAGGGCTGGTACCTGTCCGGAATGGTTGCCGGTGCGATGACACAATCCAATATCATCGGCTACATTGCGCCTTACCCGATTCCGGAAGTGGTGCGAAATCTGAACGCTTTCGCCCTGGGCGCCCAATCCATCAATCCTCTTGTAGAGGTACGGCCGATATGGATCTTTGCCTGGTTTGATCCCCCTGCCGAACGGGAAGCCGCCCAAGCGCTCATCGATGCGGGCGCGGATGTTGTTGCGCGAGAAAGCGATAGTGTCGAACCGGACAAATTGGCCGAGGAGCAGGGCGTCTATGCGATCGGCTACAACGTGGTCAACCCGGAGATCGCGCCACAGGCATTGCTGACGGCACCGATCTGGAACTGGCAGGTTATCTATGAGAAGAAGGTGCGCGACGTGGCTGCCGGGACGTGGACCAATGAACCGATCTGGTGGGGCATGGAAGACGGTGTGTTAGATCTTGCCCCGGTGGCTGAATTTGTGCCGGCAGTTGTACAGATAGCGGTGGAAGAGGCCAAGGAAGCCATTCTTGACGGCAATTTTCAGTTCTTCTGCGGCCCGATCAGCGATAACACCGGTGCCGAACGTGTCGCCGAGGGAGAATGTATGGACGACCCCGCCCTTCTCAGTTTTGACTGGCTGGTCGCAGGTGTTACCGGCGAGATCCCGCAGTAGGGAAGGGGTAGAAAGCAGGTCGAGACTGGTGTGTCAGAGAGTGAGGTCAAGTTCGCCACTCTCTGACTTCATTCCTTCATAGACGTCGAATCACATTGTCAAACTCCATCGCCTATGACGAACTCTGTACCTCTCGCCGTGGAAATGCGGGAAATCACCAAGAGGTTTCCCGGGGTCTTGGCAAACGACAGCGTCGGCCTGACGGTCAAAAAGGGTGAGATTCACGCCCTGCTGGGCGAAAACGGCGCCGGTAAGTCGACGCTGATGAATATTCTGGCGGGGTTGTATCTGCCGGAAGAGGGCCGTGTGCTGGTGCACGGGCGTCCTGTGCATGTCGACTCGCCGAAGACTGCTTTCGACCTGGGCATCGCCATGGTCCACCAGCATTTCAAGCTGGTGATGAACCAGACGGTGGCTGAGAACATCATTCTGGGGCTGGACGATCCCTATTGCGAGCCCGGCGAGCAGGGTCGCTTCAAGCCGCTGCGGCTGGACATGCAGCGGGTGCAGCGGCGGATTGCGGAGGTGAGCGAGCAGTATGATCTGCACGTGGACCCGGAGGCGTTTGTCTGGCAGTTGAGCGTCGGCGAGCAGCAGCGGATCGAGATTTTGAAGGCGCTGTACCGCGGGGCGGATATCCTGATCCTCGATGAACCAACGGCCGTATTGACGCCGCAGGAGGCGGACGCGCTGGGGCAGACGATGCAGCGCATGGTGCAGGAGGGCAAGACGATCATCTTCATCAGCCACAGGCTGGATGAGGTGACTCGTTTTGCCGACCGCGTGACGGTGCTGCGCCAGGGGCGGGTGGTGGCCAGCGAGGACGTGACCGGCGAGACCAGCGCGGCACATCTGGCCGAGCTGATGGTGGGGCGGTCGGTTATTTTCCGCATTGACAAGGAGGAGCAGGAGTTCGGCGAAGTCTGTCTGGAGGTCGAAGAGATCTGCTGCTTGAACGATAAGCGCTTGCCCGCGCTGCGGGATGTTTCGTTACAGATCCGCAGGGGTGAGATCCTTGGCATCGCCGGTGTTGCCGGCAACGGGCAGAAGGAGCTGGCCGAGCTGTTGACCGGGTTGCGGCGGGCGACCAGCGGGCGCTTTACACTGTTGGGGCGGGAGCTCACCAACCAGACGCCGCGCGCCATCATCGACGCCGGCATCGCCCACGTGCCGGAAAGCCGCATCCACGTGGGTTCGGTCGGCTCGATGAATGTGGCCGACAACATCGCGCTCAAGCATTACCGGGATAGGCCGGGCCCGTTCCTGGATCGCGACGGCCTGGACAAGATGAGCGCGGAACTGGTGGACGAGTTCAACGTGGACACGCCCGGTATCACGACCAATGCGGGTGCGCTCTCCGGCGGCAATCTGCAGAAGCTGATACTGGCCCGCGAACTGACGACGGACCCGAAGCTGATCATCGCGGCCCATCCGACACAGGGGCTGGACGTGGGCGCGACGGAGGCGGTGCGCCAGCGGCTGCTGGAGCAGCAGGCGGCCGGGGTTGCGGTGCTGCTGATCAGCGAAGACCTGGATGAGTTGTTCAGCCTGGCCGACCGCGTCGCCGTTCTCAACGGCGGGCGCGTGATGGGCGTCGTCGATATCGGCGTAGCCACGCGCGAGGAGATCGGGCTGATGATGGCAGGCGAGCAGACGGCCTGACCGACATCCGCGAATAGCATGGACATTCTGTACAAGGCTGGCTCGGCCGTTCTTCTGCTGGTGGGCGTACTCTATCCGCTGGGCGCGATCTACATGATGATGAAGTTCCTCACGCGTGAAGGTTTTCCGCGTCCCTCGCCCGCGTACATGATGCTCCATTTCGTTTTGATTGCGACGGTTCCTCTGGCCGGGATTCTGGGCGGTTTTGCCGGTTTTGCGCCGACACTGTGGGAGAGCCAGGTCATTCGCGCGATCGTGTATGGCGCCGGCGTTCTCTCGGTGGTCGCGTTTGCGATGCTGCTCGTCAGCAGCCGCGCGCAGCATCCCGACCGCAGTGAGTAGCCGCTGGCGTAGTGTACACACCATCAGCCATCGGTCCGATGACTGACACCCCGGTCTACCTTCCCCGAACGACATACCGCCTTTTCGCCGCGGGCGGCGCGGCGGTGGCGCTACTATTCCTGCGGGAGATCCTGAACGGATTCAGCCTGCCTTCCCTGTTCTTTCTGCTGGGGGCGATCGCGTTTGCCCTCATCCACGTACGCTGGGCGCTGATGCGGATGGAGTTGACCGCAGACGGCGTGACTGTGCGCGCGCCGATGCAGGCAACCATGCAGATTAAGTTCCGCCAGATGATTACGTGTGAAGAGGCGGGCCGCTTCATGCCCGGAGTGAGCCTTGTTTACTGGCCCGTTTCTGCCGAGGGTATCGTAGAAATGGATGTACCGCGCACGCAGTTTTTGCCGGCAGTGGCGCGCCAGGAGGAACTGCTGGCCGCCCTGCAGGAGCGGATACCCGAATAACTCCATGTCCACCTGATGTGCGTTCAAGTTGAGAACCCGCTTTTTGCGTATTGCGTAATGCATAGTGGCGGGCAAGACGTGCGCGATTCGATTGCGTAACCGGCGCGATATGGCTTGTTTTCGAACGGGATTCACACTGGTAGGGGGAGCTTGAACAGAGTGGCGGCAGAGCATCCGAAGGTGTTGTTCGTAACGGGTGAATATCCGCCGATGGTTGGTGGGGTCGGCAGGTTTACGGCAGAGCTGGCTGGGGCTCTGCAGGCGCAGGGTGCGCGGGTCGCCGTCCTGACCGACGAGCAGGTGACGGTGTCGGGGGAGTCGGATGCGGTTCGGGTACTTCCGGGGCGCCGCAGTTGGGGCTGGGGGATCCTGTCCGAAATTCCTGCCCGTGCCCGCGCGGTCGGCGCTGAGTGGGTGCATGTTCAGTACCAGACGGCCGCTTACAGAATGCATCCGGCCATCAACGCATTGCCGTATTTCCTGTGGCGACAGGGGCTGGGCGCCGCCTGGACATATCACGATCTGCGCATCCCCTATCTCTTTCCCAAGGCAGGCGCGCGATTGCGAAACTGGGTCACGCGTCTGCCTTTACGCGCTGCGGATGCGGTGGTGGTCACGAATCAGAGCGACTGGGAAGCGGTGCAAGGGCAGGTGCAGCGGGGCCAGCTTCACCGGATTCCGATCGGTAATGACATCAAGAGCCGGCGGTTCTCGGCGGAGGAGCGAATCCAGCGGCGGGCGGCGCGCGGCTACGGCAGCGGGCAGCTTGTGTTGGGCTACTTCGGTTTTCTTAACGCCAGCAAAGGCGGGCTGACACTGATCGAGACGCTGGCGGCGCTGGCCGGTGAAGGACGGGATGTGCATCTGCTGATGATCGGCGATCGTGTGGGGGCCAGCGACGAGACGAACTTCAGGTATCTACAGCGGGTCGAGGCTTCCATTGCCGAACAAGGACTGGAGAATCGCGTGCAGTGGACGGGACACCAGTCGGATGCCGAGGTTGCGGCGGACTTCAACGCGATCGACGTGTTGGTGATGCCGTATGAGGATGGGATGAGTATGCGGCGCAGCACGCTGACGGCGGCGCTGGCCAACGGCTGTGCGATCGTGACAACGCATCCGCAAGACCCTACGCCGGAACTGAGGGCAGATTCGGACCTGATTCTAGTTCCTCCCAGAGATCCGGCGGCGGCGGCGGAAGCGGTGCGGTGCATCGCCGAGGACCCGCGGCTGGCGGAGAAGCTGCGAGTCAATGCCCGTAAGGCGGCCCGCCAGTTCAGTTGGGAAGTGATCGCGGCGCGCCATCTGGAGATGTACAACGCACAGTCGGTCTTGCCCTGAATTCTGATCACGGGTGCGTCCCAGTTCCGGGGCGAAAGGGGTCAGGTGGGTCATGCGCGGCGGCGGTGGGCGATATTGTGATCCGGCACTTAGCGGGGCACAGGGCAGGCACAAAGGCGAGGAGAGAGTGCCGCAGTATTGCCTGAGTGAGATTGGCTCGTGGACTGGCGGGACGTGGTTGGGGAAACTCCTTCGATTGGGCACCTGTCACCAATATCGACACCCGGTCGGGTAGGCATTAGGGGGGGCGTTGGGGGGGGGGGGGCCCCCC
>JAPPKG010000562.1:0-11138 GCA_026914085.1 Caldilineaceae bacterium | reverse complement strand
CGGTGGTCAACCCGGAGAACACGATCTACTCGGTGAAGCGTCTGATGGGGCGTCACATTGACGATCCGGAGACGAAGCGGACGCAGGCGATGGTCTCTTACGCCAGCGTCGAAGGGCCGAATCACGACGCGCGGGTGCGTGTTCCGATCAAGGATAAGGTGTACACGCCGCAGGAAATCAGCGCGATGATCCTGAGCAAGCTCAAACGGGATGCGGAGTCCTATTTGGGCGAGGACGTGAAGCAGGCGGTGATTACTGTACCTGCCTACTTTAACGACAGCCAGCGTCAGGCTACCAAGGACGCCGGTCAGATCGCGGGGCTGGAGGTGCTGCGGATCATCAACGAGCCGACGGCGGCGGCGCTGGCGTACGGGCTGGACAAGAACGAGGACGAGACGATTCTGGTCTTTGACCTGGGCGGCGGGACGTTTGACGTTTCGGTGCTGGAGGTCGGTGACGGCGTCATTGAGGTGAAGGCTACGAACGGCGACACGCACCTGGGCGGCGACGACTGGGACGAGGCGATCGTGCGCTGGCTGATCGACGAGTTCAAGCGGGAGCAGATGATCGATCTGGGCCAGGACCGGCAGGCACTACAGCGTTTGCGCGAGGCGGCGGAGAAGGCGAAGATCGAGCTTTCGAGCACGCCGCAGACGGAGATCAATCTGCCGTTCATCACGGCGGACAGCACGGGGCCGAAGCATCTACAGCTGACGCTGACGCGGAGCCAGTTCGAGCAGTTGACGGCGGTGCTGGTCGAAAGGTTGAAGAAACCGTTCCATGCGGCGTTGAAGGACGCGGGTCTGACACCGGGTGAGTTGAATGAGGTGGTCATGGTTGGCGGCTCGACACGGATGCCGATGATCCAGGAGCTGGTGAGCACATTGACCGGCAAGGAGCCGCACAAGGGCGTCAATCCGGACGAAGTGGTGTCGGTGGGCGCGGCGCTGCAGGCGGGCGTGCTTGGCGGCGAGGTAAAGGATCTGCTGCTGCTGGACGTGACGCCTCTGAGCCTGGGGCTGGAGACGCTGGGCGGCGTGATGACGACGCTGATCCCGCGGAACACGACGATTCCGACGAAAAAGACGGAGACTTACAGCACCGCCGAGGACAATCAGACGGCGGTGGATATTCACATTTTGCAGGGCGAACGGCCGATGGCGCGCGACAACAAGACACTGGGCAACTTCCGGCTGGACGGGATTCCGCCGGCGATGCGGGGTGTGCCGCAGGTCGAGGTAACGTTTGACATTGACGCCAACGGCATAATGAACGTTGTGGCGAAGGACAAGGCCACGAGCAAAGAGCAGAGCATCCAGATCACAGCGTCGACGAACCTCAGCGACGATGAGGTGGACCGGCTGGTGCGGGAGGCCAAAGAGAACGAGACTACGGACCTGCAGCAGCGGCAGCTGGTGGAAAGCCGCAACGCGGCGGACAGCCTGATCTACGCCACGGAGAAGTCTCTGGGCGAGCTGGGCGACAAGGTGCCGCTGTCGGATCGGGAGCAGATAGAGCAGACGATTGGCGAGTTGCGGGTTGCGATGGAGGGTGAGGATCACGAGCGGATCACCAGCCTGACGGAGCAGTTGCAGCAGGCGAGCTCTGCGCTGGCCCAGCAGGTGTACCAGCAGCAGGCAGAGGATAATGGAACCGGGCCGGGCGCCGCGGGCGAAGCGGACGGCACGGGTACGCCTGATGAGGACGACGTGGTGGAAGGCGAGTTTCGGCAGGTGTAGGCGGCAGTTCGAACCAGGGTTGCCGTCCTGGGCGCATTAACGATACGATGAAGAGAAACCGGGCGCCCTGTGCCCGGTTTCGCGTCCTTGGCGCTGGTTTCGGAAGCCTGATGACGGTGAGACAGTGTTGGTGTGGGGGGTGCCAGCGGTGAGTGGTGTAGAGGCCAAGATTAGCGGAGAACGGACCAGTGGACTATAGAGACTACTATGCGGTGCTGGGCGTGCGCCGAAAGGCGAGCGCCGATGACATCAAGAAGGCGTATCGCAAGCTGGCACGCAAGTATCATCCCGATGTCAACGACGGCGATGCGGCTGCCGAACAGAAGTTCAAAGAGATCAGTGAGGCCTATGCGGTCCTGTCTGACGATGCGAAGCGGCGGACATATGACAAGTTCGGAGCGCAGTGGAAGCAGTACGAGCAGAGCGGACAGAATTTCGATTGGTCTCAGTGGTACAATGCCGGCGGCGCGGAGCGTCAGCAGGGCCGAACGGTGAGCCCTGAAGAGTTTGAGCAGATGTTCGGGGGGATGGCCGGCGGCGGCAGCTCTTTTTCTGATTTCTTTCAGCAGCTATTTGGCGGCATGCCGGCGCAGACGCGCAAAGCGACGCGGCAGACACCTCATCCCAGTTTCGGCCGCCCCAACAGCGACCAGACGGTCCCGGTTGAGATTGCGCTGGAAGAGGCGTTCATGGGGACCAAGCGGACGGTGCAGCAGGGCGATTCGCGGTTCGAGGTAACGATTCCGGCCGGGGTCAGGATGGGATCGAGGGTGCGGGCGGGCGACCTGATCATGACGGTGACGGTCCAGCCGCACAAGGATTTTGAGGTGGTGGGGACGGATTTGCGCACGAAGGTTCCGGTGGACCTTTTCACGGCGCTTCTTGGGGGCGAGGCACGCGTCCCGACCATGCAGGGGGCGGTGGCGCTGACGATCCCGCCGGACACGCAGAACGGGAAGGTCTTCCGGCTGAAGGGTCAGGGCATGCCGGATGTGAAGGATAACAAGAATCGGGGAGACCTGCTGGTGGAGGTGGTGGTTGAGCTGCCCGTGCCTCTGAGTGGGGAGGCCAAGCGGCTTGTCGAGAGTTTGCAGCGGGAATCTCCGGATTTGGGTCCGGGGTAGAATAGACTTTGGTCGTACTGTGCGCATTGCTGAACGTTCGCCTCGCGTCGGGGCCTTCGTCCCAGTTGGAGGCAGAGGAGAGGAAACACCAAGCAGCCACTTTTAAACTGCAGGATTGATAGTGCCTGGCCTTTCACATTGCCAGTTCCGCTCGTCACCAAGCTTTGGTGTTGCCGCCGAAGGCATGCGCTGCAGGGATGGGAAGCAGCCTGCCGGAGTCATCGGGTCGGCGGCGGGCGATAGGGGGGTGGGATTGATGGGACGGGCGGTTCATGCAGAACAGCGGTCTGGGCGTGAAAGGAGATTTGTGTACGCTGGCCGGAGGCGCGGTTTCCGGAGTCGAATAGAGCCACAGTTGCGTTTCGCCGCTCTGTTTGTGGTTGCATTTGCGCTGACGGTTTTGCTGAGCGCATGCAGCAGGGAGGCGAATCCGACAAGCGAAGAACCTGAAGTCACCGTCCTTTTGCCAACCCCTTCAGCGACGGTTGCCCCTGCGACGAGTACACCCGAGCCAACAGTTCCACCGCCCACGTCCACACCTGTTCCAGAGCCGGTGGAGGAGCCGCCTCCTTTTCCGACGCCGGACGTTGATCTGAGCGACTATTCGGTCTACGGCGAGACGCTGCTGGAAGCTTTTGCAGAGGATGCGGCCAGGTTGCCTGACGCGCCCCACTATTTTATCGAGGCTCGCCTCGTGCCGGGTGAAGTTCCGAGCCTGGAGGGTGTGCAACGGGTGCGGATTACAAATCAGGAGGAGAGCAGCCTTACTGAGCTTTATTTCCGGCTTTATCCCAATTTGCCTGCTTACGAGGGTACGGCGCAGGTGAGCCGGGCGCTGGTTGACGGGAAGGTGGCGACGGTTGGGGACCTTTTCGACGGTACGGCTGTGTTTGTCCCGCTTGAAGGCGGGCTGGCCGCGGGGGAAACAACGGATGTGACGCTCTGGTTTCGGTCCACGCTGCCGACGCAGGTGAGCGCGGGTACGGCGGGGGCGGGCCTATACGGGTTTGTGGAAGGTGTGTATGATCTGGCCGGTTTCTATCCCACGCTGGCAGTTTACGACCACAGGGGTTGGGATTTGGACGCGGGCGCGAGATTCGGTGACTCGCTCTTTGCGGATATCGGTTACTATCAGGTGGCGCTGACTGTACCCGAGGCGTTGTCGGTGGTTGCGAGCGGCTCGACGCTGGCGCAGGAGCTGAACGGTGACGGCACGACCACGTGGCGGATTGCGGCGGGGCCGGTGCGCTCCTTTTATGCGGCTGTGACCGACCGCTGGGAGGCGGTCAGCGAAGATGTGGATGGGATAACGGTCAACTCGTACTATCCGGTTGGGGGTCTGGCCTCTGCGCAGACGGCACTGAGCTATACGACGGGCAGCCTGGGCGCGTTTAACAGGATGTTCGGACAGTATCCGTATCGCGAGTTGGATGTTGTGCCGCTGCCGACGACGGCGTTCGGGATGGAGCACGCCGGGCTGCTGGCGCTGGCGGCGAACTTTTACGGGGAGGGCGGCGGGGGTTTCAGCATCGCCACGCCGCACGAGGTCGCGCACCAGTGGTTTTTCAACCTGGTGGGCAACGATCAGCCGGATGAGCCGTGGCTGGACGAGTCACTTGCGAACTATGCGGTCTTTCTCTACTACGAGGCGGTGGAGTGGCCACAGATGCAGACCATGATGATGGAGAATGTCTTCCGTTACCGTTACGATGCGGCGCGGAATCTGGGGATAGACAGACCGGTCAGCGGTGCGGTTGTTGGGTTCGATCAGAGCAACTATATCAACATCATCTACAGCAAGGGACCGTTGTTCCTGCACGCGGTGCGTGAACGGATGGGCGATGCGGCGTTTTACGCGGCACTGCTTGACTATGCGCAGACGTATCGCTACGGGATCGCGTATGCGGAGGACCTTTTGGACATATTCCGGCGTCACAGCGGCAGTCCGATCGACGATCTTATCGCTCTCTGGATCTATGGAGAGTGAGGAAAGAACAGATGAGAAAGTTCCCCCTCACCTCCCTGTGGCGGCGCGGGCAGGCAGTCGCTGCCGAGATACTTGCCCAGCAGGAACACCGCCCTTGGCCACTGCCCGATCGCCCTTGGTTCATGTTTCAGTCGTGGCAGGACCTTCTGTTTGCGCACTGGCCCGTACCCGCCTTGGAGATTGAAAAGCTGCTGCCGTCCGGCCTGACGCTGGACAGGTACGCGGGTGAGGCGTGGGTGACGGTGGTCCCCTTTCGTATGTCGGGCGTGCGGCAGCGGTTTACGCCGGCGGCGCCGTGGGTCTCCTCTTTTCCGGAACTTAATGTGCGTACGTACGTAAAGAGTAGCGGAGGTGGGGAGCCAAGGCCGGGCGTGTACTTTTTCAGCCTGGACGCGGGCAACCCGCTGGCGGTGGCGATGGCGCGGAGGTCCTATCATCTGCCCTATTTCCGGGCGCAGATGGCGTGCAGGGTCGAAGACGGCGGCATTCGCTATTCCAGCCGGCGCACGCACAAGGGCGCGCCGGAGGCGGACTTTCGGGCCGTCTACCGGCCGACAGGGCCGGTCTACGGGGCGGCAGCCGATTCGTTGGAGCAGTGGCTGATCGAGAGGTACTGTTTGTACAGTGTGGATAGAAGCGGGCGCGTTTATCGGGGTGAGATTCACCACCGTCCCTGGCCGCTACAGCCGGCTGAGGCGGAGTTCGAGCGCAACTGGCTGGCGCAGGCGCACGGGATTTTTCTGCCGGACAGGGAGCCGCTTCTGCATTTTGCCAGGAAGCTGGATGTTTTGGCCTGGCGGATAGAGGAAGTCGTTGAATGAATGTAATTTCCGAGATATTGGATACGGTTTTGGGTTTGTTACGCGGCGAGGGCCTGCAGGAATGGGGCGTTTGGAGCTATCCGCTGCTGACTCTTCTGGTGATTCTGGAGGGGCGGATCGTGACGCTGCTGGCGGCGGTTGCGGCTTCGCTGGGGTATATGCGCCTGCCGCTGGTGATGGTGTGTGCAATCGTTGGGGGCCTTGTCGCTGACGGCTTGTGGTATTTGCTCGGCTACAGGTATGGGAAGGAGCCTGTGCTACGCTATGGCCGGTGGCTGGGGCTGCGACGCCATCACCTGGAGCAGGTGCAGTCGGAAATGCAGGAGCACGGTCCCCGATTGCTGTTCATCGCCAAGGCGTTTTCGGTGCTAGTGATCCCGGTTCTGGTCGCGGCGGGTATGGCGCGCGTGCCTTTCCGGCGCTGGTTTCCAATTGTGCTGTTGGGTGAGCTGCTATGGGTGCCGGCGCTGGCGGTGATCGGTTACCAGACTACGGAGGTGGTGCGCCGGGTGGAGTTGGGTCTGCATTATCTGCCGGTGGCAGGCGGCGCGGCGCTGCTGGTCCTGATGCTGGTGGCGGCGCGGCGGCTGAAGGCGGGGCGAGCGGGTGCTGGATGGAGACTTCCGGTGTCCTGGCCCGATGCCTATATTACCTATCAGACGGAGGTTGCTCCGATTCTGAACATGTACGGCAGCATGGCGGCCGTTAGCTTGAGTCAAGTGGTTGCGCCGTTGCGGCCGGAGATGGCTGTGGCGAGGGTGTCGGGACGGAGAGTCCGCAGGGATCCGTTGTTCCTGGGTTGGTAGGGAGGAGCTGGCGCCAGACGAGGAGTTGATCGAGGGCTGACATCGCGAAGTTACAGTGTGAGGAAGGCAAGGAGAGAGTAGCTGTTTGCTACTCTCTCTTTTTGTTTGAGCTGACTACAGGACCTTATTCGACGCAGAAGGGTAGATGGATGAGGTCGAGATCGTTGTGGAGTACGCGGCTCAGACTTACGGGAACGCAGCCGCTGAGCTGATTGCCGCTGAGGCTGAACCCCTGCAGAAGGGCGAGGTTGCCCAGATTCGAAGGTATTTCTCCGCTGAGCCGGTTGTCCTGCAAATAGAGCCAGGTCAGGTGAGGGAGATGTCCCAGTACGGAAGGTATGGAGCCAGTCAGCTCATTTTGGCGCAGGAAGAGGATACGCAGATTGGTGAGGCGGCCGAGTTCGGTCGGGATCGGTCCGCTCAGTTCGTTCTCATCAAGGTCAAGGACTCGCAGCTGGGCCAGGTTGCCGAGTTCGGGCGGGATTGGCCCGCTCAATTGGTTCTCATCGAGATAGAGGGTGCGGACTTCGGCGAGGTTGCCCAATTCAGGTGGAATCGAGCCGCTCAGGCTGTTCTCTTCGAGGGAAAAGAGGCCCACATTGACCAGGTTGCCCAATTCTGGCGGGATAGGGCCGGTCAGCCGGTTTTCTTCGAGGTAAAGTGTGCGGAGCTCGATCAGGTTGCCGAGCTGAGGCGGGATGGTGCCGGTCAGTCGATTCTCGTCAAGGAAGAGAGTACGTAACTCGGCGAGGTTTCCGAGTTGGGCAGGGATTGGGCCGCTCAACTGGTTTCCAGTAAGGTCCAGCCGTTCCAGATTGGTGAGGTTGCCGAGATCCGGCGGGATCTGGCCTGTGAGCCGGTTTCGGTCGAGGTCGAGAGTCGTGAGGTGGGTCAGGTAGCCTATTTCAGGCGGGATGGGACCGATAAGTTGATTGTCGTCGATTACCAGCCTGATCAGATGGGATAGGCGCCCTATGACGGCCGGAATTGAACCGCTCAACTGATTTCCACGCAGGTCGAGGCTGGTCACGCGGCCGTTGAGGTCGGTGGTTACGCCGTACCAAGTGTTGAGCGGTTCGTCGCTGAGCCAGTTTTCGCTGTTTACCCAGTCGTCTCCGCCGAGGGCGATGTAGAGTGAGGTGAGTGCGGCGCGGTCGAGGCCCTGCAACGCCTGGTGGGTAAGGGTACGCAGGGAAACGCGGTAAAGGGCGAAGAGCAGATCGCCGTTCAGACCGAAGAGTGACTCCGTTGCCGATTCTGCGGTCGCGGGTGATGGACAGAAGGGCAGGTCCAACGGTGCATTTTCGACGGAAGCGGCGTTGCGCCAGCTTGCGGGGATGCAGCCGGACAGCGGATTTCCGTTGATATTCCACTCACTCAGTTGGGGGAGGGCGTCCAACTCTGGCGGGATCTCCCCCCTCAAATCGTTTCCAGCCAGCTGGAGAGACTGAAGGTGCGATAGGTTTCCCAATTCGGGTGGAATCGGACCGCTCAGCTCGTTGTCATTGAGCAGCAGGGTCCGCAGCTGGGTGAGATTGCCCAGTTCGGGCGGGATGGGCCCGCTCAGGCCGCATTCGTCAAGATAAAGTGAGCGCAGTTGGGTGAGATTGCCCAATTCGGCGGGAATGGGTCCACTCAGATTGTTTTCGTCGAGATCGAGTGAGCGCAGCTGGGTAAGGTTGCCCAGTTCGGCGGGGATGGACCCGCTCAGGTTGTTTTCCTCCAGCGACATGGCGCGCAGGTGGGTGAGGTTGCCCAGTTCAGGCGGGATTTCGCCACTCAGCTGGTTTTCTTCGATGAACATTGTCTGCAAGTTGGCGAGGAAACCGAGCTGGGGCGGGATTGCTCCGATCAGCTGATTTTCGTCGAAATAGAGTGTTCGCAGCTCTGTAAGGGAGCCGATTTCGGGGGGGATGGGGCCGCTCAACTGATTGCCCGAAAGGTCGAGGCGTTCCAGACGTGTGAGGCTTCCCAGTTCGGGAGGAATCGAACCGGTCAGCTGGTTTCTGTCTAGGTCGAGCCACTGCAGTTGGGCCAGGTTTCCCAGTTCCGGGGGGATTTCGCCGCTCAGGAGATTGTCGTCGATCACGAGTCGTACCAGTTGGGTGAGGGAACCCAACTGCGGGGGGATGGCTCCGCTCAGCCGATTTCCGCGGAGGCTCAACTGGGTGACGCGTCCGTTGTCGTTTGTGGTGACGCCGTACCATGCGCTGAGGGATTTGTCGGTCAGCCAGTTCTGACTGTTCACCCAGTTTTCGCCGTCGGTGGCGTTGAAGAGGGCGGTCAGTGCGACGCGGTCGGCGTCGCCGTCGGACTGTTCATCGCTTTGGGCATAGATGGTGGACGCTGCCAGAGATTGGGTGAGCGTGATCAGGATGGCAAAGAGCAGCAGGGCCCCGCGGTAATGAAACGGGGCGATGAAACGTCTCTGTTTCATGGTTGAGCGTCCTCCTCACACAGTGAACTGATTGCAGAAGATAGTTTCAGCAGCCTGTTGGCGGCACCGCAGATGATCGCAGGCATGTTGCGATCCGGGTGTCATTCAACTCGGAACGAATCGACTATCTGGTCGATCACGGGCTGGTTGGCGGCGGCGACGTCGGGGCGGGCCGCGATTGTAAGCAGATAGGCGGTCTGGTTGGCTCGCAGGATAGTTATATCAAGATGAGCGGTCAGGAGATGGGATGGATCGCCCAATCTGATGGCGGCCACAGCGCGGATGAATGGAAGGCCGTTGCTTGTGCCCGTCTCGACAGCTATCGACTGTATATCGCCCCAAGCGGCGACAGCGTTTTCAGCGAGGGCAGGCCAATCTTCTTCAGAAAGGTCTATCGGCAGCGGCGCGGTGGACACGATCAGGAAGGTTGGAAAGATTGGGACGGTGTACATGCTTTCCGGATCCGGTTCGACGGCGAAGACGCCGAGTCGCTCTCCTTCGGGCGTGTCCAGAAAGGCTCGCAGTTGCTGCGTTGCCGTCTCACCGTCGAGCAGGCCTGTTACCTGGTCCAGTTCTCCTTCTTGCAGGTCGAAAGCCAACCAGTTGAATGGTACGGCAAGAGAGTAGCCCAGGCGGCCGTCTACGATGGGTATCCAGAACCTGGGAAGATTGGCGGCGGGAACAGAGGCCGATGAACCGGGCTGGCCTTGTTCTCCGGCCGGGGTTTGCGCCGGCTCTGCGGTGGTCACCTGTTCGGGCAAGACGGGCCGGAAGGATTGGACGATCTGGTGGATCACAATTCGTTTGGCTAGAGCGTTGCTGAGCCGGGTCGCAATCAGGAGTGTATAGGCCGCCTGGTCAGCGCGGACGATGGTTATGTCGAGATGGGCGGTCAGGCCGGCGCCGCGGCCTCCCAGTTGGTAGACGGCGGCGGCTCTGACTGCGGGCATCTGGTTGAGCGTGCCAAGCCTGACGTTTTCGATGCGGGCTTCGCCGAGAGCCGAGACAGCGTCTTCGACGAGGGCAACCCATTGTTCGTCGGATACGCCGTCGGGAAATAGTGCGACCGACACGTTGAGAAAGGTGGGGAAGGGCGGGCGGGCGAACAGCTCGCTGGGATCAGGGTCGACGGCCAGGAGCCCGAGGGTTTCGCCGGCAGGGGAGTCCATGTACTGGCGCAGCTGCTGCGAAGCGGCGCGGCCGCCCAGCATGCCGGCGATCCTGTCGAGGTCGCCCGATTGGAGGTCGAAGGTCAACCAGTTTGCGGGTACGGCGAGCGAATAGCCGAGCGATTCGTCTTCAATTGGCATCCATCCGGGCGGAATTTGGGCGGTGGAAACGGGGGCTGCCTGCGGCGAATTGGAGCGATTCGCCGCAGATGTCGAAGGGTCTGTCAGCCAAGTGGGCTCGGGCGGGGCGTCTGTTGCGGGTTCCGTCCGGGTTGCTGGCGACAGTTCCTGCGCGGACAGCGGTCTGGGCGCAATGATCATCAGGACGAACAGTGCCGCTGTCATGGCCAGTAGGCGTAACCGGTACATATTTGTAGCTCCTCGAGCAGCGCAGTCTGGTGTTCCGGTTCCGCTGTCAGTAGATGGTGGAACCGACAGCCTGTGAAGAAGATCGAAAGCAAACCCCGGCAGAGGCGGCGTGTTTTCAGACGTTATTTGCGTTCTCAGGCGGGGGCGCCGAGGGTTGTGATGCTGCCAGGATTCTCGACAGGACAATTGAATCAGTTGCAGTTATAGAGTACATAACAACGGGCAAAGACGTCAACCTTGCCATGTAATTGCCAGCACCTCCACGAATGCAGGTCCGGGGCGCGGCGGCGGCCGGGTACGCGGTCGAGGCAGTTGTGTGCCGAGTGTACCGGAGGGGCGAAGAGTGCTGCAACGGTGCGGCCGGTGGGGTGCGACCCAGATTGGGGTGGGAACAGTTTGGCGGGGAATCAGTGCCAGCGGTGGCTGGAGTCGTTTACCGTCTTTGGGCGAGACGCAGTGCAGGCGGCAGGCCTGGCCGTACGGTGGTGTCCGTCAGTTGGGGAGGGTGTGAGGGCAGGAACAAGGCCGGCACGTAAGGGGACCTGATGGGACTGGCGGGACGCGGTCGGGCTGGACACCTTCGATTAGGCACCTGTTACCAATGTCGACACCCGGTCGATGAGGCAGTAGGGGGGGCGTTGCGGGGGGGGGGCCCCCCCACAAAGGGGGGGCCCAAATGCCCCCCC
>JAPPKG010000346.1:0-11257 GCA_026914085.1 Caldilineaceae bacterium | reverse complement strand
ATCTGGGCCGCGACATGTACGGCGACAAACATCTCGATGAACTCAACGCTGCCGGCGTCAACACGGCTCTTGTCGTACGCGGCGAATGGCCGACATCCCTGTCCGCCATTCTCGTCAAACCGGACGGCTCCCGTGCCCTCGTCAACTACGGCCTTGGCCGAGAAATGCCGGGCGAGGAGGAATTCCATCTCGAAGACTGCCGCCCGCGCGCTGTTCTGGTGGACGGACATTACCACCAGGCAGCCGCGCCCCTGGTCGCCCGCGCCCGCGCTGCCGGCATCCCCACCGTTCTCGATGGCGACACCCTCCATCCTGGCTCGAAAACGCTGATGGAAATGGTGGAATTCCTGGTGGTGTCAGAGCACTTTGCCCGGCAGTTCAGCCGCCAGGACGACGTCGAAGAAGCCCTGAAGCAGCTGAGCTGCTGCGCGCCCTCGACCATCGTCACCCTCGGCGAACGGGGACTCTGCTGGCGCAACCGTGCAGACTGCCGCTTTGGCGCCGGCACCGGCAGCTACCCGGCCTTTTCGATCACGGCAGAAGACACCACCGGCGCCGGCGACGCCTTCCATGGCGCATTCGCCGCCGGCCTTTCACGCGGAATGGCGTGGGAAGATCTGCTGCGTTTCTCCTCTGCGGTCGGCGCACTCTGCTGCACCAGAAAAGGCGCCCGCCTTGGCATCCCTACCGGCTCAGAGGTGGACGCGTTTCTGGCCCGAAACTGACCTGCATCTGCAGTGCCGCGCCGCAGATTTTCACCCGTTCACCGCCAATTCTGTCGCTTGTGAACGATTTAGTTTTCTTGTATTGTATGGTATGTTAGTAGTAGAGTATGGTAGAGTCTGAATGAGGTTTCGCCGACCAATGGAGGCGGCGGTGAAAAGGGACGGTTCAACAGCCGTCCATTTTATTCGTACCTTTTCCCGCTAAGGGCCCAATAGCATAGGATCGGCGAATCAAGCTCGACGCACAGCCGTCGAACAGCAGGACAACTGTTAGTGCATCCCATCCATCACGGTTTCGGGAGGACAGATAATGACGGTAACGGCTCCTGAGCGGCAGTTCGACGACGGCCTTACCGACGAATTCCCGCCGGATCTCTATGAACCGACAGGGGTTGTCACCGGTGTCGACGGCTTTGACGCTGTCACCGATGCCCACGTTGCGCAGTTCCACGAGCAGGGCTTTCTCATTGTCGAGAACGCCTTCACCGCGCACGAAGTGCAGGTGGCGCTGGACGGTCTGTTTCACCTCTTGTCAGGTGAAGTGGAGGAGTTCAACGGCGTCCAGTACGAGCGGGCTTCCGCTGGCGTAGCGGTTGAGGAGATGCCGCTTGAAGAGAAGCAGGACTACGTTCGCAAATTCATGAGCTTCGTCGACTACGACGAGCGCCTCAACGAGCTCGCGCATCACCCCCTCCTGCTGGCCCTTGTGGAACGCCTCATCGGCGATTCGCCCGTGCTGTTCCAGAGTATGGCGCTGCTCAAGCCGCCCCGTCTGGGTCGCGACAAGCCCTGGCACCAGGACGCCGCCTACTTCCAGATCGAACTTGACGCCAAAGTTGTGGGCTGCTGGATCGCGCTGGACGAGGCCACGATCGAGAACGGCTGCATGGTCATTGCCCCGGGCAGCCATCTCAAAGGTCCCGTCGTTCATTTTCGCAGGCGGGATTGGCAGATCTGTGACACCGACGTGGACAACAGTGGAGCGATGGCCGTACCGCTGAAACCCGGCGGTCTCCTGATCTTCCAGAGTTTGCTTCACCACGGCACGCCGCCCAACCAAACCGGGTCGCGCCGCCGCGCGCTGCAGTTCCACTATAGGCCGCAAAGCGCGCCCCTCACCAGCCAAGAGGAAAGACTGGCGATTTTTGGCGGTGAAGGGTTAGGGGCGGAGTGTTGAGTCAGACGAAAGCGGGAAGGCGTGGGAGTCGAACCCACCGCAGCCGGCTCTGCGCCACCTGCCACTGATTTTGAAGACCAGGGCGTCCACCGGGACACATCCCCTCCCGCTGGTTATTGTATCGATTGAACTGCACGCGGTCAAGTGAAGCGGCCGCGTTTTATATCAGGGTCCCACACGCTGGGCACGCAAGTCTGTTTCCCCGATTCAGCTTGCCATAGGCTTTGGCATTCGATCCAGAACGGGTTCTGGTCTCTGGTCACTCTACACGACTCGAAAACGCGTCGTGACCGAAGGCCAACTTTTGGCGACCTATTGATCGCCAGGATTTATCAATAAACTTATACTTGACATCCAACACCCAACGCTGAATGCGGTCTGGATAGAATAGAATGCACCTGGCTTGCCCCGAATGCGGCGCACCGGTTGAGGTTACCCCCTCGTTCGCGAACTGCCCTGCCTGTAACGCAAATGTCGCCTCACACTATACGCCCGCCGAAATGACGCGGACGATTTATCATCGCGCCCTCGAACATTACTCGATGGGAAACGAAGTGGCCGCATTGGAGGGGATCGACCAGGGCATCTCTCTCTTGGAGGCGCCAGAGCTGCACCTGCTGGCGGCTCTCATCTATCGCAAACGCGGTGAATTCAAGGAAATGCGTGAGCATGTGGCCGCTATCCCCGCCGATGACATCCTGCGCAGCGAAGGCGAATGGCTGCT
Source organism: Caldilineaceae bacterium (assembly GCA_026914085.1). Lineage (GTDB taxonomy): Bacteria > Chloroflexota > Anaerolineae > Caldilineales > Caldilineaceae > Bin5. The sequence continues at coordinate 8,631 of JAPPKG010000346.1, read as the reverse complement.
GCGCTCGCACCAGGAGCAGCTCCAGCTGGGACGGCGCGAAGAGGCCCGCCGACGCGGCCGCGCTAAGGGAACCCAACTCGCGGTGGGCAAAGCCAGCCGCCAATTCAGCACAGAATACTACCCTGCTCCCCTCGACAAGAAACAGGTCGCAACCAAGGCCGTCGCCAAAATACGCCGCAACCGTCTTCCCTGGGCGATTCCCATCGCTATCGTGCTGCTGGCTGCCATCTTCTTCTCGCGCGGCTCGGGCGATTCTATCCTCACGGCGTTGCAGCAGCTGCGCACGATACCGGACCGGCTGACCTCCATCTACGCCTCCTTTACCAGCAACGACTCAGCTGCTGTGCCCAGCACAGACGAAGAGTCCGCAACCGGCTCGCAGGTCAGCACAGGCGCCCAGATAAACACCGCCGCCGTCGAAGAGGCGCCGACGCCCGTGCAGGCCTCTGCCGCACCCCCAACGCCCGAGACGCTGCCGACGGCGGCACCGACCCAATCTGTGCCTACCCCCGCTCCTACGGAAAGCCCGTCTCCTGACGTGGCCGCGACAATTATCGCCGCGGCACGCCTGCAATCCTTCGATCTGACCACCTTCCTCAATGAACAAGACCGTGCCGACCTGGCCGCCCTCGGCATAAAGGCGACGTGGGCCCCGGATGCACCCCCCGGCGAGCTGATTCTCCAGGGAACGGTAACAATGACCTCAGTTCAGATCGAGTTGTTGGAGTTGGCGGCCGCGATCGAAGGGGTTACCTCGATCGACAGTAGCGGGCTGGAGCTGGTCCTGCCCGAGACGTACACCGTCCAGGCAGGCGAAAACCTGCGTCACATCGCACTGCGGTTGTACGGAGACCAGGACCGCTGGACAGAGATCTACGAAGCCAACCGGGACCTGGTCGGCGATGATCCCAATAACCTCTGGGTCGGCCTTTCGCTGACGATTCCTCAGGAGGAGATTTCCCAGGAGGAACAGGTCCAGCAATGAGTCGTATTCCCTAACGCTCCGCTACGTCCCTGGTACTGCTCTGTTCCCATAATCCGGCCCTGTTCAAACACTGGACGCGCTGCTATCGACGCATCCGCCCGCGGCGAGAGAACGCATGAAATCCGGCATAATCGATAGACGACTGCTCACAATTCTGCTGGTCGTCTTTGTTCAGATGCTGGGCGCGTCCCTGATTTTCCCCGTCCTGCCGCTGTATGCCCAGCGCGAGTTTCATCTGTCGGCCGAGCTTATCACACTGCTCAGCGCCTCTTTCTTCGCCGCCCAATTCCTCTCCGGCCCCTATGTCGGCCGCCTTTCCGACAATTACGGACGCATTCCCGTCCTGATCGTCAGCCAGATCGGGACGGTCATCAGCTTTGTCATCCTGGCCTTTGCGCCCAGCTTCGGCTGGCTCTTCTTTGCCCGCATCCTCGATGGTATCACCGGAGGCAATATCATCGTGGCCCAGGCCTACATTACCGACATCACGCCCCGCGAGAAGCGCACCGAGAGCCTCGGCTACATTCTCGCCGCCTTTGGCCTCGGTTTCATGTTCGGGCCTGCCCTGGGCGGTGCGCTCGCCGCAGCCTACGGTCCCGCAGTGCCATTCCTGGTAGCCGCCGTAGCCGCAGCCGCTGTAGTCCTGCTCACCTGGTACGCGCTGGATGAAACCCTCTCTGCGCAAGAAAGGCGCCGCGCCCGCGCCCGCCGCGCCGGCAGCCTCACCCTCGGCAGCCTGCTGGGAGGCGCACCCTGGGCCCTGCCCCTGCTGGCCGTCCTCCTCATCGCCTTCTTAGGTCAGTTTGCCCTGGGACTCTTGCAGTCCACCTTTGCGCTTTTCGGAGAAGCGGTACTTTTCCAGGGCGAGAGCCGGGAGGTCACCGATGTCGGCATCGGCCTGCTGCTCTCCGTTGTGGGGATCTCCCAGCTGTTCACGCAGACCTACCTGCTGCGGCGTATGGCGCAGCGCTTTGATGAAGGTCAGCTTGTCGTGATAGGCAGCATTCTGCGTACGATCGGAATGACGGTCTACGCGCTCGTAACAACGCCCTGGCTTGGTGCCTTCGGGTCACTCTTTTTTGCCGTCGGCTACGGGCTCTCCAGTCCACCCCTGCAGTCGATGGCCACCTCTCTCGTGGCCGATCAGGACCGCGGCAGCGTACTCGGCTGGTTTCAGTCCTCCATCAATCTGTCCACCATCATCAGCACAGCCATCGCCGGCGTCCTCTTCGCCCGCGGCCCGACGGTCCCCTACTGGATCGGCGCGGCAACCTCCGCTTTGGTGGTGCTGGCGATGATCGGTATGATGCGGTGGATGCCGACCGAGCCCGTCCGCGTGTCGGAGGCGTAGAGCCTCACTTTTTCAACGCAGGTCGCGAAACGGAGGATCCTGATGGTACAAAAAGACAGGCCGCACCCCGTACCCCGGCCCGAACTCAGCAGTCCGCTCCCCTTTGACGCCGTCGCCCGCCTGCCCCAAGCCATCGACAACGTCGCCATCGCCACCCGCCGCCTGGAAGCCGGGCTGACAATCGAGCACGACGGCCGGCACTTCACCCTCGATACCACCATCCTCGTCGGCCACCGCTTCGCCATCGAACCGGTAGCAGAGGGCGAACCTCTGCTGTCCTGGGGACTTCCTTTCGGTATGGCAACGCGCCCTATCGCGCCGGGCCAGTACGTATGCAACGCCGGCATGATCGAGGCGCTCAGCGGACGCGCCCTCGATTTCACCATTCCGCAGCAACCGAACTTCCAGGACCGCATCATCCCCTACGAAGTCGACGAAACCACCTTCCGTCCCGGCCGGCAGGTGGAACGATACAATGAGGAGCGCACCTTTCTCGGTTTCAGCCGCGCCGGCGGGCGCGGTGTCGGCACGCGCAACACAATCGTCATCCTGGGGACCACCTCAAGCACAGCCGCTTTTGCCAGAAGCCTGGCGCAGGCACTGCAGCCCGCCGCCGCCCCCTTCCCCGGCTTCGACGGCATCGTCGCCATCGCCCACACCGAGGGCAGCGGCTACGAACGGCTCAACAACCGCGACTTTGTCCTGCGTACCCTCGCCGGCCTGATCGTCCATCCGAACGTCGGCGCGGTCCTCGCCGTGGACACACACGAACCGCACTCGACCGCCGACCGGCCCATCAGCAACGCCGAGTTGGAGGCCTATCTGCGCGCCAATGACTACCCTTTGGCAGACGTGCCGCTCCGCTTCTTCACGCTCTCCGGAGATTGGCAGGCCGACCTCGCCGAAGCCTCTGCAACCGTAGAGCGCTGGCTGCCTACAATCGCGACCCTGCCGCGCACGCCCCAATCCCTGGCCCACCTCAACATCGCCCTCCAGTGCGGCGGCTCCGACGCCTTCTCCGGCCTCTCCGGCAACCCGCTGGCCTCCGCCGTCGCCAAAGAGGTCATCCGCTACGGCGGACGCGCCAACCTCGCCGAGACCGACGAACTCATCGGCGCCGAAGCCTACCTGCTCCAGAACACCCGCGATCTGGCCACCGCCCAGGCCTTTCTCGATTATGTTGCCCAGTTCAAGGAACGGCTGGCCTGGCACGGCCAGACCGCAGAGGGCAATCCTACCGGCGGCAACAAACTGCGCGGGCTCTACAACATCGCCCTCAAGTCCATCGGCGCCGCAATCAAGCGGCACCCAGACGTGCGTCTGGATTGGACTGTCGACTACGGGGAACGGATGGTGAAGGCCGAGGAAGGATCGGCCTTGCCCGGGACCACGGACGCTCCTGCCCCCGGCTTCTACTTTATGAACACACCCGGCAACGACCTCGAAAGCATCGCCGGTCAGGTGGCCGGCGGCTCCAATCTGATCATCTTCGTCACCGGCAACGGCTCGATCACCAATTTTCCCTTTGTGCCCACCATCAAAGTGATGACAACCACGCCGCGTTTTGAGCTTCTATCCAAGGAGATGGACGTGAACGCCGGCGCCTACCTGGACGGCACGTCCATGGACCAGCTGTGCGAAGATTGTCTCGATCTGCTGGTGGAGATCGCCTCAGGCCAGCCCAGCAAGGGCGAACTGGCCGGTCACTCCCAGATCTCAATCTGGCGCAACTGGCAGCAGCAGGACCACAGCCAGCTCCAGTCGATCCTGGAACGCCCCCAGCCGGACGGGCAGCCGCTCACAATCAGAACGCAACCTGCCGAGGCGCAAGCGATCGACCTGCCCCAACCGCCCGCGGCCCGCGTCGGCCTCATCCTGCCTACCAGTCTCTGTTCCGGCCAAATCGCCGGCATGGCAGCCCAACGCCTCAACCGGGCCGCCTCCGAACCGCAGACCGGCGGGTCGGGCGATACGGGGGGCCGTCCCCTCTTTACCGCCCTGCCCCACACCGAGGGCTGCGGCGTCGCCTTCGCCTCAACGCAGGCCATCTACGCCCGCACAATGATCGGTTACGCCACCCATCCCCTCGTGGGCGCCTGCCTCTTTCTGGAGCACGGCTGCGAAAAAGCCCACAACGACTACATCCATTCGCTGCTGCGCGACGGCGGACTCGCAGAGGAGGATTTCGGCTGGGCCAGCGTGCAGCTGGACGGCGGCATCGCCAGTGTCCTCGACAAGATCGACGGCTACTTCGCCGACCAGGACGCCGCGCTGCGCCGGCAGAACGGGCACGATCGCAAGCTGTCCCTGGCGCTGCTCAGCGACGGCGACGTGCCCCCACACGCCGCCGACAGCCTCGCACGCATCGCCCGTTGGGTCGTGGCCGCCGGCGGCACCGTCGTCACACCGGTATCCAACGGGCTGATCGAGGCGCCCGCATTCTGCACCGCCCTGGGCCTCGATTCTCCCGATTTGCCGCCCTCCCTCGCCTACGGCCAGGCCGCGCAGGCTGCCGGTTTCCACCTCATGGAAATGCCCACCCCCCACTGGAGCGAGATGCTCACCGGCCTCGGCGCCAGCGGCGCCCACCTGATCATCGCCTACTCCGACAAGCTAAGGGCCGGGCATCCGCTTGTGCCCCTACTGCAGCTAGCCGGCGAGCACGCGCCCGCCGCGCCCGATCTCCACCTGTGCGGCGACTCCGGCGCGTGGCCGCAGCAGATACTGGATCTGGCCGCGCGAACGCTGGCCGGCGACTATCAGCCGCACAGCACCGTTCACAACCATATCGACTTTCAACTCACCCGCGGTCTGCTGGGGATATCAACATAGCGAGCAACCGAGTCCGGCCGCCAGTGGCTGGGGATCTGCTGGTACTGCATGCGTTGCTGTCCCCTGCTGGAATCGCGCATCCTTCCTACCGCGCAATCGCCGGAAAGTCCCCTTGCTCCACCAGAAGACGCACCTCACCGGTCTCCAAATCAATCAGCCACAACGAGGGCACGACATCCGGCCCTCGCAGGGGAAACCGCCGCGTGATCAGAAAGCGCCCGTCGGGACTCCACACAGGCCGCCCGTGGTCGTAGGCGGGATCCGCCGTCAGCGCCGTCGCCTCCGTACCGTCCGGACGCATCCGCCAGATCTGGCTGCCTCGCGTCGCGCCTGGCCCTTCCAACTCCTTGCGCTGAAACGCGATCCACGCCCCGTCCGCCGACGGTACCGCCGAACTGTCGTGGACTAGCGCCGCGCCCTCGCTCCCCACTACACTTAACTCGACCTGCTCGCCGCTCTCAACGTCGATCGCGATCAGATGGGTCATCCATTCATCGCCGCTCTGCCTGAAATCGGTCGTATACAGCCTGGGTAGCGAACGGTCCCAGGTGCATGTCTCACCCGTGGCGGTCGGATAGAAGTCGGTCTGCCCGGCCTCGTCCGCCGGCCCTCCCGTGAGATTGATGACCGCCAGCTGCTGCTCCTCCGGCGACACGAAACAGAGCCACGCCCCATCAGCAGACCAGCGCCCATCGAGTCCAAGACGCTGGCTATCGCTGAAGACCGGCGCGGTTTCGCCCGATTCCACATCCAATAACCAGATCCGCGGCGGGCTCAGCACACCCGACGCGAACGCGTTGACCGAACGGCGCGTGTATGCCAGGTACTGGCCGTCGGCCGACCAGCTCGGCCCACTGCACGACGCGTTTTCGCAGGCCAGCATCGGTCGGTCCTGACCGCTGGCCAGATCGAACAGCCACAGATCGCTGAATCCCAGTTCACCCAGCGCCCCGTAGGCCACCAACCTGCCGTCCGGTGAAGGCGCGAAATCCCACACACTGACTTCATCCGGGGTCAGGGCGCGGGGCGAAAGGTCGGCGTCAGGATTACCCGCCTCGAACGGCAGCGCGTGCAACTGTGCGCGCCCGACCTCATCGACCGTCTTGTAGAGAACGTATGAAACGCCGTCGTCCCTGCCAACCCGGTGGCTCTGCCCCCACAGACCCAGAAGCAACAGCGTGCACAGGCTGAGGATCGACAGTACGGTCAGATCAAAACGGCTCATGAATTCGAAGGCTGGGGACCAGCACGGGCCGAAGGTACACCTGGCCGCTGGGCACTGGCATCATCTCAAAGGTGTCACGGATAGAGATAGGGCTGGTTGGGTTCCGGTACAGCCTCCAGCTGCTCCGCCAGCAGCACCGGAATACTGTTACCTGTGGAAGCGGCAAACCGTCCTACCACCCGCACCCACTGGCCATCCTCCAACGCCTCTTCAGAAGGTAGACCGGCCGCCAGGCTAACCGGCAGGCCAACCGCCATGGCATCGGCCGCGCAGCAACCGACAACAAAGCGCGTGAGGGTAAACGCTGCCTCGTCCGCGGCCTCATCGAGGTAGACAAAGCCAACCACATCGGCAGTGTCGGTCTCGGCCGGCCGTTCGCCCTGATGAAAGGCGAGTACCCAATCCAGAATCGTGCGCTCGCTGCTCTCCTTCACCAGCGTCGAACCTGCCGCAGCCGGCAATACCGAACCCAATCCCCCGGCGCTGATTTCACGATTCTGCAGCGCAGCCACCCCCAGAGGACGCGGAGGCACCAGAAGCCCGAGAACGATCGGAAGCGAGATAAGCACAAGCCCCGACCAACCTAAAGCGTGGCTATGCTGGAGACTGTCTCCCTCAGCCATGGACCCGGCCTCCCCCGACCGGTCGGCCGCAGGATCATCCGACGCCGCGTCCGAATCCTCGGCCTCCTGGAGCAGGTAGCGGTAGCTCAACCCCACCACAAACAGACCGAGCACCGCCGCAACGGTCAGCCAGTCAAATCGCTGACTAATGTAGTAGTTGAGCGTGCCCGACGTAATGCGCGTGAACAGAAAGATGCCCAGCCCCAGTAGTAGCAGCCCCTTCAGAGCGGCCTGCACCTTGGGCAGTCGCAGCAGTCTGCCGGTCATCCTGCCTGAATCCTGTGACACGTTTCGCCTATCCTGTCTTTCGCCTGACCATCTCTCAAACACCCACCTGCACGTTCCAGAAGACACCGATAACCGCCACCAGCGCCAGCGGCAGCAGAATCAGATACAGGACCGTCCGCCGCCGGAAGACCCCCATAAACAGCAGCGAACTCTTGATATCCACCATCGGCCCGAACACCAGGAAGCCAAACAGCGAGCCGGTCGTGAACGCGTTGCTGAAAGCCAGCGCGATAAAAGCGTCCACCGTCGAGCAGACCGACAGTATGTACGCCAGTGCCATCATCACAAAGACGGAGATGATAGGCCCCTGACCGATCGTGAGCAGTGTCGACTGCGGAACGACCGTCTGCATTACCGCGGCCAGCATCGCCCCGGCGATCAGATAGCGTCCCATGTCCAGAAAATCATCCCCCGCCATCATTAGCGCCTGCCAGACGCCCGGGCGGGAGCCACCGTGGTCGTGACTATGGTCGTGATCGTGACTGTGGTCATGGTCATCACACTGTTCGTGGTCACCGGAGTCGTCGTGGCCGTTGGAGACGGCCAGCGTCTCCGGCAGAAGGATCTCTCGCGGGCGCGCCAGATGAAAGATCAGCCCAACCGTAAACGCCACCAGCATGCTGAACACCACCCGCCCCCATAGCACCGGACCCCACCCGAACGCCGCAAAAGTACTGAAAATCACGACCGGATTGATCACCGGCGCCGCCAGCAAAAAAGCGATCCCCACCGGCAGCGGCAGCCCCTTGCCGTACAGCCGCCGTGTCACAGGCACCACCCCGCACTCACATACAGGGAAAACAAACCCCAACCCGGCCCCCGCCAGCGCCGCCAGCAGCGGATGATTGGGTATGTACCGCTCCACCATCCCCTGATTCACATAGACGGCGATGAAGCCCGACACGATCGAACCGGCAATCAGAAAAGGGGCGGCCTCGATAAACAGACTGAGGAATATCGTGACAAACGTCTGAAATCGCTCGGCCGCGAAAAAACGGGCCTGCGGCGTGTTGATGCTGCTCGCCAGCACCACGAGCAGTGCAAACACCAGGAACGCCGCAACCCCCCAGCGCGGGCGGCCAATCCAGCGTCTCTCTATTCTCTCTGCGGCTGCCTGAGGCAGCGGTGAAGTCTGACTCATCAACGAGTTCGTGGATGGCTGCGACCCTTCTTGCTCGCAGCAAACCCAATCAAATAAACTCCATCACTTCCCGGCCACATTCAGTTCGTGACCCCGATTTGGGCGGGAGAAGGTTTCTCTAACTCCTCACTCCTCTCTCCTCGCATTTGGGCGGTCGGCCGCAAGCGGCCTCCCTTGTGCGGGGGC
>JAPPKG010000424.1:0-11288 GCA_026914085.1 Caldilineaceae bacterium | reverse complement strand
CTGCCTCATCGACCGGGTGTCGATATTGGTGACAGGTGCCTAATCGAAAGTGTCTGGCCATACCACGTCCCGCCAGTACCAATGAATCCCCTCATGTGCCGGCCCAGTCTCCAGCAGCTGTGTGACTTCCAAATGTCCAATCTCTTTGCCCTCGAAACTGTCTGCGGTAGAATTCTCCACCAAGTAAGGGGATTCCCGCCGCAATGAAACCAGGATGCCGGATGAAAGAGCCACACGACTGCGAGTCTCTCGACGAGATAGGAACGCAAATCGACCGGTTGGATCGGTCCCTCATCACTACCATCAGCCGCCGCCAGGAGTACGTCCACGCAGCAGCCCGTTTCAAACGCAGCCAAGAACAGGTACATGCCCGCGAGCGCCAGCGCCGCATGCTGGCTGCCCGCCGACTCTGGGCAGAGAACGAAGGCGTTGACCCGGATCTGATTGAAACCATTTTTCGTACAATGGTCGACCACTTTATCGAAGCAGAGATGGCCGTGTTTTCAGCTCTAGGCAATAGAGAAGCGGATAGCCAGACCCCGTCTTCCCTAGGCGACGCGGTTGATGCCGGGCGTTCCGAAGGGGCCGCCTCCAAAGGGTCGTGACGGCGTGAGTAACCGGCCTGATCCGGATGATTGGAGGGCCGGCGCCCGCGTGGCCCTTGTCCACGACTGGCTCAATCAGATGGGAGGCGCCGAAAACGTTCTCGAAGAGTTCGTCGATCTCTTCCCGGGCGCCCCCGTCTACACCAGCATGTACGGGCCGGACAAAATGCCCGATTCGTACAGAAACTGGACCATCCGCACCACATTCATGCAGCGCCTCCCGCTGGTGACCGACCGCCATCAGGCCTACCTGCCCCTCTATCCGGCAGCCTTTCAGACTACCGACTTAAGCGGTTTCAATCTGATTCTCAGCAACAAAAGCGGCTTCTGCCACGGCGTTACGTCACGCAAGGGCCCGCGGAAAGCACTGCACGTCTGCTACTGCCTTACGCCAACGCGCTTTCTGTGGCTCTACGACCAGTACCGCCAGAGGGAGCAGATCGGCAGACTGCTCGATCTCGCGCTAAGACCCCTTCTAGCGCTGCTGCGACGTTGGGACTACGCCGCCGCACAGAAAGTCGACTATTTCATCGCCATCAGCAGCGCCGTACAGGAGCGCATCCGCACGATCTACGATCGCGACAGCGTAATCGTTCACCCTCCGGTCGATACCCAGCGATTCTCTCCCGATCTATCGGTTCCTGTGGGCGATTACTATCTGATCGTCAGTCGCCTGATACCCTACAAACGCGTCGACCTGGCCGTCAGGGCCTTCCAGAAACTGCCGCACGAACGCCTGATCGTTGTCGGCAGTGGCCGCGCCAGAAGCGCACTAGAAGAGTTGGCCGGGCCCAATGTCTCCTTCCAGGGCTGGCAGCCAGGCGAACGTATATTGGAGTTGATGCGGGGCTGTAAGGCGTTCCTCTTTCCCGGACTCGAGGACTTTGGCATCACGCCGGTCGAGGCGATGAGCACTGGTCGACCGGTGATCGCCTTTCGGGGCGGAGGGGCACTCGACACGGTTATCCCGGGGAAAACAGGCGAGTTCTTTGACCTGCAGACCCCTGAGCAACTGAGGAAAGCCATTGAAAACTTCGACGTTCACGCATACGTCCCAACCGAGTGCCGAAATCAAGCCGAGCGCTTCAGCAGAGAGTCGTTTCGTCGTCGCCTGCTCGAATGCCTGGGTGAGTTCGTCACCCGTTGACGCAGGCTGCCAATTGCCCTGTATCCAACCGCGAAAGATCAAATGAGTTCACCTTCTGAAAGATCTACAGTTCAGTCATCTATCTCGGATAGCCTGAGCGAATCGACTGTCCGCCAGCTCTATCTTTCTGCCGACGTGGCCCACGACTTCGACCACGTGCTGAGAGTAACCCAGTTGGGTTTACGCATCGCGCAGGCCGAATGCGCCGACGCCGAAGTCGTGCGCGCCGCCGCCCTCCTCCACGACCTGCCCGTTTCAGAACAAGGGCGCGTCACGCATCACTTCGCCGCGGCCGAATTCGCCGCCCAATACCTGTCGGCAGAAGGCATGGACGCGCCCCGCATCGAGAACGTCGTCCACTGCATCCAGGCCCACAGGTACCGCGACCGCTCCGTCCTGCCGCAGACCTTAGAGGCGAAGTGCCTCTATGACGCCGACAAACTGGACAGCATTGGGGCCATAGGTGTTGCCAGGGCCTTTGCCCACGCCGGCAACTACGCAAACCGTCTTTGGAGCCAGCCCGCGACTGCAGTACCGCCGGACCCCTTTCAGCCGACCGGTCCCGAATATACCCCTGTCCACGAATTCGTATACAAGCTGCGCCAAGTTCTGGCTACGCTCCACACGCCAACGGCTCGCAAGATTGGGCAGCAGCGGCACGAATTCATGGTCAGCTATTTCGAACAACTGGACGCAGAGATGACAGGCCGCCTCTGAATTCGCATAGCCATTCCGGGCCAGGAGCGCTTTCCCAATTCTGATCCGTGTCCTGAAAGGTAGGAACTGGCCTTTCCGCGAGCCCCGAAACTGTGAAATTCAGACAAATGTGTTAGGCTATCGGAATTGTAAGAACCGTCTCCCACTGAGAAGGTGAAGCAATGGCACAACCACAAAAATCCCAAAACGCTTCCCCGCTACCCTTCCATGAAGTCGCCCGCCTGCCCCTTCCCGGCGACAACGTTGCCATCGCCACGCGTACCCTGGCAGCGGGAACGCAGATCGTCTTCGGCGAAAGTGTCCTTACTCTGGACTTTACCACCATGGAAGGGCACCGCTTCGCAGTGGCATCGATCCCGCAGGGTGGACCACTACTCTCATGGGAATTGCCGTTTGGCCTGGCGACGCGGGCGATTGCTCCGGGCGAGTACATACGCAACGCCGAAATGCTCGACGCTCTCGGCGTACGTGCGCTCGACTTCGATCTTCCCAACCAGCCGAATTTCGCCGATCACGTTCAGGCATACAAACTTGACGCCGACAGCTTCCGGGCCGGTCAGCAAGTCGCCAGGCACACAGAAGATCGCTATTTCGAGGGGTATTCCCGTCCCGGGGGCCGAGGCGTAGGGACCAGAAACACGATCATTCTGCTGGGAACATCCTCCCGCACTGGGGGCTTTGTCAGACAGTTGGAGTCCCGTCTTGCCGGCGTCGCCGATCGCTTCAACAACATCGACGGCATCGTTGCCGTTGCACATACCGAGGGCGGCCACGACAACCCCAACAACACAGAGACCACCCTGCGTACCCTGGCCGGCTTCATCACGCACCCCAATGTCGGGGCAGTGCTGTGCGTGGACTACGGTCTCGAACCCGTGAACAACGACGTGCTGCGCACCTTTCTGACAGAAAACAACTACCCGCTCCAGGCCGTCCCCCATGCCTTCCTGACCATAGCAGCGGGCTTTCAGGCCGGGCTCGATCAGGCCGAAAAAATCGTGAAAGGCTGGCTGGATGAGGTCGACGCCACATCGCGTACGCCTCAACCCCTCTCTGAACTGAAGCTGGCCCTGCAGTGCGGCGGCTCAGACGCCTTTTCCGGCATCTCTGGTAATCCACTTGCCTCTTGGGTAGCACGTGAACTGGTCCGGTACGGCGGCGCCGCCAACCTGGCGGAGACCGACGAACTGATCGGCGCCGAGCCATACATCATGCTCAACGTGCGCGACGCAGCGACAGCCGCCGAGTTTCTCGACACCATCGAGCGGTTCCAGGAACGGGTCGCCTGGCACGGCCACTCAGCCGCCGGCAATCCCTCCGGCGGCAACAAATACCGCGGGCTGTACAACATCGTCCTCAAGTCAATTGGCGCAGCGATGAAACGACACCCCGACGTCCGGCTCGACCATGTCATCCCCTATAGCGCGCCCATGAAAGAGCCCGGCTACTACTTCATGGACAGCCCCGGCAACGATCTGGAGAGTATCGCCGGTCAGGTTGCTTCCGGCTGCAACATGATTTATTTCGTCACCGGCAACGGCTCGATCACCAATTTCCCGTTCGTGCCGACCATCAAGATCGTCACCACAACACGCCGGTATGAGTTGCTCAGCCGGGATATGGACGTAAACGCAGGCCGCTATCTCGACGGTACGCCCATGGACGAGCTCGGCGCCGAAACGCTCGATTTGACGGTGCGCGCCGCCTCTGGCGAGCGAACAGTTGGCGAAAAAGCCGGCCACGCCCAGGTACAGCTCTGGCGCGACTGGCGCCAGACGGGACCAGGCCGCGTTGAAGAGATCAACAGCCGGCCAAAGCCCGCAGGCCGCCCGTTGCCCATCCGCCGCACCTCCCCCGCCCCCGTCCTTCATCTCTCCTATCCTGCATTTTCGACGCCAACCGGGCCGGCCGCCGACCGCATAGGACTGATCCTGCCGACCAGCCTCTGCTCCGGCCAGATCGGTCAGATTGCGGCCGCGCGGCTCAATCGCAGATTCACTTCTGGCGGCGAAGCGGCGACCCCTCTCAAGCGGTTTGTGGCGCTTGCCCATACTGAAGGCTGCGGGTTTTCAGGCGGACATACCGGCGATCTCTACGTACGCACGGTTCTGGGCTATCTGCAACACCCGCTTGCCGCCGAGACCTTGCTACTGGAGCATGGCTGCGAAAAGACCCACAATGACTACTTCCGCAACGAGCTCGAAGAAAACGGTTTGGACCTGGATCAATTTGGCTGGGCCAGCATCCAACTGGACGGAGGAATCGACGCCGTGCTGGAAAAGGTCGATGCTTGGTTCGAACAGCGACTGGCCGCTGCCGAGACGCCTGAGCAGACGATGGCTGATGTATCCGCCCTTCGAATCGGGCTTCTGAGCGCCGGAGAACCCCCGGCCGCGGTTTCTCAGCAGTTCGGCCGCCTGGCGGCGGCCATCGCCGCAGGCGGCGGAACCGTCATTCTACCGGAAAACACGTCACTTCTTTCGTCCAAAGCCTTTCTTGAAGAAAACATTGGCGACGGCCCGCACCTTCCCTCTCTCGCATACGGGCAGTCGCTGGCTGACGCATCCGAGCGCAGCGGTCTCCACGTGATGGAGACGCCCACCGAACACTGGGCCGAAACGCTGACCGGTCTCGGCGGCGCCGGCGTTGAAGTGATTCTGGCCTATGTCGGAAGCCACCCGGTCGAAGGCCATCCCCTTGTGCCTGTTCTACAGGTAACGTCGCCCGACTGCATGGCAATGCAGTACGCCCAAGACATGGACGCCGTCCTCGAAGACGAGGCCGATTCCTGGCCCCATTTTCTGGCCGGCTTGTTAACGAGGACACTGGAAGGTAATTACCAGCCAAGAGCGATGCGCGCGGGCAACATCGAATTCCAGTTTACGCGCGGTCTTCTTGGTGTCTCTCTCTAGCCGCCAACGCCGCTGCGAGCCCAAATCATGTCCCAGAATCGTCCCAATATAATCTACGTCTTTGCCGACCAGTGGCGGGCCCAGGACACAGGCTACGCAGGCAACGCCCAGGTCCGTACACCCCATCTGGACGGGTTGGCGGCTCATAGCGTCAACTTTACACATGCCGTCGCCGGCATTCCCGTATGCTGCCCCGCGCGTGCCTGCCTCCTGACCGGGCAACACGCACTGACCCACGGCGTATTCGTCAACGATGTTCACCTGGCCGACGATGCCGTGTCCATGGCCAAGCTATACAAGGCAGCCGGATACGACACCGCCTACGTGGGCAAATGGCATGTGGACGGCCGCGGGCGCAGCAACTACATTCCTCCGGAAAGCCGCCAGGGATTCGACTACTTTAAGGCGCTGGAGTGCACACATGACTACAACAACTCCAAATACTACGCCGGTGACTCGGACCAGCCATTGACTTGGGAGGGATACGACGCGGTCGAGCAGACCAGGGATGTACAGGCCTTTTTGCGTTCTCGCGTTCACAAGGACGGCGACGGCAAGTCCGACAACCCATTCCTGCTCGTCCTCTCCTGGGGCCCTCCCCACGCGCCCTATGAAACGGCTCCCGAAGCCTATCGCCAACTCTACAGTCCCCACGACATTGAGCTGAGACCCAATGTGCCCCCGGAGATGGCCAACGAAGCCCGCGAATGGATTGCCGGCTACTACGCCCACTGCACGGCCCTTGACGACTGTCTCGGCGCGCTCCTCCAGACCATCGAAGAAGAGGGCTTGGAAGACAACACGATCTTCGTCTTTACGTCCGACCACGGTGACATGCTAGGCTCCCAGGGTGAAGTCAAGAAGCAGCGGCCCTGGGAGGAGTCGATCCGTGTTCCCTTCCTGCTCCGCTGGCCGCAGCGATTCGGCCTGAATGGACGCCAGATCGACGCACTGCTGGATACCCCCGACATTCTGCCTACGCTCTTGTCCCTGTGCGATATCCCAATTCCTGAAACGGTTGAGGGCATTGACTTTTCGACCGCGATCGAGGGTGGCCCGGATCCGTCCGGTGGCGCCGCTCTCATCTACTGCCCGCATCCCTTTGGTCAGTTCTTGCGACGTGACGGCGGCCGCGAATATCGTGGTCTTCGCACGCGCACACACACCTACGCACGCGACTTGGACGGTCCCTGGCTCCTCTACGACAACGAGACCGATCCCTTTCAGATGCAAAACCTGGTGGGCCGCCCCGAAGTGGAGTCTCTGCAAGCTGAACTGGAGTCTCAGCTACAAGCCAAACTCGATGACCGCGGCGATGAGTTCCTGCCTGGTGAGCATTATGTCGAGCACTGGGGCTATCCTCAGGATGAATCCGGGACAGTTCCCTTCAGATGGTGATTTAGAACTGATGTATGTCCTGAGTAGCCCTGACGTACACGCAACCTGTTCTGAGTCTGATATTGGAGGATGAATCAAACCTTGAATCCAGCAACTGCCTATCTGCACGCAGCGCAAGCCATACTGGACCGCATTGTCGCCACCCAGACCGAGAACATCCAGCGAGCCGCCGAAATCTGTGTCGACACAATTGCCGCCGAGGGCCTGGTGCACCTGTTCGGTACAGGTCACTCCCGCATGTTCATTGAGGAGATGTTTCCTCGCCACGGCTCCTTTCCGGGTTTCCATCCTATCGTTGAACTGTCATTGACTTTTCACAACCAGGTCGTCGGCGCCAACGGGCAGCGCCAGGCCATGTTCATCGAGCATGTTGAAGGCTTCGCCCGCCAGATCTTGCGCAACTTCGTCCTGCGGCCTCCGGACAGCTTCATAATCTTTTCCAACAGCGGCGTCAATGAGGTTGTCGTAGAGATGGCGATGGAAGCAAAGGCGCTGGACTTACCCGTGATTGCGGTCGTCTCAGTCGACCACTGCACTGCCTCCACCCCGAAACACAGCAGCGGCAGAAAACTCATCGACATCGCAGACGTAACAGTCGACAACGGTACACCCGCTGGAGATGCCATGGTCACCGTCGAGGGACTCGAAGACCCGGTAGGACCAGGCTCGACAGTCGGAGCCGCCGCCGTCGTGAATGCCATCAAATGCCAGGTTGCCTCAGGCCTGACCGCACGCGGCAAGCCGCCTCTTGTCCTCTCCAGCAGCGTTTTCTCAGGAGACGCCTCCGCAGCCAAGTTCGACGCCTCTTACGACGACTACCGGCGCCGAGTTCGCCGGGTATATGGGGACTGATCGAATTCCCAATGATACGGACCGAGTCCCGAAGACCCTCGCAAGTCTTTGCATAGCCACAAGAGCCCCAATTTCCAATGCAACCCATTCCGCTACGCACCACCGTCATCGGCAGCTATCCCTTTCCCGCTTGGCTTGAGTTTGCCAGCGCCCACCTCGACCGGTTCGGAAGCGACGACGTAGCCGAAATGGTGGACGACGCCGTCGTGGCGGCCGTCCACGACCAACTCCTGGCCGGCACCGATGTCATCACCGACGGCGAACAGACCCGGCTGGACTTCAACCTATCCTTCTATGGATACTTGGAAGGGATCCAACCCGAGCAAGCCTCGCGCCGACTGTGGGGTCCCCCGGCACACGACCAGCGCGGCAAACATGCAATCGTCGGCGAGCTCTCAGCGCCCAACGGGCTGGGCGCGGTTGCCGAGTTCCAGCGCCTTAGACGGCTGGCGCCGGATTCAGATGAGGGCCCGACTCTGAAAGCAAGCGTGCCCGGACCCTATACGCTCAGCGGCCGCCTCCTTCCCAACAGCCAGTACCCCGACCGCTACGCAGTGACTGAGGCGCTGCTCCCAATCGTACGCAAGGAGCTGGAGGATCTGGTCGAGGCCGGATGCACGGAGCTGACGGTTGATGAACCTTCGATGAGTTGCTACGCCTATCGCGAAGATCCCGCCCGCTTCGTCGACATCTTCAACCGCACGGTGGAGCCGGTCGTTGACAGATGCCGGCTCTCCACCCACCTCTGCTTCGGCAACTACAAGGGCCATCCGGTCGGTTTCCGCCGTTACGCGCCGATGTTTCCAGCCTTTCTGGATATGGCGGTGGACGAGATTCATGTGGAGATGGCCAACAGGGAGTATTCGGAGCTCGATGTAATAGGTCTCATCGCCGAAAAAAGAGACGCGGCTGTGGGCATCATCGACGTCAAGAGCTACTTCATCGAGTCGCCTCAGCACGTTGCCGAAACCGTACGGCGCTGCCTCGAGTTCGCTCCCGCCGACCGTCTGGCCTTCGCACCGGACTGCGGACTCAGTCAGACCGCCCGCTGGGCCGCACGGCAGAAACTGAAAAACATGGTGGAGGGCGTGCACATCGTACGTCAGGAACTGTAGCGCCGAAATTTGGTCTGCGCCTGGGCTTGTGATAGACTGCGGGGCTGTGTGCTTATCAGCTGGCTGCGAGCGATTGGTTGTCTTGCTCCAAAATACCGTTCCGGTTTCGGCCGCTGAGTGTAGCACCCAAAGTGAGAACTATATCGGAAGCTATAGCAGGGGCCGCGCCGGTGGCCATGCAAAGGACAGAAGGTGGCAAAAGATGACAAATGCATTGATGGCTTCTCTGCAGCCGGAGCTGCCCGAGGGCATGGCCGAAATCGATCCCGGCGATACAGTTCGCGTCCACCAACGCATCACCGAAGGCCGAAACGAGCGTATTCAGGTCTTTCAAGGGGTCGTTATCTCGATGCGCGGAGGCCATGACGCCGGTGCCAGCTACACTGTGCGCCGCACAGGTTCCCACGGTGTCGGCGTAGAGCGCACGTTCCCGCTTTACAGCAAGAACGTCGATAAGGTCGAGGTCCTGCGCAAGACCAAAGTGCGCCGCGCCCAACTCTACTACCTGCGCGACAGGCAGGGTAAATCTGCGCGCCTCAAGGAAAAGCGCTTCATCAGCGTCTAAACCGACTTGGCTGCTATTCCACGTGGCGAGCCATCGCCATTTCTGCGATAAAGCTTTCTTGACGAAAATAGCGCCGGCACACCACAAGTGTGTCCGGCGCTTCTTTGTCCTTGCTCCCAAATCGAAATCCATCTAGAGCCAAGACTTCCCGGGTTGGTAACTCATAGGATTGACGAGAGTCAAAGGCGCCTTTACGCAATACGAAAAAAGCTTGTCCTCAGCCCTAACGCACATCAACTGGCCTCCGCAACGGCCAGTCCCAGCCGCTCAAACTGCTCCTGCGGCGCACTGTTTGCCTGCATCAGTTCCGCCATACGCGCCGACAACCTTGCCTCCTCGGCCACATTGTCGATGGGGCTTTCCTGCCCTGGATCCGCCTCCAAATCAAAAAGCATCGTGTAACGCGGGACGGCGCCGAAGACTTGGCGAGAAGCGATCTTCATCGTCCGGCAGCCCTTTGTGAATGAGAACGGTTCGGCCAGTTCAATTTCCTGCAGCTCATCTACACCAAAGCGGTCCCGCATATGATTGGGCATCAGCGTGTAGTTGAAGAGGGGTTGGTTGTAGGACGGGTCCACCGGACCCCGCATGTACACATAACGCCCGTCTGTTATATTTACGTGCCCGCCGTGAACGCCAAATAGCACCGCATCGCGCGTCGGCACGTCCGTCGCGATGACATCGCCCAAAGGAATCCCTTCCACGTTCAGCGGCATATCAACGCCGAAAAACTCCAGGAGCGTCGCCGGCATGTCAATCATTTGCACCAGCTGTTCCCGGCGCACGCCAGCCGCCCGGCTGCGAGGATCCCAGATGAAGAGCGGCGTGTGGGCGACCTCATTGTAGAAGGGTGGCACAATCTTCGCCCACCAGTCGTGCTCTCCCAGCAGAAAGCCGTGGTCGGTACACACGATCAGCATCGTGTCCTCCCACATGCTCAACTCGTCCATCAGGTCCAACACTTTTCCCAGGTACTCGTCGCACATACTGAGCAGCGCCGCGTATTCGTATCGCAGATGCTGCACCTCTTCAGGCGTTTCCTCCACCTCGCGATAGGATGGCCAGTCGAAAAGCTTACCGTTGTATTCGTGCGGATAGAGGTCCTTGTACTTCTGCTGCGTAAAGAACGGTTCATGCGGATCGAAGGTCTCTACCTGCAGGAACCAATTGTCTTCCTCGTGGTTGCGGCGGATAAAGTCCAGTCCGGCCGCGAAGGTCTTCGCCTGCGGCTGCTTCTCCTCACTGTCCAGGACCTTCCTGTTGATCCAGTCCTGCCGAGAAGTGTCTCCGTTCCGGCGCTTGGTGCCCTGCTCCGACGGCCGCAAGTTGGAAGAAGTTGTCCGATTGATGTTCTCCGGCACTTCCGGATCCGCCACCTGCCCAATCCATGCGTCCCCTTCTTGGCCTCGGTGGAAGTCCCAACTGTCATAGCGCGTGTGATAGGAAGCCCCGCCATCCTCAAAATAGTGCTGGTGGTCTGTGCTGAGATGTGTGTAGATTCCGTTCTTCGACAGATTCTCCGGCATCGAGTCGTCGAACGGCTCAAGCGGTCCCCAACTGCGATGCAGGAAATTGTAGCGGCCCGTATGCAGCTCCCGCCGCGCCGGCATGCACGGCATACTGCCAACATAGCAGTTGTCGAAAGTGACCGTTCGTTCCGCCAGCCGGGTGAAATTTGGCGCATGGGTCCAGTCGCAGCCGTATGGAGGCAACATATGCCGGTTCAACGTGTCGAACATCACCATCACAGCTCTCATGGCGAATAAGGCTCCTGTTCTCTGAAAAAACGTCGTAGATCTAGCGTGACTTCGAAGTCCTTGCCAAATGGCGATCACGGTTCAGCAAAACTAAGTTGATTCTATCCCTCTTCCACTCCTGTCGCCCATCCGTCGCTGCTTTCACTGACCACTGACAACTGACATCTGCAGTTCCGGGCGGTCGGGCCTAGTCGGCCCTCCCTTGTGCGGGGGCTCCGCC
>JAPPKG010000374.1:0-11315 GCA_026914085.1 Caldilineaceae bacterium | reverse complement strand
GCGACTTGTTGTAATACATCGTCACCACGTCCAGCGCCGAGGGCAGCATCTGGATCTTGCCGTCGAAAACGCCCAGCCCGAGCATATTGGGGAAGACGTCGTCTATGTCGACGTCGGGATCACCTTCAGTGTACGGCGTCAAGTCCAGCGTAACGTTGTTGTTGGCAAAAGGAACCACGAACAGATCCGCGCTGAAGAAAACGTCGGACAGTGTGCCCGCCGCCGCCGCCGTGTAATACTTCTCCGCCAGGTCGCCCGACACCATGTTGAACGTGACCGTAACGTCC
Source organism: Caldilineaceae bacterium (assembly GCA_026914085.1). Lineage (GTDB taxonomy): Bacteria > Chloroflexota > Anaerolineae > Caldilineales > Caldilineaceae > Bin5. The sequence continues at coordinate 11,028 of JAPPKG010000374.1, read as the reverse complement.
GGATGCTTCTCGTTGAACGACGCCTTGATCAGCTCGTTTACTGGCTCGACAGGCGCCCCGGCCAGGATTGAAATCTCCAACTCGACCGGCTCATCTGCCATGCCGCCTTCTCCGCCGGCCTGCGGGGCCGCCACAGGCGCGCACGCAGCCAGCGCCGCCGTCCCGCCCACAGCCGCCGCTGCTTTGAGCATCCCGCGTCGGGTAATGGTTCTTGCACTTCTTGGACTTTCGATAGACATCGATCTCTCCTAAGTGGGTTGAAACGCTTATGATTTTTGGGATTCTTCAGGATTGGTGGTATGCCATTATGGCAAATTCGCGCCCTACAACCAAATTTGGGCAGTTATAAGGTGGACAAGACCTTGGCGGCCGCGACCCTGTTCGCCTCGGGCCCGACTGGTGGAATGTTCGATTGACAAATTGCTCAAGACGCGGCACCCATCACCCATACCGAAAGGACCTGCAATGAGCACTCTGAAAGTTGGCCTCGTCGGCGTCGGCGGCATCTCCCGCACCCACATGCCCGGCTGGGCCGCCTCCGAGGAAGCCGAAGTCGTGGCCGGCAGCGACATCAGCGCCGAAGCCCTCGAAGAGTGGGGCGCGCTCCACAATATCAAGAAGCTGACCACCAACGCCGACGAACTCTTCTCCGACCCGGACATCGACATCATCGATCTCTGCGTCCCCAACATGTACCACGCACCCCTCGCCATCGCCGCCCTCAAGGCCGGCAAGCACGTCATCTGCGAAAAGCCTCTCGCGCCCACGCCGCAGGAGATCAGACACATGATCGCCGCCCGCGATAAGTCCGGCGCGATGCTCATGACCGCCCAGCACTTCCGCTTCGCCGGCGTATCCCAGGCCATGAAAGCTGAAATCGATACCGGCACCCTCGGCGATGTCTACCACGCCCGCGGCTGGATGCTGCGCCGCAACGGCCTCATCCCCACCGCCACCTTCATCGAGAAAAAACACAGCGGCGGCGGCCCCTGCATCGACATCGGCGTCCATATCCTCGACCTCACCCTCTGGCTGATGGGCAATCCCCGCCCCGTCACCGTCTCCGGCGTCGCCGATGCCCGCCTCGCCCACCTTCCCGGCGCCTTCGCCACCTGGCGCGAAGGGCCGATCCCCAGCACCTTCGACGTCGAGGACTACGCCGCCGCCTTCGTCCGCTTTGAGACCGGCGCCACCCTCGTGCTCGAGGTCAGTTGGCTCCTCCATCACGACATCCGCGGCGAAGACATGCAGTCCTGGATCTACGGCGACCAGGGCGGCTGCCACTGGCCCTCCGCCCAGTTCCTCGACACCAACTACACCACCCGCCAGTTCAACAACCGTACGCTCCAGCTTATCCAGGACAAGATGGAACCCCACGCCCTCGAATGTGTCGAATTTGCCAAAGCCGTCGCCGCCGGCGCGCCCTCACCAGTGCCCGCCGAACAGTCCCTGCAGGTGCTCGCAATTCTCGACGGCATCTACCGCAGCCACGCCGAAGGCCGCGAAGTAACGATCGAACTGTAAGAGAATACCAATGGAACGGTCTGTTAAAGCATGCTATTTCGGCGGCTGGCCGGCGCAACCAGCGTCAGCCACCACTGCCCACTGCCAGCCGCAGTAGACCAACCGGCCACCGTTCCTATACGGAGACATCAATGATTATCGAACCAATCGCCGATTACGCCTGTGAAACGGGGGAAGGCCCTCTCTGGCATCCCGACGAAGGCCGCCTCTACTGGGTCGACATTCCCCCGGGCAAACTCTACCGCTACGACCCCGCCACCGGCGCACACGGCCTCGTCCTCGACGCCGGCGAAGCCATCGGCGGCTTTACCATCCAGGAGGACGGCGCCCTGCTCCTCTTCATGGCCCGCGGCCGCATCGCCCTCTGGCGCGAAGGCCAACCCCTTGAGAATCTCATTGACGAGATTCCGGCCGAGCGCGAAGGACGCTTCAACGACGTCATCGCCGACCCCGCCGGACGCGTCTTCTGCGGCACAATGCCCCGCAGCGGCAGCAACGGCGTCCTCTACCGCATGGAAACTGACGGTAGCATGACAATCGTCATCGAGGATGCCGGCACCTCCAACGGCATGGGCTTCACCCAGGACCTCAAGACCTTCTACCACACCAACACCCGCCGCGGCATCACCCGCTACGACTACGACATCGACACCGGCCAGATCACCAACCCGGAGTTCGCCGTGCGTGAAGGCGCCGCCGCCAACGGCCGCCCCGACGGCATGGCCATGGACGCCTCCAACTGCTTCTGGTCCGCCCGCTGGGACGGCCACGCCCTCGTCCACCACATGCCCAACGGCCGTGAAATCCAGCGTCTCAACTTCCCCGTGCCCAAGGTCTCCAGCGCCACCTTCGGCGGTCATGACTATACAGATCTCTACGTCACCACCGCCGGCGGCAACATCAAAGAGACCGACGGACCCCAGGCCGGCACCCTCTACCGTGTCCGCTTAGGCGTAAAGGGCAAGCCCCCATTTCGCTCCAGGATCCAAGTATAGACAAAAGATGTTGGCCCAATGCTGGGTACATTAGTCCAATTGACGTACATAGCCAGATACAGTCGCCGGAAGTGACCTTCTTTCCAATACGACAGAGATTCCACAACACTGAAAGGATCAGGAATGACATCAAAATCGGACTCCGCCCCCTATCGCGTCGGCATCATCGGCTGCGGACGCCCATGGCGGACGGAAGAAGCCACCGGATTTGGCATGGCCCACCGCCATGCCATGGGCTACGCCGCCTCAGGGCACACGCAGCTCGTCGCTCTCTCCGACATCAGCCGCGAAAACGCGCTCGCGTTTCAGGAAGAGCATGGCGGAGACATGATCTTTGAGGACTATCGCCAAATGCTGGCCGAAGCCGACCTCGATATCGTCTCCGTCTGCGTTTGGCCCCATCTGCACGCCGAGATGGTCATCGCCGCCGCCGAGGCCGGCGTCAAGGCCGTCCACTGCGAAAAGCCCATGGCGCCCACCTTCGGCGAGGCCAAGCGCATGGTCGAAGTCTGCAGAAGCAGCGGCGTCCAGCTCACCTTCAATCACCAGCGCCGTTTCGCACCCCCAATATGTGCCGCTCGCGATCTGGTTAAAGAGGGCGCAATCGGCGACTTGAAGCGCATAGAGTGCCTCTGCCCCAACATGAATGACTGGGGCACCCACTGGTTCGACATCATGCACTTCTGCAACGACGAATCGCCTGCCGAGTGGGTGCTGGGCCAGATCGACACCTCGGATGTCCAGGACGTTTACGGTGTGCCGCATGAAAACCAGGGCATCAGCCTGGTTCACTTCCAAAACGGCGTCGAGGGGCTCCTGATCACCGCCCAGGATATCTTCAGCGCCCCCTTCGGCATTCGCCTGCAGGGCAGCGAAGGCCTCATCGACCTGCCCATGCGCCCCGATGAGGGACTGCTCCTCTTTAACGCGCAATCCTCCGGCTGGGAACACCGCAAAGAGGCCGGCTCCATCCATGACTTTGAGGCAGTGAGCAAGGGCGTCATCGATCTTATCGACGCACTGCGCAACGGCCGCGAACCCGAGATGTCCGACCGCCGCGCACTGCGCAACGCCGAGCTCACCTTCGCCACCTACGAATCCAGCCGCAAACGCGGCCGCGTGGACCTGCCCCTGGAGATCGATGACTCGCCTCTCCTGGCCATGCTTGCCGCCGCCGGCGAGTGAATGCCGCATTTTGATTCGCGTAGGGGAGAAAATTTGACAGATCGGGCATCGGTAGCTATCGTTAGCGCCCGGTTGGGTTGCCCTGTCCCCCCAACAGGCCCCCGAGCGCTCGCAAGAGCATCCCTTCTCTCAATGCACATCTGTAGTCCTTAGTACGTGTATTTGAAGTACCAACGTTTTTCACATCGAGTATTTTCCTTAAGGAGGAAAAGTAATGACACAAAGAAAGGGAAACCTCTCCCGGCGCGACTTTGTCCGCTACAGTGGCATGGCTGCCGGTGCAGCCGCCGTGGCCGCCTGCGCCGCCCCCGTCGCCCCCGCCGCTGGCGATGCTTCTGACGCCCCTTCCGAGGACATGGAAGTCATCGTCGAAGCCTGGGCGCACTGGGAACAGGGCCTCGGCTGGATCCAGAACTCCATGGATAACTACGGCTTCTCGGAAGAGAATCCCCACATCACGTGGAACCCGGTCGTAGCCCCCTTCGCCGAAATCCACGACAAAATGCTGGCCGCCTGCGCTTCCGGCGTCGGCGTCCCCGACGTCATGCGCGTCGAGCAGGGCCGCATGTCCGCATTCTTCAAGGGCGAGGAAATCTGCTTCATCGACCTCACCGACCGCATCGGCGACCGCATGGACGACCTCGTGCTCGGCTCCGCCGTCGACTACTGGTCCTGGAAGGGCAGCGTCTACGGCATCGGCAACGAAGTCAACGCCTGTTCCCTCGCCTACCGCAAGAGCGTCTTCGACGAAATCGGCATCGAAACACCGTTCGAAACCTGGGACGACCTCATGGAGGCCGGCGTAGTCCTCAAGGAAGCCAAGGACATGGCCGTAATCTCCTGGCATGACCTGCATGATGGCGACTTCCAGATCATGCTCTTCGCCGCCGGCGGCGAAATGTTCGACGAAAACGGTGACTTCGGTGGCATCAACGACCTGGGCAAGCAGATCCTTGAATTCCAGCGCATGACCATCCACGACCTCGGCATCGCCATCTCCGCCCCCGTCACCGGCGATTCCACCTGGTCGCCGCCCATCTACTGGGAAGCCTTCCGCCAGGACCAGATCGCCTGTACCCTCGGCGCACCCTGGCACAACGGCAAACTGGGCCGCGAGGACAAAATCGGCCCCGGCCAGGAAAACGAATGGCGCCTGCAGCGGATCCCCGCCGGCTTCGGTGCCAACGGGCCCACTGCCACCCATGGCGGCACAAGTGTCAGCATTCCCAAGCAGGCCCAGCATCCCGAAGAAGCATGGCAGATCATCGAGCACTCACACCTGACCGAAGCTGTGCTCCAGGACTCCATCGAACGCGGCATCTGGCCCTCCTACATCCCCGTTCTCGACGACCCCATCCTGAACGAGCCCTACGACTACTACGAAGGCCAGGTCATCGGCGAACTCTACAAAGACCTCGCCCTGCAGATGCCTCGCATCTTCCAGTCGCCCTGGGCGCCGGAATTCCACACGGCCATCAACAACTTCGTCATTACGCCGGTCCTGCAGGACGGCGCCGATATCGACGCAGCCTTCGCTGAACTGGAACCCGAGCTGGAACGCATTAAGTCGCTCTAGTAGCGCCGCACAGCCAAACGTCCGGTTCCTTTTGAACTGAAGAGCATTGAAAGTAGGGACTTTGGCAGCACTTTTGCATTGAATGGGGAGGGGCCGGCGCCTCTCCCCTTCATTTCGGTTTCCTGGAGTGCAGTACAGCCATCGGCAAGTTCCTTGATGGGCAGATACGCCGCCCACTCTTGGTATATGAGACCTGAACCACGGAGTTCTGCATGGCATCGTCAAGCGAAATATCCCCAACCGGACGTAGGTACGCCCCCGGAACGCCCACTGGGTTCAGGCTTTGGTGGCACCGTCATCGCCTGACGATCATCCCCTATTTCTACATTGCCCCCTTCTTTATCCTGTTTGCCATATTCCTGGCATGGCCGGTCGTTCGCAGCTTTTACCTCAGCTTTCATAAGCAACAGGGGATCAGCGTACCTGCCTTTATTGGCCTCGACAACTATATCAATCTCCTGGCTGACCCTCGATTCAAACAGTCGCTGCTCAACACAACAGTCTACGCGCTGGGCAGCCTCCTCCTGCAGATCCCGCTGGCCTTCATCCTGGCAGTCGTCGTCAACTCCAGACTGGTGCCCTGGGCCAATGCAAAAAGTTTCTACCGCCTCTCCTACTTTGTACCCCTACTGACCTCCGCCGTCATCGCCAGCCTGATGTTCAGCATCCTCTACGACTATAACTCCGGCCTCATAAACAGCTATCTGATGCGGTTTTTTGGTGAAGAGGCAAAGGTGGGCTGGGTTCGCAATGCCAGAGTCGTGAAGCTTTCCATCATCCTGCTGCTTATCTGGCGTTTTACCGGTATCAACTCGCTCTACTTTGTCGCCGGCCTGCAGAATATCCCCAAAGAGTTGGAAGAAGCTGCCGCAATCGATGGCGCCAATTGGTGGCAAGTCTTGATCGGCATCACCATCCCGCTCATGCGCCCGGTCATCCTCTTTGTAACCGTAACCGCAATCAACGGCTCCTACCAGATCTTCGCCGAGCCCTATCTGCTTACCGGTGGCGGCCCCCGTGACCAGTCCCTGAGTATCGTTCAATACCTCTACAATACCGGCTTCTCCTACTTCAACCTGGGCTACGCATCCGCTATCGGATATACACTGGTCACGATCATCGTGATCCTGGCCATTCTTAACCTGCGCTTCTTCGGCGCCTTCCGCGAAGATCAGTAAGACCGTCGATGGCCATTCCGTCTTTCCTGGCATCGATTCAGGTGGCTTTCCGTTCTTCTGATCACATCAGTTCGCTTCAGAGCAGAGGCAATCCATGACTACAAGCGTTCAAGCTACCCCCGCAACAGGCCCGAGATTCTCTGCAATTCGTATTCGCAATGGGTTTCTTGTCAGTCTGGCAAACGTCCTGCTCCTGATCGGCGTGGTACTGGCCGCCGTCCCTTTCATCTACATGATCTCCGCCTCATTCAAACCGCAAAATGAAATCTTCACCTTTCCGGTCCAGATCATCCCCAAAGAACCCTACCTCGATAACTACATAACCCTGTTCGGCGAAACGCTCTACCTGCGCTGGTTCTTCAATACCGCCATCGTCGCCGTCGGCCGCACTGCCCTATCCCTCTTCCTCTGCATGTTGGCCGGGTTCGCCTTCGCCAAATATGACTTTCCCTTCCGGCGCGTTCTCTTCATCCTTGTCCTGGCCAGCTTTACCCTTCCCTTTGAAGTAGTCCTTATCCCCCTCTATACGATGATGGTCAGACTGGGTTGGCTCAACACCTATTGGGTTCTCATAATTCCTTTCGCCGCCAGCGCCTTCGGTATCTTCCTCGCCCGCCAGTACGCACTGGCCCTGCCCACCGAGCTGATGGAGGCCGCCCGCATCGACGGCTCCAGCGAGCTGGGTATCTTCTTCCGCATCGCCCTGCCCAATCTGCGCCCCGCATTGGCCGTCATGGGCATCATATTCTTCCAGGCCTCCTGGAACGACTTCCTCTGGCCCCTCATCGTCCTCAACGATTCAACCATGTACGTCATCAACCTCGCCCTGCCCACCCTGCGCGGCCCCTACAACGACCAGTACGGCCTTGTCCTCGGCGGCGCCGTCATCGCCGTCATTCCCATCATCATTATATTCTTCGCCATGCAGCGCTACTTCATCGAAGGCATCATGGCCGGTGCCCTCAAAGGCTGACCGCAGCCAATGCAAGTCCCGTCTTATACCAGGATTTTTCCGCGCCTCCGACAATGGTATCGCACCTGTCCAGTCCGCCCTTTCGAAATACGCAATACGCAATACGTGTGTTTTCCATTTGAACGCACATGAATCACCCCCCTCTCGGAGTCCATCCATGTCCGAAATCAACATCCCTGCTATCCAGTCCGCCGTCCACAAGCACAGCGACGATATCATCACCTTACTCCGTGAGATCTGCGCCATCCCCTCCATCGATTCCCAAATCGGTCCCGTCGGCGAACGCGTCCAGTCTGAATTGCGCAAACTCGGCTTCGACGAAATCCGGTTCGACGCCATGGGCAACACCGTCGGCCGAATCGGCAACGGTGAACGCATCCTCGTCTACGACAGCCACATCGACACCGTCGGCATCGGCGCCGCAGACGAATGGGAGTGGGATCCGTTCGAGGGCAAAGTCGAGGACGGCATCTTTTACGCCCGCGGCGCCTGCGACGAAAAGGGCAGCACGCCCGGCATGATCTACGGTCTCGCCATCGCCCGCAGCCTTGGCCTGCTCGACGGTTGGACCGCCTACTACTTCGGCAACATGGAAGAATGGTGCGACGGCATCGCCCCTCACGCATTCGTCGAACACGAGGGTATCCGCCCCGACTTCGTCGTCATCGGCGAACCCACCAAAATGCAGATCTATCGCGGCCACAAAGGCCGTGTCGAGCTGAAGGCCGTCGCCAAGGGCCGCAGCGCCCACGCCGCCAGCAACCACCTCGGCGACAACGCCATCTACAAGGCCCTCCCCCTCGTCGATGGCATCAGCCGTCTCGAACCCCACCTCGGCGACCACCCCTTCCTCGGGCCCGGCAAAATCACCGCCACCGACATCGAAGTCGAAACGCCCAGCATCAACGCCGTCCCCAACCAGTGCACCGTCTACATCGACCGCCGCGTCACCTTCGGCGAAGATCTCGACGCCGTCATCGAGCAGGTGCGCGGCCTCATCCCCCAGGCAAACCAACAGGCCGGCGACGTAACCCTGGAGATGCTCTACTACGACGAGCCCAGCTACACCGGCTTCGTCTTTCCCGTCGAAAAATACTTTCCCGCCTGGGCGCTCGAAGAGGACGAACCCCTCGTCCAGGCAGGTCAGGAGGCCCGCAAGCTCATCGGCCTCCCCGACGCGCCCACAGGCAAGTGGGACTTCAGCACCAACGGCATCTACTGGCGCGGCAAAGCCGGTATCCCCAGCATCGGTTTCGCCCCCGGCGACGAAGTCACCGCGCACACCGTCCTCGACAGCGTCCCCTTGGCCGATGTCGTCAAATCCACCGAGTTCTACGCCCTGCTCCCGGCCATAATCAAATAAAGCCCGCTCTCCGTGTACACGCATTCCTCGCTACGCCGGGCAGCCCCCTGCTACCAAAAATTCTCAATTGGACGAAATCTGAACAATTGGCGACAATAAGGTGTCTTAGAGGTGCCCTCCTCGCGGCACGGGCGCCTATTTGGTAACATGATTTCCAGCGATGCACGAGCGCACCGCCTGTTACGCCAACTGTGACGACCAGCCATGACGATTGCTGAAAACCTGCTCCAGGTACGCGCACGCATGGCCGAGGCCGCGCAGCGCGCGCAGCGGTCCCCAGACGAAATCACCCTCGTCGCCGTGAGCAAGACAAAACCGCTGACGCTGATCGCCGAGACCGCCGCCGCCGGTCAGGTCGACTTCGGCGAAAATCGGGTGGAAGAACTTTGGCAGAAGGCCGAAGCCGCCGCCGCAGCCGGGCTGGACCCAATCCGCTGGCACGCCATCGGCACGATCCAGAGCCGCAAAGCCAAACTGGCGCTGGGACCGCCTGCCTCTCAATCACGGTCGGCCAACCCCGCAATCTGCCTCATACATGCTGTCGACAGGCCCAAAATTGCCCAGCGCCTCAGCCGGCTGGCCGCCGAAAATGACCGCTCGCTCGACGTCCTCCTCGAAGTCAATGTCAGCGGCGAGTTGACCAAACAAGGCTTCTCCCCCGCAAGTCTGGTCGATGCACTGCCCGCCCTGCTGGACCTGCCCGCACTGCGTTACTGCGGCCTGATGACGATGGCCCCGTATGTAAGCGACGCCGAAGTCGTAAGACCGCTTTTCCGCCAGCTCCGCTGCCTGCTTCAGGAGCTGCGGCATACCTTCCCCCCCGCACAGTTTCCTCAGGCAACCTGGCAGCATCTGTCCATGGGCATGACAAGCGACTTCGAAGTCGCCATCGAGGAGGGCGCCACAATCGTGCGCGTCGGCACAGCCATCTTCGGCCACAGGGAGTACGAATGAGTCAGCTACACGGCAAGACGACCTTTATCGGCGGCGGCGCAATGGGTGAGGCCATAATCGGCTCACTCATCAGCAACCGGCTCCTTAGCCCAACACAGATCTGCGTTTCCGAGCCCGTGCCCGCCCGCCGCGAACTGCTGAACGACACATACGGCGTGGCCACCGAAACCGACAACGCCCGCGCTGTGAACGGCGCCTCAGTCGTCGTTCTGGCCGTCAAGCCCCAGGTCCTCGACCTCGTCATGGCAGACCTGGGTGGAAACCTGTCCCACGACGCGCTCGTAGTTAGTATCATGGCAGGTGTGCGTATCGAAACGCTCCAATCAGGCCTCGGCCACCACAAAATCGTCCGCTCCATGCCCAACACCCCCGCCCAGGTCGGCAAAGGCATGACAGTCTGGACCGACACCGCCGCCGTATCCGACACCGACCGCGCCGCCGCCCAGGCCATCCTTGAGGCCATGGGCGAGGCCATCTACGTCGCCGAGGAACATTACCTCGATATGGCCACCGGCTTGAGCGGCTCCGGGCCCGGCTTCGTCTATCTCCTGCTCGAGGCTCTCATCGATGCAGGTGTACATATCGGTTTCAGCCGCGACCAGTCCCAACAAATGGTGTTGCAGACAGTAGCGGGCAGCGTCGAGCTGATGCGCCAGAGCGGCCTCCATCCGGCCGACCTGCGCAACCGTGTGACCAGTCCCGCGGGCACAACCGCCGCCGGTACACTCGTGCTGGAGCGCGCCGGCGTACGTTCTGCCCTCATCGATGCAGTCGATACCGCCTATCGCCGCAGCAAGGAGCTGGGCGGAGACGATAGTGATACATAATTGACAGTACAGGTGCCGCCTTCTCGACACAGATGATACCTGCGTATCGTCCTAATAACGTAAGGAGTTGTCGTGATCTTCCTGCTCTTGGCCCGAGTACTCCAAATCTATACTTTCGTCCTCTTGATTCGGATTTTGATCACCTGGATCCCGAACCTGGACCCCTATCACCCCATTGTGCAACTCCTTTTTCAGGTAACCGAACCGGTGCTCGAACCCGCCCGCAAGCTTATCCCGCCAATCGGCATGATCGATATCTCCCCGATCGTCGTCTTCATCGTACTGGGTATATTGCAGGATCTGCTGATGCAGCTCGCCTACTAGCACACTGCGGAATCCTGTATGAATCTTGCTCACGAGGAGCGGGCAGAGCGTGACACCCTCAATTCTTGCACTAATCGTAACTACTAAGCCTATGTAACGAGAAAGAGCTAATGTGCGATTGCACTTGGA
>JAPPKG010000231.1:0-11360 GCA_026914085.1 Caldilineaceae bacterium | reverse complement strand
GCCGACACCCCCCATCCCCAAACCGGCCGACTAGTCAGGACATCACGGCGGGGGAGCAGGGCTGTTGAAATAGTGGCGGTCACTGCGGACTTGGGTGGAAAGAGCCGGCCAGTTGGCCGAGGATTTGGAGTTGAGAGCCTATGACGCGATTGCTCGTCGCGGCGGCGTCGGTGGACATTGATGACCTGGTCGTGGTAACCGGTGATCGGCAACTTGGGGCGGCGGCGCAAACTCTAGGGCTTGCCGCCATCTCCGACCCGGGAACGTCGGCATGAACCTGGCGAACGAGTTGGCTTTCGACGCCCCCCGTTACGGGATAGCTACTCGATCACGGCGGGCACCGGCGGATCAGGATCGGCAATGTCGGCGCCGAGGCCGGTTTTGATCGAGCAGCCCGTTCGGGTTGTCATTATTTGGCCTCGTCCTCGGGCAATTCGAACCCTACGGGATTCGCGTCAATAATCTCTGTAGCGTGGCGAATGCCTATCGCAACCACGAAACCCTGGTTCTCAGCAAGGAACGCTCCAGAACCTCCTAAGGTGTCAACCGGTTTGCCTGCGCTGTTCACGACAGGAGTGAGCAGCGGTGTCGGAGCATTCGACACAATGCCGGCCACACTGAATTCAGTCGGGCCACCCTGCGGATCCTTGAAGACCAGCGGGCCGCCACTAAACCCCGGGTTCCCGTGCGCATCGACATAGATATGAGCTGGATCGTCAAAGGTTATTGCACTGGCAATCCCAGATTTCACGAATGGCAGTGGGAAGTTGAGGTTGATGTTTTCCGCGCCGGCATCCCATCCAAAGGGAAACCCGAGGAAGTAGACATCCTGCCCGTAGGTAAGGCCCGCCACCGACGCTTCCAGCGGAAGGGAGGGTGCCAACCGAACAAGGCAGGCCAGGACAGCAACATCAATCCCGCCCTCGCCGGTCCCGACCACTTTGACCTCAACCATCTTCCACTGTTTCTCGTGGAAGATGTGCAGGATGTCGTCATCAACAATGTCGGGAACTACATGTCGGGCCGTGATGAGGTATTGACGGTTACTGCGATCGATAGCAAAGGCGGTACCGCTTTTAGCGCCGTAGCGAATGTGAAACGTACGGTGAATGACATTTGAGGTGATCACGAAGGGACCTCCGAGCAAGCCAGCTGGCCCGCGAGGCCGTACTTCACGATCCTTACCCGGAAGTCCGGCTCACGCCCAGAAGGGGCGGTGAAGGTGAACCACGCACTCACCGCCCAATTAGGTAGTTGGAGGCAGATTGAGAAGATTACTCACCGAGGCTTCTCGGCTAGTAGCCGGGACCGCAGGGACGGGAACCGTCAAGTGCATCGCCCGGAGCAGTCTATGTCAGCGATCCGGTCGAGAATGCGTCGGGCCAGCCGCCGTGGGCTACGGCTATTTCATCGAGCTTGGACATGATGCGGATGGTTTCATCCAAAGCGATGACGATTCTCTGGTAGTGGACAATGTCTTCGCCGGAGAGAACCCGGGTTCTGCGGTCTTTAAGCCACTTGTGGCACACCTGGTAACTACCGATTCGGAAGTCCCAAACTTCCTCGGGCACATCTAAAAATCCGATGGTGCCGGGCACAATGGCGCGGTGGCCCTGGCGAGCGTTGGTTTTGCCAGCGTCCAGCCAGACGGTCCCGTCCGACCAACCAACGCGGCCAACTACGGGTTTCCTGGGACCTGTGTAGGTGGTGATTGGCCAATCGAGCTTCGGCGATTCCAGTAGATGTAGGGCCAGCAACTCATGGCCAGCTTCCGCCAACTCTCGGAAGAGCTCAGCCCCTCCTGGCAGCGGAATTCGGGGGAAGTCGAGCTTGAGTTGTGAGTCGTAGCGGTTGCGGTAACCACGACTATGGAACACCGCATACATGTACGCGAGGACGTCCTCGGGGCCGAAGGTGTCGTCGAAGTTGCCGCGGCCGTCGCTATCGAGCCGCAGGTCGGTGGCACTTGCAATCTGTTTGACAAATCCCGAGTCGAGATTCGGTGTGCGACCGTTCTTGCCTTTAGGCCATCGGCTGAAAAGTGCGGTTCGGTCGGCTTTGCCTACCCTCGGATAGAGGTAGAGCGGAAACACATAGTTGATCTCTCGGGTTATGTTCGAAATGGCACAGCTCTCTGAGATCCGGGACGTGGCGAACACTTGCGCCCACCGGTCACTATCCCGCGCCTGTTGCCTGCAGGTCACCAGACCTATGTTCTCCCCCGCAAGCAAATGGAGCATGACATCGGAACGCGGCCTGCACAGAAACCCTCGCGACTGCCCGGTGTAGTACGTGAATCGGATATCGAAAGGGCGATAGAGTATCGGCTTGATGTCATGCCAGGACGGCCCTGCCAGGTGCAGGTCTTCTTGGGCCCACGCTATCTTCCATTCTTGAGTGTCTTTCCGAAGCTTGTACTTGGCGCGGGCTGCTTCATCGTCAATTCTGCAGAAGTCGGTCACTGTTTTCCACACGGTCTCAGAATCGAAGTGGATTGTGAGTGGATCGCGAGCCGTGACAATTCCGGCTGAATTAACCGGCATGATTCTCTTGATCGAGGGCCAGTCTGAGTAACCATCCGTCCCCACACCTTCAAAAGGCTTGAACAGATAGAACTCTGCGCAAGGAGCGACATCGGCCCACTTGGAACTGGCGGCACTGTGGTCTTGTAGCCATTTGTACTTGTCAGCCCTTGCTCCCCAGCAGTCCGCATGACGCAAACGAGCAGCGGAGAACATGTGGGCGCCCGGAGATTTCTTAACGAACAGACCGATTGCTACTCCCTGTTCAATGTCGAAGACATTGCCGTCCTTGCGTCCGTCGGGTGTTGTCTCCTTCCTCTTCAGGTTTCCGTGCAGGTCGAGCAGAAAGAGCTTGTCGAAGGATGTGAGCAGGGCCCATCGCATGCCTCGGAAGGTCGGGTTGTCGATGTAGCTGTGGTTCGTGATGTACCCGTGAACTCCACTACCAGCCTGCTCCAACAGCCAGTGGGAGAGTCGTGTAAAACGGACGTAGAGGTCGTTAAGCCACTTCGGGTTGCGCTCATTGAGGGATTCTCCGTCGACTTCGAAGTAGCTCAAGGTGCTCCGTTCACGCTGAGCTTCCCACCCCCGCATTAGTGCTGCTATCCAGGTACCACCTCGACCGGCTTCCCCTAGGTATGGTGGATTGCCGATCACCACTGTGAAACGCTGGTTCTGCTTGACTTCGTTAACCGCTGCGGCCTCGTGTGCAAGCGCCGGGAGGAGATCGAGTCTCAGTTGCTTATCACCGGGTGGCTCGAGCGCGTTAGTCAGGTAGACCTGGGCCCGCTTGTTGGTTTCGAAGCGATAGCCGGTTTCATGTAGTTTGAGGCCGATCTTGAGGTGTGCGATGGCGTAGGGGGCCATCAGGATTTCGTAGCCGTGTAGGCGAGGCAGGAGGTGTTTAGGGACGTAATCGTTCCACAGGGCTACGATCTGCTGTTCGGCGTGGCCCAGCGATTGCCACTTCTCCTTCATTGTGTTGTGAATGAGGTCTATGACCTCCACGAGGAAGGTTCCTGTGCCAGTGGCCGGGTCGAGGATCTGGACAAAAGATTGGTCCGGCGCGATGCCGTCCGGAATCTTGAGGTCTTTGAGGCGTTTTGTGATCTCAGCCCAGGTTGTGACATCGGCCAAGCCATCCTCGAGGCCAAACTCCGCGCGGAGCAGTTCGTCCACCGAGCGTATGATGTATGAGACCACGGGACGCGGCGTATAGAAGACACCTCGACTCACTTTCTGGTCCCTGTCGTAGTCGGCGAGAAAGCTCTCGTAGAAGTGAATGACCGGATCTTCCGTGGGGTTGCGGTCACCGAAATCGCGTACTACGGCTTCCATGTTGGCCTGGTCCAGGAGTTCCACAACCTCGGAGATGCCCAGCTCATCGAAGTCGATACCAAGTCCGCTCGATTTCTCGTGGGGTCCTCCCAGGTGAAGAAAGGTGTCCATGAGTTCGTTCAGGAACGGGTTCGTCCGCATCTGCGCAGCGAGGTCGTCCGCGTTGCGGCCCGCCGGGCCGGCGATCCGGGCCGAGAGGAGTCCGTATGTAATGGTCTGGGCGTACATGTCGGCGAAGTCTGTCTTGTTTAGGTCGTGGACGAGTGCGGTCTGAAACTCTTTCATAAGTTTGGTGAGCGGACCAGTCTCGGGCTCAATGGCTAATGCTGTCTGAATGCGGTAGCGGATCGCCCGGGCCAATCTGGCCAGGCGCTCGGAGAGTTGCTTTGAGGTGGTGATGACCTCGCGGTGGCGCAGTGTGAAGGCGGAGCGCCATCGATCGCGCCAAGCATCGTGGTCGTCCTCGTTTTCGGGCCAGGTGAGGTGGTCATTTAGCTCTTGTGCGACGGCGTCGAGGTGGAGCGGCGTGTCCAGATTGTCCCAACCGAGCACTTTGAGCGTGGGCAGGTCACGGCCGCTCGCCGGTTGCGAGAAGTGCGCAAAGGCGATGCGGCGCTCCATGCCCTCCCCATAGTTGGAAACGAAGAGCAGGTCATCAATGGCCCAAGCTTGCCGCTCGGACGGGTTGGCAGAGGCGCGTCGCTTGAGGGTGACTTGGCCGAGGATGCGACGCAGGGCTACGACAGGCAAGCGCTTCGGCTCGAACTTGACAAAGAAAATGCCCCATGGCTGGTTAGGCGCTAAGGGGCGCAGACGTCTGATCTCCTGGATTTTGGCCGTATTCTTATCGTCGATGCCAAGCTCCCCCGGCGTGTACTCGAATGTCATTTCCTCAAAGTCATCCGATTCGATCGGCCAGCTGAGGTCATCGCGGAGATAGACGACCAGTTGGTCAAAACGGCGGATGTCAGCGAGGCGTTGGCGGTGGTCGGTCTGCATCGATCAGCCCTAGTTCAGTTCCATCCAGCAGACAAGCCGCTGTTTGATGCCCAATGGAGCATCCACCCGTTTCAGGTAGCTGTTCTTGATATGCTTCTCGATCTGCCCGCGAACATCAAGGAGGCTCTTCTCTTCCATAGTGCAGCGCCGGCGAGTGGCGGGCTTTGATCGGATGCTGTTAACGATGTCGCCTGGCCTATCAACAATTGTCTCGCGGTCGAGGTCGTAGAGATACCAGCGTGTGGTACCGGCCTCCTCGGTGAACTCGTTCCTTTCCTTGTCGAGTGCTGGAAGTGCGTAGCAGAGGAACAGACCACGCACACCCTTTGCCGGACGCTTACGGCCGCTAAAGATCGCGCCAGGGAACTGAGCGAGACGCGCCTCCAGGTCAGGATGAGTTTGGATCAACGCCTGGTACTCGAGGTGCATGTCCTCGACGGCTGTGCGTGTGCCCTCGTAGGCATGGTGGAATTCTTTCAGAGCCTCGTAGTCGTCCTCCGGCGTAAGAAGCTTCTTGCCTTCGATACCCAGGGTTTCTGAGATCATCAGTGTCTTTTGGGTAACTTTTGTGTAGAGGGTAAGGATGTCGTTCAGCTCGTCGGGCGGCAAGAAGTTCCAGAACCAGACAGCACCGCGCGTCTCGGCAGCTTGGGGATGGTCGGCAATGATCTGATCCTCAACTGCAGGATTCATGCGACGGTCCACTCGGCCAATGCGTTGCATGAGACGCACCGGATTCCAGTGGATGTCGTAGTTGATCATCCGTGAGGCATCCTGGAGGTTGAGGCCCTCCGAGAGGACATCGGTGGAGATAAGGACGCGAATCTCCCGACGGCCTTGGTGGGCGAGTTCTGGGGACGAGAGTCCGTTGTAGTAGGGCGCGAAGCGTTGGATGACATCGGCGCGATTGCGTTTCGTGGCGCTGTCCACCTGTTCAACGCCTTCGATACCAGCTTCGTCCAGATGCCGCTTGAGGTAGCGTGCTGTGTCGGCAAACTCGGTGAAGATCAGAATCTTCTGGTCGGCCAACGCTCTTGACTTCAGCAGCCGGATGAGCTTCTGGAGCTTGTCGTCATGCCTAGGTTCAAACTTCCGAGCCTCGTTCAAGAACTGTGCAACTTGGTCGAGGTCTAGGAACGTCTCAAACAGCATCTCGCTGACGTCGAAGTCCGCACGGTCGAGACGTTCGACCGCCTCTAGCATTTCCGGGGGAACGATGTCTTCGTCGTCTTCCTCTTCACTTTGTTCCCCCCAGAGCTGGCGCTGACGGGGGACGTATCCCAAGACTTCGGCATTCTGCGTCTTCCACCGATCGAGGCGGTTCCTTTCGGCGTCGCTGTTACTGTGAACTTCAACGAACGAGAGCAGTTTTCGGAGCAGGCGGTCGCAGGAGAGCTCGAAAGCGGCGACTGAGCTCTCGAAGCGCTTGAGAAAGTTCGTTCGTATGAGACCAACCACCTGTTTCTGACGGTTCTCTTCGAACGGGTCCACGTTCTTGTCGTCTCCCTGGTACCAGTGAAGCGGGTAGTACATGGGGAGCGTGAAGAGCGGATTCTCCTTAGCGAAAGCCTTCTCAACCAGGTCGAGCATCCGGCCGTAGGTCTTGCGGATGGAGTACGCGGCCACCTTAGGGTCCTTCCGGTCGGGAAAGGCGGCTGCTCTACCGTGCTCTCGAGTTTGACTCTCACGCGCATAAGCGCGGCTCCGCTGGACGACGAGTTCTCGGAAGAAGGTGTCATTGAAGAGAATCTCTTGGGCTTCGGTCATGTGCTCCGTGGCATCCACCGCGTCTTGTCCCAGCCGGTTGCGAAGCTCCCTCTCCATCTGGTTGAAGTACGCCCGTAGGTTGTTCACGCCGATCGATCCGGCAAAGTATGCCTCATCGCGGCCCGTGAATAGTTCGGCCATGTGGCGGAAGTCGCTTAGGCGGTTATTGATAGGCGTAGCTGTCAGCATGAATAAGGTCTTGGGGCGTTCTGTATTGCTGAGCAAGTCGAAAAGGCGGTAGTACCGTGAGGGTTCGATTCCTGCCTCGGGGTCACCCCGCCGGCCTGGGTTACGGAAGTGATGCGCTTCGTCGATGACGACGACGTCGGCGAGTTCCGCAACACGCTTCAAACGCGCCGGATAGTCCCCCTTTCGTCCCAAGTCAGTGTGGCTGAAGACGGCTAGGCTGCTGAAGTCCGCGCCACCGCCGACACCCCCAATGTGCGGAAGCCACCGATGCAGGTGGGGTTCCCATACCCCCTCTTTGGTGGCCTTGGGAGCGAACAGTGCCACACGCTTGCCCTCGTGAAGGATCAACCGCTCGATCAGCATCAGCCCGACAAAAGTCTTTCCTAAACCCACACCGTCGCAAAGGAACGCCCCCCTGTGCCGACGGGCGATCTTCATGAGCGCCCAATACGCCTCCTTCTGATAGCGATCAAGTTGCCGGAACATGCGGGACCGTGTCTCGTCCCACTCGGTCGCTGTCAGTTCGTGTCCCCTGAAGTACTGCTGCAAGGCTTTCGCGTAGACATCGAACGGCGAGAACAGACGCGTATGGCGCGAGATCGTCTCGATCACGACCTCGGTAACCTCTCTCGCTTCCCTCCAATGCGTCTCGAACCACTCTTGGAGCTGCGCGACCTCACGCGCACTCTGTATCTGGACGTTCAGTTCGACATTCTCCGATAGACCCGGCCTTGTGAAGTTGCTTGAACCCACCAGTGCCTGAGAACCCACGACTTCGAGCCGTGCGTGGGTGATATAGGCCTTCGCGTGGAACTTACCTTTGTCGTAGACACGGCAATCGATCTGCCCGGAGCGAAGCCCTTCGAGGATGGCAGGAACTCCGTGCAGGAAAGGGTTTGTGTCCTTGACTTCCTCCAAACTCCCATCAAGCCTGTCAACCGCTGTTGTCCTGACCGCATCGAGTATGGCCCTCCGTGTCCGATGGGTAGTCTCCGAACCCATCAGGATTCGGAGTTTGTCGAGCCCCTGCCACTTGCCGTCAAGGGCTAGCAGGGACCCGATCTCGAAAAAACCGGTAGCGATGTCGAACGCCTCCGCAATGCTGGTCCACTCTTCCAAGTACCGACGTCCGGTCCAACCGGAAACGCTGTTGTCGACGATAAAGAGCCCGCGGCCCTTGGAGTCAACAGTCATAACGGTTCACCTTCAATCATCACGCCCGGTGTCCCCCGTCACCAGCAATCAGCACGTTGTACCAAGCCACTTACCTGCCACCATCCCAGATGCGACATCCTCTCTTCCATCTGCTGCAACATGCCAAACGTACGTTCATGCTTCGCGGACCAGAACCCCAATAGCGTCTTGAGTCGTCTTGGATGTTACCGCAATTGCCAAGGGGGGAGGGAACATGTCCCACATGGGCCAGCAGCCTCAAGCAACCACAACAGAGCACTATGGCCGTCAGGACACATTTCCAACAGAGGTGCAACACCTAACCCAACGCGCCAGCGAAGCCTGAACTGGAATCAATAGCTTATGCCAAGTCCAGGCCAGGTCCCCCATGGTCCCTTTTAGAACTGGCTGGCTGTCAGGAGGAGGAGAAAAAGGAATAGTCCAGCCAATACTGCTGAGACCAATGTGAAGGTAGCTATCCATCCTCGGAGTCTGGGCCAACTATCTGGCATGACATAAAACAGAAAGGATCCTACACCGGTCCAAATGAGGTAAGGCCACAGTAAGACTGCCAGCACAGATGACAGGCTATTAGTCCACTCCCACAGCGCGAAGCCATATCTAAACGACACTACAGTCACCAAGAAAGAAATGAAACCAAGAATCCGGCCACTATGTTTTTGCAAGAAGGATGTGGCCCGATCGCGCCGAGTAGGAAACCAGACACCAATCAAAGTGCCAGGGAAAACAATCGCGAGCCAATTGAAAAGAAACCAACCCTGTGCGGGGGATAAATAGGAGACTGGAGCTATCAAGATTATGACAACGAGTAATGCCCTAAGCGTTCTCCTTATTAGTCTGTCAGTCCAGGTGAAGAACGCATCTATTAAACTACTATGTACTTGAGCGGCTATTCTGCAACTGGTTTGTAGCCAGAGTATACCTCTTAGCACACGCGGTATTATATAATCACCAAACTTAAGGCTTTGTTGTCGAACGGCGCTGTAGGCATTTTGCAACAAATGACCGATGCGTCGAAACAGGCGAACCAATTTACAGAGAGTGCTGCGTATCCAAGGGAGAGAGCTCGAGCTAGCTTCTCTCGTAGTATCTTGGGCTGGCGACTCCGAAGGATTTAATAGGTCTGGCTGTTGCACAATAACTATCCCTTAGATCGTGGAGCCGTGGTTGCTTGTCCCATTACCGGTGAACCACGAAGATGACTGCAGCTCAAACAGTCGAAGAGGGGTTCAGAGGGTCGTCGTGGTGTAGCTCTGGACCCTGGCGTCCCAGGGCTTTGTTCCAAGAATCCTGACAGATCTATGTCGAGAAACTGGGCTGGAGATCGCCATCCCGCAATCCAGGCGATGAGTTCACCTATGGCGGCATAAGTTGTGATACCGTTGAGGTGGACTACAGCGGGATCGGGTTCCAAGGTTCCGTAACCGTGCTGCCTGTCCAACGCTTGTTGGCTGGGGTCCTTTGCCCAGCGGCCGACTTCCATAGGGTCTAGTTCGTCAAAGCAGTGCAAGCAGGGACCACCAGGCCGTACGAAAATCACCCGACCGCCTATGATGGGCACCTCCGCATCAAGGTCTATGCCAGTGGCGATGTCAAGATAGGGGGTGGCCGTATCTACCCCTATCTGGTTGAGTCGGTCCCGGGGCCCATCATGATCGACACAGCCGACGATGAGATCGACATCCTCGAGTTCGGGGTGGGGTTTGTCAGGAGTTATGGCTGCTAGGGCGGTGCATCTGAGCCCGGGATCAATTTCACGCAGGCGACGGCGCGCTACCAGGGTTTTAGGAGCGCCGACATCGGCCACTCCTGCAGTCACCACCCGGTTCAGATTGGTGGTCTCCACACAGTCGCTGTCTAGGAGTAGCAATTCGCCCACACCCAGGTAGGCGAGGGCAAGCGCCACGTGTGATCCTGTTCCACCGAGGCCGACAACTGCGACCCGCAGTCCCTTTAAAGTGGCACTCCCCCAGGCCCCGAGGAGATCATCCTGTCGGGCTAAGCGCCTGCGTTTGGTGGGGGCAGGAGCGTTGACGAGGCGGAGTTGGTGGCCGCAAACAATGACTGAGCGGAACTCTCCTCGATGGATGTCGTTGCCGTCTTTAGTCCAGTGTTCAACGTAAACACGTCCTTCCGCATATACGCCAGCACCGTAGGGTTGATCCGGTATGAGCGATGCTACGTAAGAAGCCATCGGTGGGATGTTGGCTTTGTCGATGTGTGAGAATCTGGGAGGCCCGACGGAATGATTGTGGAATTCGATAAGCCCATAGCTGCCGCGGAGTGCAGCATTGTGGACTCGATCAAGGGCATTGTCACTCAGATACCAACCGGTCGTGTTACCCGTGACATCGGTATCCTCGATCAACTCAATGCCGGTCACCTCAAGAAGAGGACCTGTACTGGTCTCTTGCAGATACCGGGTGTGGGCGAAAGCGAAGCGCTCACCCACACCTCCCGCAAGATGTTTTTCAAGGGCCTCCCAATGGCGTGGATCGGTAAACTTAAGGCTGGACATTCAACTTGGGTCGTCGAACCGACCCAATGCCCCGATGAGGTAGCTCCCGAGATTGCTTCCCTCGGAAGGATCGCCGGTCGGCATCCAGCCCCCGGAGTCGACATGCCAGGACAGTTGTAGCCACTCTCGGCCTCCGTAGGACTCACATCCGAGGGTTCCATCTGGCATCTGCCCGCCGGCCAGTCGCAGATCCGGGCGTACACAGACATTGTCAGGGCATCCTGCAGGATAATTGTCTGGGATTACGAATAGCACATCAGTCGTTTTGTGGGACCAGCCATGTGGGAGCTGGTACCGAGGCAGGATGAGGGTCTTGGCTTCGCGGTCCAGTCGTACGGTTGGGAAGTCTCGGAGCAGGGTGACTTCTTCGCGATCAAGACGCTTGTCCAGCCGGGTACCAAGATCAGACATCTCAGCCCCGCTTGAACCGCGGGCGCCGCTTGAACTTCACATCAGGTTCCAAGTCGACCTCTTCGGCTGGGGCGATTGTGGCTGTTGTGCCGTCTGGGAAAAGTTGGATGAGTCCGTCCGAAGGAGGGATCTTGGCCACCGCCATGATTTCCGCACCAGTGAGCTTGCGTCGTTTTGATTGGTAAGTCACGCCATCGACCTCGAAGAGGAAGTCCTCCGCGTTTAAAGGTCGGGCACAGCTGCTGTCGAACCCAGCGGCAAGTTGTGTTTCGGTAGTTGTGATCATGAGTTCTACCTCCCATGTGTTGTGAATGGCTTGCCCTCTCGGGCGTGTTCACCTTAAAGTCGTCCCAGTTCTGGAAAACACAACCCCCCTTACCTTGTTTGGTAGGCCCTGTGTGTGATGCTTGGGGCTGATCGCC
>JAPPKG010000129.1:0-11367 GCA_026914085.1 Caldilineaceae bacterium | reverse complement strand
GGCCCCCCCCCCGTTCCCCCCCCCGGGGGGGGGGGGGGTGTTTTTTGGGGGGGGGGGGGGGGGGGGGGCCCCCCCCCCCCCCAACATGGGCGGCCCTAATCGGCCCGACCGCCCAAAGGCGAGGAGAGAGTGGAGAGGAGTGAGGAGAGAGAACTGCCGTTTCCTCTGCCTCGGAGTTTATGGTGGGAGGGCTGTGATTTCGTTGCTGACAGAGGTGGGGGAGAAGTTGCCCCACTTTGGGATGGAATTCAGATTGGCGCGTTCTTGAATTTTGGGGCCTGAACCGCTATACTTCGTTGTTGGGCTGCAAAACCGCCTTGACGCCGGTTGCGGGCAAAGAATTGGAACGAGAGCCCTTTCACTTACTCTGCAGTCCGACGGTTTGCGCAGTTTTTGCGGTCTGGCGGGGAAGTTTATTTGTTTGGACACAGACCGCGAAGGCGCGGAGCCGGGGCCGTTGTTGGCCACGAGGAGAGCGGCGCTGAGCCGACTTTTTCAGGCGGGATGCCTGCGTTTCCAGGAGGAGGAAGACGTGCTGTTGCGAAGGACCCAAACTGCTTCATTTTGGCGCGATCAGTTCAGAGTTTCGGATGAAGATTTGGATTTTATCCATGAGTTGATCCTGGATGCAGAGTCACCGATGACGACCAGCCAGCTGGCGCTGCGCCTGATCCAGGAATACCAGCGCCGCGAGACAGCGCGGATGGAGTCCGAGCTGAAGAAGGGGGCGGTCTACCAGCCCATGAACCTGTATGATGTTGGGGAGACGCTCATCTTTCCAGCGATGGACTTTCTGGTGGGCGAAGTCCTGGAGACGCGTGCGGGCCAGAACCCGGAGCATGGCGCCTTCGATGTAATCCGGGTGGGTTTTGCCGACTCGGGCGAGACCCGGGAATTTGCGGCCAATCTTCAGACGGGCCACCGGCTCAACGGAACCAATGGTCAGGCGACAGGCGATGAGGAGGCACTCCTTTCGGCGGAGGAGATTCATTCTCTGTACCAGGAGGAGATCGAAGAGAGTTTGCTCTTTGTTCTGAGCGATGGGGAGCGGAACGAAGATTTCGTGGCTATTGAAGACTACTGGTTGCTGGCCGACATGCTGGCCGAGGTTCATGTGGGACATCTGAACATTGCCGAGGCGCTGCTTGAGATGCAGAACCGGCCGATGTCGCCTGAGGAGTTGCTGCCGGAGCTCGATCTACAGTCTGAGGATGTTTCGCAGGCGATGCAGGTAATCAGCTTGAACCACGCGCTTGGGAACGACGAACGCTTCGACCAGATTGGGAGCGGCGGCGGCCCTCTGTGGTTCCTGGCGCGGTTGGAACCACCGGAGGCGCAGACCATCCCTCCGCTCTTGCGTCCCAGGATAGGCCGCTACAACCGGGCAATCCTGAGTGTGGAACTTCTGCAGATGGAGTGGGAACTGGACGACGAATGGGGCGAAAGCGGCGCGAGCACGCCGGTCTCGTCGGTCGTACCGAGCATCAGCTTTACGCTGACCTTCCCGCACTGGCTGTACGGGACGCTTCCGCTCAGCAGCCGTACGCGTGCGCTTTTCCCGCACAGTGCGCAGGAGCGTTCGATGGTGACGGTGGTCGACGGTCGTTGGGGCACCCGCCACACGGCTTGGGTGGTCCATAGCGGACGCTATGTGTGCGGTCTGAAGGAATGGATGGTTGGGCACAATCTTCCGGTGAGCGCGCAGATCACGCTGGAGCGGACGAATGAGGCGGATGAAGTGGTCATTGACTACCGCCCGCGCCGCATGAGGCGGGAGTGGAGCCGCATTGCGAGAGTGGATGCGGAACAGCTAAGGTTCGGCCTCGAGATGAACAAGGTGCAGATCTCCTGTGAGTATGACTTCGAACAGATTGTTTCATGCGACGACCGGGAGGGGCTGGAGGCGTTCAACGCCGGATTGGAAGGCAACGACGATGCGCTTGCGCAGCTTGTGGATATGATCGTGCCGGAGATTGCGAAGCTGAACCCGCAGGGCACGGCGCATGTCAAGACGATATACAGTGCGGTCAACATGTTCTGGCGGTGTCCGCCGGGACCGATCTTTTCTGCCTTGCTGAGCAATTCCCGCTTCCAGGACTATGGGGACGGACTCTTCAAAGTGAGATGAGGATGCAGAGCCGGAATCGCACGAAATTCACCGGATCTTGATTATCGAGGAGGGATAAGAAGGAGATGACAGCGGCAGCGTCCAAGCAAAAACTCAAGTGGTTCCGACCGGACGTGAACACAAAGTTTCACATCGACTACAATTGGTGGGAGCAGAGCGGCCGGAATTTCCGTCTGTACCTACGCGATCAGCTATGCACGGAGTGCCGGGACAGGTTCCAGGACCACAGAAATACGGAAGACGTGGATTGGATTGACCCGGAGACGGGGGAGGTTCACCGGACAGACGCCCTGTGGGAGTGTCTGCGCAGCCGTTGCACCAAGGACCCGGACTACATCAACGAGCATCTTTCGCTGACGGCGGCCTGTTTCCGCGTTTTTCTGGCCAACAACAATACGCCGTTGAGTCCATCCGAGTTGAATCAGCTTCTGCCGTGGAAGCCGGCGCGCACTATTTTGCAGACGCTGGGCGGACGCGTCGTTTATCTTGGTCTTCGTCCGGTGCGCGACTAGAGGAAGGTATGGAGAAGAGAGAGCGGATCTCTCTTCTCACAGTTCAGTTGGGGCGTTCCCCTACCGTCCCATTCCCCGCCCTGGCCAACAGATCCTGTGCGGCACGATACATCGGCATATCGACCATTTTGCCGTCGAGAACGCAGACGCCACGCCCGGCCCGTTGGTGTGCCTCAAAGACGGCGATGAGCCGTCGCGCCGCGGCCACTTCGGAGAGGTCCGGCGTGAAGGCGCGGTTGATGACCTCCACCTGGCGAGGATGGATCGCCAGTTTGCCGCGGAATCCCATTTTCTGAACAGTGTCACATTCATCGGCCAGACCGGAGTCGTCGGCCAGGTCGGTATAGACGGTATCGATTGCCTGTAGCCCGAAGGCGGCGGCCGCGGTGACGACGGCGCTGCGGGCGTAGAAGACCTCCCAGCCTTCGCGCGAGCGCTGTGCGCCGATATCGCCGGCAAAGTCCTCGGCGCCGAAGGCAAGCGCCACGATCCTGGGATCTGCGCGGGCGATTTCGGGCAGATTCACCACCCCTGCAGCACTCTCTACAATCGGCAGCAGGCGCACAGTTCCGACAGGCATTTTGGCGGAGCATTCCAGTTCTGTCAGCTGTTTATTCACGCTTTGCAGGTCGGCGGCGGACTCGACTTTGGGAATCACGTAGACCTGGGGCGCGGCGGCGAAGGTTTGGAGCAGGTCATCGGGCCAGAAGAGGCTGTGGACCGGGTTGATGCGAATGCAGCGAAGGGGGCCGTCTTGGGGGAGTGTGCGGAAGGAGTCGACGAGAAGCGAGCGGGCCTCCGTTTTGCGGGCGTGTGCCACTGCGTCTTCGAGGTCGGCGATGATGGCGTCGGCGGGCAGGCCGGCGCCGCGGGCGATCTTGCGGGGCGAGTCGGCGGGCATGAAGAGGAGAGAGCGCAGCGGCAGGGTCATGGGCGGGCTCCGCAGGGGCGGTTGAGGCGGTGGTGTGGTGGTCGCGTACGGGTTGTTTGCCGGTCATTTTATTTTACATGGCTTGCGCGTATATGGCAGGTTGGACCGGGGGAGAAATCCTGAAAAACTGTGCGGTGTTTCATTCACCGGTAGAGGATTGGCGCAGGTCCTGGTTGGTGCGACGTGCGAACTCTACTGTACCGAATTCTGACATATTTTCAGTTTAGCCTTGCTTTAAGCCTGACATTGTCAGGGAAACGTGGTAGGATTTGCATAGTGAAAGGAAACACCCCGGGTTACATGATGTAGGACGGCCGTCCATCCGAAGGGGTTGTCAGGACGACCAGAGGAAAGCAAATTACTTGCATAAAGCAGACGGTGTGTCATTACGATAAGTAACTTACTTCTTCCCTCCCGACAGACAGGAGGCACCATGCAAGGGCAGGCAGTCGAGACGATTCCTCCACCGGTGATAGGACGCCGCCTACAGGCGGCACGCAAGGCTCGCGGCCTGACGCAGCAGGAGGTAGCCGACAGCTTGGAAGTCGCCCGTACTACCGTTACGGCACTAGAAAAGGGCGAGCGGCGAACCCGGCCGGATGAGCTGATACAGATGGCCCGACTGTATGGCCGGCCGGTGGGTGATTTCGTCGGCGCGAAGGGCGTTTTTTCCGATTTTACTTTACTGTTTCGCGCAGCCGTCTCAAGTTTGGAATCTCAGAAACTCCAGGGCGCGATGCAGGAAGCGGTCCAGACATTTCAACGATTGTGCGAAGACTATGTGTATCTTGAAAAGCTGAACGAGGCGTCGTCAGGCCGCAACTATCCCACCCAATACGCGACGGGCGGGGTCGCTCCCGAAGTAGCAGCGGAGGATGTGGCCTCGGCCGAACGACACCGTCTGGCGCTTGGCGACGGGCCGCTCCTGAATTTGAGAGAGGTTTTTGAGAACGATGTCGGGCTTCGTGTTTTCTGCATCGAACTTCCCGCGTGCGTGGCGAGTATGTTCAGTTATTCGGAGTTGCTGGGCGGCTGTATCGCCTTGAATGCCCGTCATCCTTTGGACCAGCAGCGATGGTCTCTGGCGCACGAGTACGGCCACTTCCTCACAGACCGCTTCAGGTCGGAGGTATCGATGTTGGGTGGGCACGGTCGCTCGCGTTCGGGGGAGCGCTTCGCGGATGCCTTTGCCAATTGCCTGCTGATGCCGACCTCAGGTTTGCGACGCAGGTTTGCTGAGATGTCACGCGCGACCGGGGGCAAGATTACGGGGGCGGAGATCTGCCTTCTGGCCGGTCAATATTCCGTGTCGGTGGAAGCGTTGATGCTGCGCCTGGAGGCGTTGCGTCTTTTGTCGGGCGGGGCATGGGAGCGGTTTCGAGAGGGCGGACTCAAGGCGCAAGAAGCACAGTCGCAGCCAGATATGCATCCCTATGCCAGCGACGAAAGGGTCTTGCCAGTTCGATACCGGTACTTGGCTGCACTGGCCTATGAAGACGGAAAGCTGACCGAAGGCGAATTGGCCCGCTATTTGCGAGTCGACCGCGTAGCAGCAAGGCGACTGATCCAGGGGCTGGCACAGTCTTCGTTTCTCCATAATGGAGGCCAAGTTGGCTTGCTCACCATCGATCTCACGCGCAGGGTTATCGGGGAGGAGAAACCTGTTCCACAGCAGTAGAAGATGGCAAGTTCCTTCGATAGAGAACGACGGCACTCTACCGTACCAGACGTCTGAAGG
The DNA here is from genome assembly GCA_026914085.1 of Caldilineaceae bacterium. Classification (GTDB taxonomy): domain Bacteria; phylum Chloroflexota; class Anaerolineae; order Caldilineales; family Caldilineaceae; genus Bin5. The sequence continues at coordinate 6,058 of JAPPKG010000129.1, read as the reverse complement.
GTACACTTTGTCGTGACGCGTGGTTTCGATTCGATCCTACTCGATGCCAGCTGCCTGCTAAACCTTTATGCGACAGGCCACCTGCGAGATATCACTGCGGCGCTGCCATATCAGTTCCGGGTCGCCGACTATGTAGTGGAGCGCGAAGCCCTGTTCGTCTGGCGTCCCGGTCCGACCGATGGCAGGGAAGTGCAGGAGCCTGTGGACCTAGGTTCTCTGCTCGACGAAGGGTTGATTCAACAGGCGCGATTGGAAAATCAGATAGAAGAGGCCACTTTCGTGGCGTTAGCGGCTGATCTTGATGACGGCGAGGCAGTAACCGGCGCGATAGCCTTTCACCGCGGATGCGCCGTCGCAACCGACGATCGAAAAGCCCGCCGTGTGCTAGGGCAACTCATTCCGCCGGTAGAGTTGGTTTATACGCTGGAGCTATTGAAACTTTGGGCGGATGCAACCGGGGTTCCCATGGACGTACTTCGCGCAGCTATGGCCGAGATGCAGTCGAGCGCCAGCTATGTTCCCGGCGCGCGCCATCCGCTGTACGAATGGTGGCGATCGGTTGTCAGTTGGTCCGGGATTTGATACGGGCGACCGAGACCAGGCTTCTCGGAATCCCGTATCAAATGGTCAGTGCCGGATTTCGTCTTTCCCGTTTGGCCGCAAACGTTTTGAAGACCAGTACTGCCAACACGCCGAGGAGGCCGCCGAGCATGTCGACGCCGATGTCAAAGAGGTTGTCCGGGTGGAGGACGCTCTGCCGGCTGAGGAGCTGGAAGCCCTCCTGAAGGATGGCGGCGGCGAGTACGAGGGTGAGGGTGAGGCCGACGCGCCGGGCAGGTGTGCCGGACAGGCGCGGCATCAGGAGGGCGCCCAGTACGGCGAAGAGCAGGCCGTGCATGAGGATGTGCATCCAGGCGGGGCTGAAGAGTGTGTTGAAGATGCGGTATGCCAGGGGCGAGGGCCGGACGAGCCAGGCCATAGGCATAAGGATTCCGATAATCCAGAAGACCAGGAACAGATTCCGTTTCATTTTTCTCCTTTCCTTTTCCCCCTGCCGGTATTGTGCAGAGGGCCGATGCTAACAATAACTGTCCGGCAGCGGTCCTGGTTCCCAGAATGGCGGCCTGGGGCCATTGAGAGGCGCTGGCTCGGAGGCCCGGAAGCTGGTCTTGGGAGCCCTGCCAGACAGGTTCTCCTCGCCCTGAAACAGGAAAGCGAGGTTGCCGGGTTCGGGTGCCTATGCTAGACTTCGCGCAGTGAATTTCAGGCCCCATCCCACCGTAATCAGTTCGCCTGCCAGACAGCAGATGAGGGCATTTTTGCGCTTACCGCGGTGAGGTTGGGGGGAAACCGTTTGTCGGTTGGGCCGCAGTTGCTTGCGGTCGTCGGGACAGCTGGCGGCGTTTTACAGGGGATAACAGGTGTTTCGACGAAACGAGCGACCGCAGCCGGACGCGATCGAGGTCATCATTGGCCCCAGGGCCACGTACAACGGGGCGTTGCGCAGCGACAGCAGCATTCGCATTGACGGTGTGGTAGAGAGCGGGCTGCTGGAAACGCTGGCCAACGTCATCCTGACGGAGGCCGCCCGCGTCAACTGCGAGATCCGGGCCCGGAACGTGAGCATACGGGGATATTTCGACGGTGTGATTCGGGCAGACCGCGTTGAGCTGCTGGCAGGATCTTACGTGCGCGGCGCGCTGCATGTGAACAGCTTTCTGCTGGATGAGGGGGCTACCCTAGAAGGGGAGCTACACATGCGGAGCGAGAATGTAGAGGAGTCGCTGGACCTGCCCTCAGATATGGAGACGCCACCGGACTTGCCGGGCGATCCGTCTCAGGAAGAGCCGGAGTTCAGTTAGGGTATGCTCGCGAAAGGCACAGGACGACGTTGTTTGTTGGGCGAAGTGGAATCGTGGCCGCGGTCGGCACGGCGCGAGGATTGAGGGTGCCTCTACTATGGAATTGCTGCTGATCGTCGCGGGTGGGCTGCTCGGCTATTTGCTCGGGTCGGTGCCGGTCGGTTTGCTGGCCACCAGGATATACGGAGTGGATATCCGCACTGTGGGCAGCGGGCGCACGGGCGCGACCAATGCGTGGCGGGCGGCCGGCCTGAAGGCGGCTATCCCCACGCTGTTGGGTGATGCGCTCAAAGGCGCGGCGGCGGTGCTATTAGTTCGCTACGCGGCGGGTGCGTTTTTCCCCGAAATGGACGTGATCGCGGTGGCTGCGGCGGCGGCACTGGCGGGTGCGTGTGCGGTGGTCGGTCACAACTGGTCGCTTTATCTGGGCTTCAAGGGGGGCGCGGGCGGGATCACGACTGCGGCGACCATACTGGCGATTTCGCCGCTTATCGGCGGGGTCGTGTGCCTGGTGGGGCTGCTGCTGATCTGGTGGAGCCGCATGGCTTCGATCGGCACCTACAGCGTGAGCGTGACTGCGCTGGTGTGCGCGGTCGTGTTTGCCGTCGCCGGTCTGACCCCCTGGCCGTATGTGATCTTTGGTCTCGTTGCCTATGTGGCCGTCACCATCTCGCTGAGCAGGAATCGGCAGGCGCTCAAAGACGGCGAAGAACGGGTGATCACCCTTTGGTAATCGCCCATTTTCAGGTGTATCCTTGCCACTACTGCCTTGAGTTCGGGACATGGCGCAATGGACAATGTCGTCGAGTTTCTGTATATTATGGTGAGACCCTGCCATAGCGAACATAGCTCACGCGAACGGGGAAGCGTTCAAACGCGAAACTCGCAGATTTTCTTTTGCCTTAAAGCGTTCTCCAGGTCACAACCGGGAGTATGTCCTTAAGGTGTCATAGCCGTCGCTCTCGCCAGCAGGCAGTGTGGGGGTAGTTCACTTTGACTGTCAAGAATCAGAGGAGGTAATTGATGGCTGAACGCAAACAACTGACAACGGCACACGGGGCGCCAATTGGGGATAACCAGAACTCATTGACTGCCGGCCCCCGCGGTCCACTTCTGATGCAGGACTATCAGCTCCTGGAGAAGATGGCTACTTTCAACCGCGAACGCGTACCGGAGCGGGTCGTGCATGCCAAAGGTTCGGGAGCTTACGGTACATTCACCGTGACTAATGATGTCACGCGCTATACCAGGGCCAGGATATTCTCTGAAGTAGGTAAACAGACCGACTGCCTGCTGCGCTTCTCGACGGTCGCAGGTGAGCGCGGCGCCGCAGACGCTGAACGCGACGTGCGCGGTTTCGCTGTCAAGTTTTACACCGAAGACGGAAACTGGGATATGGTCGGCAACAACACCCCCGTCTTCTTTGTACGCGATCCCTATAAGTTCGGCGACTTCATTCATACGCAGAAGCGCGATCCCAAGACGAACATGCGCTCCGGCACAGCCATGTGGGACTTCTGGTCACTCTCCCCTGAAAGCCTGCACCAGGTCACTATCCTGATGAGTACTCGCGGTCTGCCGCAGGGTTATCGTTTTGTCAACGGCTACAGCAGCCACACGTACAGCTTCATCAATGCAGACGATGAGCGTTTCTGGATCAAGTTCCACTTCAAAACGATGCAGGGAATCAAGACGTGGACCAATGCGCAGGCGGCCGAAATCGTCGGGCAGGATCGGGAGAGCTCGCAGCGAGACCTCTTCGAAGCCATTGAACGGGGAGACTTTCCGAAATGGCGCGTCTGCGTCCAGGTGATGCCGGAAGAGGATGCCGAGACCTACCACGTCAATCCCTTCGATCTGACCAAGGTGTGGCCGCATGGCGACTACCCGCTGATCGAGATCGGCATCATGGAACTCAATCGCAACCCGAATAATTATTTTGCCGACATCGAGCAGGCCGCGTTTGAACCCTCCAACATCGTGCCCGGCATCAGCTTTTCGCCAGACAAGATGCTCCAGGCCCGGATTATGTCCTACGCCGATGCGCATCGCTACCGCATCGGGGTCAACTATGCCGCGCTTCCTGCCAACAAACCTCAGTGCCCTGTTCACAACTATCATCGGGACGGCAACCTGCGTTTTGACGGCAACTTCGGCGGTGCGGTCAACTATGAACCGAACAGCATGGGGGGAGCAGTCGAAGATTCCCGTCACCTCGAGCCGCCGCTCAAGGTGTCCGGCGACGCTGATCGCTACGACCATCGCGTGGGCAACGACGACTATACCCAGCCGGGTAATCTGTTCCGCCTGATGAACGAGGACCAGAAAGAGCAGTTGTTCAGTAATATCGCCGAAGCGATGGATGGTGTGCCTGAACGCATCAAGGTGCGCCAGCTTGTCCATTTCTACAGAGCCGATCCGGACTACGCTTGCGGCGTGGCGGCAAAGTTGGACCTTACCCATGCCTCCGAGCGGGTGGCTGCCCTCGCGGACCTGTCTCTGGCTGAATTAGCAGAGAAGACCAGCGCAGAAGCATATTCGGAGCTACAGTCGGTACCGGAAGGGTCACTGGCCAAAGCCGCCGACTGATCTTCAGCAGGTTGTGCATTCGTTAACCTCAGCACGCTGAAAATGGTGCGACGTACCACATTGAGTCTATATTGAGTCTATATTGAGTCTATATCGCAGCGACGATTGTTGGTGGCGTACTCGCAGGATTGCGCAACCGCCATTACCTTGAAGAAGCCTGATTACAGATCGAAGCCAAGTACAAAGCCGACCGGGAAGCCGGTCGGCTTTTTCGCGTCTGAAACCGCGCAGCATGGAACCTGCTTTCTCCCGACGCCGTCCTATCGGTTGATCGCGACCGTTGCCGAATTAGCACGCATGATCTACTCGTGCTAAGCTGGAAAGGGTCTGCTTCAAGCAGTCGATAAACTTACCGAATTCTGTTAAAGAAGGGAGAGTTTCATGCAGGTAGTACAACGTTATCCGGACAATATGTTCTGTTGGGTGGACCTCGCGACCACCGACCCGGCCGCGGCCAAGGAGTTTTACAGTGGTCTGTTCGGTTGGGAGTATTTTGATATTCCGACGGGGACGGGCTTCCACTACTCGTTGTGCCAGATTGAAGGGTATAACGTGGCCGGCCTGAGCAATCTGCCGCAGGAGATGGCGGAGCAGGGGATTCCGCCAATCTGGTCATCCTACATCAAGCACGACGACGTCGATGCGGTGGCGGAAAAAGCGGTTGCGGCCGGCGGAACGGTTGCGATGCCGGCAATGGATGTCATGGAGTCAGGGCGCATGATCGTGCTCCAGGACCCGACGGGCGCGATGGTTGGTCTGTGGCAGCCGAAAGAGCACATCGGCGCGCAGCTGGTCAACATGCCCAATGCACTTGTCTGGAATGAGCTTCAGACGAAGGACGTCGACACGGCGCGAAGATTCTACGGGGAGGTTTTCGGCTGGGGCCATGACAGCGACCCGAACGGTTATCACCTCTTCAAGTTGGGCGAGCGGATGCAGGCCGGGATGCTGAAGATGGACGATTCCTGGGGGGAGGTTCCGGCCAATTGGGCACCCTACTTCATGTCGGCGGATATCGAGGCGACGGCGGCCAAGGCGAAGGAGTTGGGCGGCGTCATTCATGTTCCGCCGACTGAAACGGGCACGGTTGGACGGTTCGCGGTGATCGGGGACCCGCAGGGCGGGGTCTTCACGTCGATGCAGTTTGACGGGCCGGTTGATCCGCCGCCTGGTTACTAGGAAGGCGGACAGGGACACCGCGATTGACTGCGTTGTGTATTGCGTAGGCAGGGCGGTGTGCCCTGGTTTTGATGTAGGCGGGTTGCAGGATGCGGATTGTCTTTGTCCTGAGGGATAGTCCAGACATCACACGCATTCACCAGACCTCTTAACCTACTCCTTTGCTGGATGGGTGCATCCCAAATTTGGGGTGGGACCAGTTTGGCGGGGAATCAGTGCCAGCGGTGGCTGGCGTTGTATACCGTCTTTGGGCGAGACGCAGTGCAGGCGTCAGGCCTGGCCGTACGGTGTAACCCGTCAGTTGGGGAGGGTGCGAAGGCAGGCACATGGCCGGCACCTGCGGGGATCTGATGGGACTGTCGGGACGGGGTCGGGCCAGACACCTTCGATTAGGCACCTGTTACGAATATCGACACCCGGTCGATGAG
>JAPPKG010000394.1:0-11369 GCA_026914085.1 Caldilineaceae bacterium | reverse complement strand
CCCCCAACGCCCCCCCTACTGCCTATTCGACCGGGTGTCGATATTCGTAACAGGTGCCTAATCGAAGGTGTCCAGCCAGACCCCGTCCCCCAGTCCCCTCAGATCCCCCTAAGTGCCCGCCTTGTGCCCGCCCTCGCGCCCCAACCCGCCACGCCTCCCCCATCCACCAATTCGCCCCCGTAGGGGTAGGCCTTGTGCCTGCCCACGCCCGCTTCCCAAATCGTGTTCGTCTTCCCCAATACGCCCCCGTAGGGGTAGGCCTTGTGCCTGCCCACGCTCGCTTCCCAAATCGTGTTCGTCTTCCCCAATACGCCCCCGTAGGGGTAGGCCTTGTGCCTGCCCTCGCCGGCCACCCAAACCATCTTCGCTTTCCCCCACCCGCCAGTTCCCAATTTGCCAATAGAACAAATGATCTGCTATAATGCTCGCGAAACGTCTGGGACGCTGTCAAACCACCGCAGTTCGAATAACCGAAACATGCTTCTCCGAATCAGCCTCCCATTCTGTTCACCGTCCGGCGGGTCCAGGCACGATTCCCGGCGCGTGCGCCGTATTCCCTCGAATGGCGCACAGGCTGCCTCGAATACGCTGCCTGGATCCGCCCTTCCGCAGTGCGCCCCCTTCCGTCCGCGGGTCCGGCAAACACCAACCCCGCCCATCCATTCCCCCAAGAGCCGCCAGTTCTTAACACAAGCCCGTTCTGGTACAATAGGCCCTGCTCTGCCTGGCGCGACAAGCGCCGTTACCAAAACTATTTCGGTCGGTTCACCCACCCACCTCCACAGTTCTGCCGTTGCAATCCTGTTTTCGCCCCCAAACCTGTTCGCAACACAGACGCCGTCTCAAACCACAAAAGGAATCCCACAATGCGACTTCTCCTCTTCGATGACTACAAGCTGGGCGTATGGAACGGCGACCAGGTACTCGACGTCTCAGCCGCCGTCGCCGACTGCGGCCATCACTCCCCGCAGGAAATGATGGAAATGCTCATCTGCGACTGGGAAAACGTCGAGCCCCGACTCCGCGACGCCGCCGACTCCGCCACCGGCCTCTCCCTCGATGACGTCACCTGCCGTCCGCCCATCCCCAGGCCCGGCCAGCTCGTCTGCCTCGCCGGCAACTACCTCGAGCCTGCCAAGCCCGAACGCGGCCTCTTCAACGCCTTCCTCAAGTCACCCAACGCCGCCCTCGGCCACGGCGGCACCGTCGTCCTCCCCGGCGCCGAAGCCAGCGTCTTCCACTTCGAACCGGAGTTGGCTATCGTCATCGGCAAAGAGGCCAGCTATCTCGCCGCCGAGGACGCCATGGACCACGTCTTCGGGTACACCCAGTTCATCGACGTCTCCGCCAGGGGCCTGCCCGGCGGATTCTTCCTCGGAAAATCCTGGCATACCTTTGCCCCTCTGGGTCCTGTGCTTGTAACGCGCGACGAGATCACGAACGCCAACGATCTCAACGTGCGTCTGTGGGTAAATGACGAAAAGAAGCACGACATCACAACCGCCGACATGGACCGACACATCCCCGAACTGCTCGCAGAGGTAACCAACGTATTACCCCTGCGGCCCGGTGACGTCGTCGCCACAGGCACCCACCATTTCGGCTTGGAACCTGTGCAGGACGGCGACACCATTAAACTGCAGATCGAGCAGCTGGGACCCGCACTCGTCGTGAACTGCTCCGATCCCTCCGGCCGCAGTTGGGACAGATAGAATCTGCCATAGGGCGTTTTTTTGACGGTTGTAACACCAGCCGGCTTATGATAGGATCAGCGGTGAGGGATTGGGATCCATCCGGTTGGCGGACGCGCCCTCAGGCGCGGATCGTTCAACCTGACGGATGACAATTTGGCTGCCGTCAATCTTCCAACCTTGGGAGATTGCGGTGGCCAGATCTGCCGCCTTCCACACTACTGCACACTTTGTTCCAAGGACGCTGGCATTACGCTCGCGAACTCGACATACTCCCTGGAAAGTAGAATAGCAATTCCTTCACACTGCTCAAGGAGGCAAGTCATGCAGAGAAGAGCACGCAAGACGATTTCGCGTCGGGAGTTCATGCGCGTGTCGGCATTTGCCGCTGCCGGCGCTGTCGCCGTCGCCTGCGGCGCAGACGGCGGACCGCCCGCCGAAGACGATGCGCCCGCCGCTGCCGATGCCCAGGCTGAGGAGGCCCCGGCAGAATCCGCAGCAGCGCCTTCGAAGTACAACGAGGCCCCCATGCTTGCCGAGATGGTGGCGAACGGCCAGCTCCCGCCCGTCGATGAACGGCTGCCGCTCGAACCGCTGGTCATCACACCCGAAGAAGAAATCGGTGACTACGGCGGAATCTGGAACCGGCTGGCGACCTCGGCCAGCGACAACCAGCTCGGCGGCAAGGTCGGCGGTGAGCATCTCGTCCGCTACAACAAGGACGGCACACAGATCAACCCCAACGTCTTCGAGAGCTGGGAAGTGTCCGACGACGGCTCGACCTTCACCTTCCACCTCCGCCCTGGAATGAAATGGTCCGACGGCGAGCCCTACACCGCCAATGACCTCCTCTTCTACTATGAGGACGTGCTCCTCAACGAGGATCTGACCCCCTCCTTCCCCAACTGGCTCATCGTCGGCGGCGAGCCGGTGGTGATCTCAAAACTGGATGACTACACGCTCGAATTCAGGTTTGCCTCTCCATACGCTCTGTTCATCAATGTGCTCGGCTCCTTGTGGGGGGACGCATTCGCCAGATACTGTTCCCATTACCTCAAACAGTTCCACATCAACTATGCCGACGAGGACGAGCTGGAAGCGATGATGGATGAAGCCGGCGTCGAGCACTGGTACCAGCTCTTCGGCACCAAGCCGGACACACGCCGCAATCCCGACACGCCTAGCTATCTTCCCTGGAATCTCAGTACGCCCTCCCACAGCGATCCGTTAATCGCCGATCGCAACGCCTTCTACTGGAAGGTCGATCCTGAGGGCAACCAGCTCCCCTACATCGACGCCATCCACTGGAGTCTGGTTGACGGTAAGGACCAGCTCAACCTGCGCGCTATCCAGGGCGAAGTCGACATGCAGCTGCGCCATATCACCTTCGATAACGTGCCCCTCTTCATGGAAAATCGCGAGCGGGGCAACTACCGCGTCATGCTGTGGAATAGAGGACAGGTAACCGACACCGTCCTCCATCTCAATCACACCAACAAAGATCCCGTTCTGCGCGAAATCGTCCAGGACAAGCGCTTCCGCTACGCGCTCTCTTTGGGCATGAATCGCGCCGACATCAACGAGGCCGTCTATCTGGGTCAGACCCAACCCACACAGGTTTCCCCCACCAGGAACTCGCCCGTCTACTGGGAGCCTCAGGCCATAAGCATGACCGAGTACGATCCCGATCAGGCCAATGCCTACCTGGATGAAATGGGCCTCACCGAGCGCGACGACGAGGGCTACAGGCTGCGCCCTGACGGAGAACGGCTCAGCCTCGTGTTTGAGTATGTGGCCATCTTCGCCGCCTGGGGAGACATCGCCGAGCTGCTGACCTCCCAATGGAAGGATATCGGGCTGGAGCTGATCAGTACCGAGATCGACCGCAGTCTCTTCGGGCAGCGTCTCAGCGCCAACGAGCTCGACCTCGGCGTATGGCATAGCAGCGGCGAGTGGAACCCCTTCATCGAACCGCGCTCCTTCGTGCCAATCGTGAATAACTATGCCCTGCGCCAGTACGCCTTCTACTACAACAGCGGCGGCAAAGAAGGCTTTGAGCCCACAGGTGACATCCTGAAGGCAATCGAGATCTGGGAAGAGATCAAGACGACCGTCGATGAAGAACAGCAGCGCGCCCTCTTCCGCCAGATCCTCGAACTCAACATGGAGAACCTCTGGCAGATCGGCGTCACCACCGCTCCCCCGCAGCCGGTTGTCGTCAAGAACTACTTCCGCAACGTGCCCGAAGACGGCATGTTCGACGACCAGCCGCGCTCGCCTTCTAATACTGCCATGGAACAGTACTTCATCCGCGCAGGTGAGGATACATAAAACGACATTTCTGCAGTGTGACTTGCCGCCGTCTGTTTCGATTCTCTCCTATTTGACGGGAAAAGGTGGGTAAGCGGCGTGCAGAGCATCAAGGTAAACTCGCGCGACTAGAGGCCGCGGGCCTGCCGGGAACGGCTGCGCCCGCGGCCGCGCGTTTGCACGGCTTCACCCACCTGAACTTTGAGTCCGAACTTATTCAACGGGCACGGCGCCGCCACTGGTTTCGGAGAACAGTGTGGTGAGAAAACCATGACACAGCGTTGAGCCCGCATACGACCATACAGACTGACGCCAAATGAGACCATGAGCCCTTCACAGGATAGTTTCGTTGCTAGACCCATTACCCAAGGCCCCAAGCACCACTTCTTTGGCTACTACGGCATCTGTCCCTGGAACGCCACCGGCCAGTACCACCTCTGCCTGCAGTCCGAGTTCCACGACCGCCCGCCCGCTGCCGGCGACACCGCCGTGGTCGGTCTCGTCGACATGGAAACGGGCAAGTTCGAGGGCGTGGCCGAAACGCAGGCCTGGAACCTGCAGCAGGGCTCCATGCTGCACTGGCTGCCGACCGCCCCCGACCGGCTGATCACCTACAACGCCCGTCAGGACGATCGCTTCGTCGGCGTCGTGCAGGACATTCACAGCGGTCATAAACGCATCCTCCCCTACCCGATCAGCGCCATGACCCGCCACGGCCGCCAGGCCCTGGGCCTCAACTACGCCCGCCTTAAATCGCTGCGCCCCGTGGTCGGCTACGCCGGCCTCCCCGATCCCTTCGCCGCTCAGAACCATCCCTCCGAGGACGGCGTCTACACCATGGACACGGAAACAGGCGCGGCCCGCGTGCTCGTATCCTACGAAGAAGCTCGCGAATTTCTCAGCGATTACGAAGACGTGCAAACGCACAAGATCTGGTTCAACCACACCATCATCAACCGCGACGACACACGCGTCGCCTTCGTTGTCCGCTACCGCGACGAAACCAGAGAAATCAAGCACACGATTCTGCTCTCCGCCAGCATGGAAGGCGGCGATCTGCGCATCGTGACGGACCTCGGCGCGTCCCACTTTGACTGGCTGACCAATGAGCTGATCTTCGGATGGGTGACGATGAAGGAAGGGCAAAAATACTACCTGATTAACGACAGGACTTCGGAGTATGAGGAAGTGCGGCCCGATATCCTGACCAAAAACGGCCACTGCAGCTTTACTCGCGACGGCGCCTGGCTGTTGACCGATGAGTACCCTGACGAGAACAACCTCCAGGCCCTCCTGCTCTGGCACATGCTCGAAGAGCGGCTGGTCGTACTCGGCCGTTTCCACTCGCCCCTGCCCTTCCGCGGCGAGATCCGCTGCGACCTCCACCCCCGCTGGAGCCGCGACGAACGACAGGTCAGCTTTGACTCAATCCATGACGGCAGCCGCCAGGTCTACGTTGTCGACGTGGCAGACGTCGTAAACTGATGAGGCGCGCACTTGGCCTCAAACCGAAAGAAAGGCGAGCGCAAACCAGGGCCGTTCAACACTGTCCAACCAAGTGGGAGGAAACATGAGCACTACCGAAGACAGCTTTGCCGCCAGGGCCATTACGCAGGGACCAAAGCATCATTTCTTCGGCTACTACGGCATCTATCCTTGGGATGCCACCGGCAAATACCACCTCTGCCTCCAATCGGACTTCCACGATCGCCCGCCCGCCGACGGCGACTCCGCCGTGATCGGCCTCATCGATATGGAGACCGGCGCCTTCGAAGCCGTCGCCGAAACCCAGGCCTGGAACCTGCAGCAGGGCTCCATGATGCACTGGCTCCCCACCGCGCCCGACCGCCTCATCACCTACAACGCCCGCGACGACGACCGCTTCATCAGTGTCATCCAGGACATCCACACCGGACACAAGCGCCTCCTGCCCTACCCCATCGCCGCCATCACACGCGACGGCCACAAGGCTCTCGGCCTCAACTACGCCCGGCTCTGGGACATGCGGCCCGTGGTCGGCTACCCTGGGCTCACCGACCCCAATGCAGACAAAATGCATCCCGACGACGACGGCCTCTACATCATGGACACCGCCACAGGCGAGGGCAAACTGCTCTTCTCCTACGAAGACGCCCGCGACTACCTCAGCAGCTATCCCGAAATCCAGAACCACAAGCTCTGGTTCAACCACCCCTTCATCAACCGCGACGACTCCCGCGTCGCCTTCGTCGTGGTCTACTGGGACGACGCCGGGGCCAGGAGAACGGTCTGCTTGTCGATGACCCTGGAGGGCGGAGACATTCGCATCATGAATGACCTCGCAACCTCGCACTGCGACTGGCGCACTAAAGACGTCATTCTCGGCTGGTTCACGATGAAAGAGGGCACCAGCTTCTTCCTGGTCAACGACGCCACCGGTGAGTACGCGGCCGTCCGCCCCGATATCCTCTCCCGCGACGGGCACTGCAGCTTCACTCGCGACGGCGCCTGGATGCTCAACGACGAATACCCCGACGAAAACAACCTCCGCGCCCTCTTCCTCTGGAACATGGCCGAGGAGCGTCTGGTCGTCCTCGGCCGCTTTCTCTCTCCCCCCTTCTTCCAGGACCAGATACGCTGCGACCTGCACCCCCGCTGGAGCCGCGACGAACGGCTCGTCAGCTTCGACTCGATCCACGAAGGCAGCCGTCAGATCTACGTTGTCGACGTGGCTGAAATCATCGGACGATGAATCGGGACCTCACTGTGTTAGCCTGATGACGAAGGAAGCCGGGGCCGTTTAACACTGACCTACCATGTGAGGGAGGACATGAGCGCACCAGAAGCTGACTTGGTCGCAAGAGCACTTACCCAAGGTCCCAAGCACCACTTCTTCGGCTACTATGCCATCTGCCCTTGGGATGCAACCGGCCGCTACCATCTCTGCCTGCAGTCCGACTTCCACGATCGCCCGCCCGCCGCCGGTGACACCGCCGTAGTCGGCCTCGTGAACATGGAATCGGGCCAGTTCGAAGGCGTCGCCGAAACCCATGCCTGGAACCTGCAGCAAGGCAGCATGTTGCACTGGCTCGCGACCGCCCCCGACCGGCTGATCACCTACAACGCCCGTGACGACGACCGCTTCGTCGCAATCGTGCAGGACATCCACACAGGCCGCAAACGGACCCTGCCCCACCCAATCGCCGCCATCACCCGCGACGGCCGCAAGGCACTCGGTCTCAACTACGCCCGCCTCAAAGCGATGCGGCCCGTTGTCGGTTACGCCGGCCTGCCCGACCCCTACGCCGACCAGTACCATCCCACCGAGGACGGCCTCTACATTATGGACACCGAGACGGGCGATTCTCGCGTACTGGTCTCCTACGCCGAGGTACGTGACTTCCTCAGCCACAACGAGGAGCTGCAGGCAGGCAAAATCTGGTTCAACCATCCCTTCATCAACCGCGACGACACCCGCGTCTCCTTCGTCGTACGCATCTTCGACGAGAACAAAGAGATCGGCCAGACCACAATGCTCTCCGCCAGCATGCAGGGCGGCCAGCTGCGCGCCATGACCGACCTCGGCGCCTCCCACTGCGACTGGCTGACCGAAGAGTTGATTTTCGGCTGGGTCACGATGAAGGAGGGCCCGGCCTACTACCTGATGAACGACACCACCTGCGAATACGAAGCAGTGCGGCCCGATATCCTCAACAGGAACGGACATTGCAGCTTTACACTGGATGGAACCTGGCTGCTGACCGATGAGTACCCTGACGAAAACAGCAACCAGCCTCTCCTCCTCTGGCACATGACCGAAGAACGCCTCGTGCACCTCGGCAGTTACCATGCCCCGCTCCCTTTCCGCGGTGAGATCCGCTGCGATCTGCATCCCCGCTGGAGCCGCGACGAGCGCATGGTCAGCTTCGACTCTATCCATGAAGGCAGCCGGCAGGTCTACGTCATCGACGTCTCAGAAGTCGTCGACCCCTAGGCGCACACGCCGGAGTCTCGCCTGCAGCGCAATCTGCCCAGGTTTGACCGGATGTTCATTTCGCCCTCACCCCAACCCTGAAGAGAGATCAATGATACCGTCCCGCGCCATCACCTCAGGACCCAAGCACCACTGGTTCGGCTACTACGACAAACTTCAGTTCGACCCATCCGCCCGCTACGCCCTGGGCATGCAGGTGGACTTCGAACATCGCGCCCCAACGCCGGAGGACGTCATCCGAATCGGCATGGTCGATCTGTCGGACGGCGACCGCTGGATCGCTCTCGGAGAGAGCCGTGCCTGGGGCTGGCAGGCCGGCTGTATGCTCCAGTGGCTTCCCCGATCGGCCCAGGAAATAATCTGGAATGACAGGATCGATGGCCGTTTCGTCAGCCACATTCTCAACGTCGACACAGACCGTACGCGCACCCTGCCCCACCCCGTCTTCACCCTCAGCCCCGACGGCCGTACCGCCCTCTCCATCGACTTCCACCGCCTCGAGGACATGCGCCCCGGCTACGGCTACATGGGCATCCCTGACCCCTGGCATGATCTGATGGCGCCCGAGGAGACCGGCATACACAAGGTCGACCTTCGCACCGGCCAAAGCAATCTGATCGTCACCCTGGCCGAAGTAGCGTCGATTCCCTACCCCCACGGCGAGATTCTGTCCGCAAAACACTATTTTAATGTCCTGATCTTCAACCCCGCCGGCACCCACTTCCTCTTCCTCCACCGCTGGCGCTTCGGCGACGGACCCTTCCACACCCGCATGCTCACCGCCGCCGCCGACGGCTCAGACCTGACCGTCGTCGATCACTCCGGCCACACCTCCCACCTCATCTGGCGCGACGACCACCACATTCTGGCCTGGTCCCACCGCCCCTCCCACGGCGGCGCCTACTACATCTTCCCCAACGCCGAGGACGGTTCTCGCGGCCCCGACCGCATCGTGGGCAAAACCAGGATGCCGCTCAACGGCCACTGCACATATCTCTCCGACAACAACTGGATCCTCAACGACACCTATCCACAGGGAGACGAACGCCTTCAGGACCTCTACCTCTACCATGTCCCGACCGACCGCCGCGTCGACCTCGGCCGGTTCCACTCGCCGCCGCCTTACACCGATACCCTGCGCTGCGACCTCCACCCCCGTTCCAGCCCCGACGGCGCCAAAATCGTCATCGACTCGACCCACGGCGGCAACGGTCGCCAAATGTATCTCTTCGAGGTAGGGAACCTGGTAGGCGTTCAATCGTGTGGCCAATAGCTGAACAACTGTCTCGAACTGGCCCAATACCTCGTGATGCTGCGCCGGTCAAGTAGGTGTCCCCTTGTGGGCGCCCATCGTGTGCTAGTCCTGCTCCCAACTCCGGATGCGTTGGCACTGCGATCACTAGTTCTGCCCTTGACAGACTGATGCCCTGATGATATGATGCCATTATGCGAACAACACTAACGATTGACGACGATGTGCTCGCGGTCGCTCGAGCATTGGCCGAACGCAACGGAAGCAGCCTCGGCAACGCGATATCTGAACTGGCCCGGCGGGGGTTTAAGGGGACAGGGGAATTTGAGTATGTCGATGGCATCCCCTCCTTTCGTGTCGACGCAAACTCTCGGCCGGTAACAAGCGAGGATGTTAGAGAGGCGCTGAGCGATTGGCCGTGACGGTGCTGTTGGATGTTAACGTCCTTGTTGCACTAGCGTGGCCGAGCCATGTACATTATTCAGCGGCGAGAGCCTGGTTTTCTCGACACAGTCAAGACGGCTGGGCAACGTGTCTGTTGACCGAAGCAGGATTCATAAGAATCTCCTGCAATCCTGCTGTCTTCGAACGTAGAGTATCCCCGGAAAAGGCGATTGAATTCCTCGCAGAGCTGAAAAGGGTGGGTAGGCATTCATTTTGGCCTCTCGATAGGTCAGTGCATGCACTGCCTGTCGATCTTGTCGCGCGCATCCAAGGATTCCGCCAGGTCACAGATGCCTTGCTGGTAGCCGCTGCTCTGCAACAAGGCGGGAAAGTCGCCACATTTGATGCCGGCCTTGCCAGCTTGGTCACGAATAGCGACCAGAATGTCGTAAGTGTTATTCCCGTGTGAATCCTGTACTTCCCTCCTCAGAAGGCTCGACTCCAATGGGTTTGAGGAAATTGCGCATGGGCCCTATTCATCCGCCATTCAAAGGCCGTTTACTTCCTCTGCTAAGAACCCGAGCGTTCGTCGTGCTGCCGCCTTTCTGTGTCGTACCACTCCGATTCTCTGACATTGACGAGGCTGCCTATTTCCTTTAGAATTCCCCAAACTACCCGGCAACCATCCCCGCCAATGCGATTGAAACTGCGAGTTGGGCGCTTCTCTGGTTGCGCTCCTATGTACAGGATTCGAGTTGGACATGACACAGAAACCCACAGCAACCTGAGAAGGAAGTTTCCATGACTGGTCCGTTTCGTCTTGCCAACGAGGTCGATACAACCGGTTTCGGCGATACCGGAATGCGCCTCGGAGACCTCGACGGCGACGGCGAGCTGGAAGCGGTCTTCTTCCAGGCCCGCGACTGCCACATCCCCCGCATGTCCGCCGGCGGCTACCGCCACGAAAAGCAGGTCCACTGCGTCACCGCCATGAAGCTCGACGGCGACGTCATGTGGCAGGAAGGCGCCCCCCTCGGTACCGGCCATTGGGCCATGCACGATGTCGCCGCCGCCGTCAGCGACATCGATGGCGATGGCAAACAAGAAATCGTCTACGTAACCGAACGCGACGGCCGCAGCTACCTCAGAATCCTCGAAGGCGACCGCGGCTACTACCGCAAAGAGGTGGAAACCGGCCCCAACTGTGTTCTCCAGCTCTGCGACATCCGCGGCCTCGGCGCCAGGCGCGACATCCTCGTTTCCACCTTCGTCAACCCCATCTACATCTACGACGACGACCTGAACTGCCTCTGGAACTGCCACTTCTACGGCGGCGCCGGCCATTCTCACGACTTCTACGACATTGACGGCGACGGCAAGGAGGAAGCCTTCATCGGCTACTGCTGCGTGCGCGCCGACGGCCTCAAAATCTGGTGGCGTCCCGATCTCGAGCCCCACCTCGAAGAAATGACCCGCGCCCCCCACGTCGATCACCTCCACGTCCACGACATCGACGAAGACGGCAGGCCCGAACTGCTCATGGTCGCCGGCAAGGACCTGGTCGTCCTCGATGCCGCCACCGGCGAAGACCGCTGGATCTTCGAAGGCACCCACATCCAGACCTGCGCCGTGGGCAACTTCCTCCCCGAAATGGACGGCAAGCAACTGTTCGTCACCGAACGCCGGCTCCACGGCGACCAGGCTCACATAGGCTTCCGTGCCTATCTCGTCGACTGCAACGGCAATGAGATCTGGCGCA
>JAPPKG010000528.1:0-11382 GCA_026914085.1 Caldilineaceae bacterium | reverse complement strand
ACTAGGCCCGACCGCCCAGAACTGCAGTAGTCAGTAGTTAGTGGTCAGTGGTCAGTGACGGTGCTCTTACTGGCGGAAACGGTGATGGGAACTGACCTTGGCTTGGGCGCCTTCTGAGAGATACGAGAATTCGCCCCAATATTGGGATGCACATTGGCGGCTGAATGCGATTGAGTCAGGTGGTTATACGTGCTATGATCTGAGGCGTGTTTCGGTTTGGTATGCAATATTGGGATCGCGGTTGAGGTCTGGGTACGGTATAGGCGGTTGCAATTTCCGTCTTTTGGGGCAGTCAGATTTGGGTCGGAAGTATCTGTATTTGAAGTTCCAACATTTGTCGTCAGCTGCGTGGGCAGAGCCAGAGATTGAAAGGATGCGGGTGTGTCGAAGATTCTGAAGGTTGGAGTGGTAGGCGTGGGGGGGATCGCCAGGGCGCACATGCCTGGGTGGGCCGCTTCGGAGGAGGCAGAGGTCGTTGCGGGAAGCGACATTTCGGCGGAGGCCCTGGAAAGGTGGGGTGCGCACTACGGGGTGAAGAAGCTGGAAAGCGACCCGGCGGCGCTGTTCAGCGACCCGGATATCGACATAATCGACGTGTGTACGCCCAACCGGTACCATGCGCCACTATCGATCGCGGCGCTGGAGGCGGGGAAGCACGTACTATGCGAAAAGCCGCTGGCGCCGACACCGGCGGAGATCCGGCAGATGATCGCGGCGCGTGACCGGACCGGGAAGCTGCTGATGACGGCACAGCATTTTCGCTTTCGAGGGGATTCGCAGGCGCTGAAGGCGGAGGTCGGTACGGGGACGCTGGGGGAGATATACCACGCCCGCAGCTGGATGCTGCGACGGGGGTGGCTGCCGGTGCGGCCCGGATTCATATACAAGAAGCACAGCGGCGGCGGGCCGACGATCGACGTCGGGGTTCACATCCTGGACCTGACGCTGTGGCTGATGGACAATCCCCAGCCGGTGGCGGTTTCCGGGGTGGCCAAGGCGCCGCTGGCCGAACACGAGGGGGCATTCAGCGCGTGGCGGCTGGCGCCGGTGCCCAAGGATATGGACGTGGAGGATTTTGCGGCCGCGTTTGTGCGCTTCGAGAACGGGGCCACTCTTGTTCTGGAGACCAGCTGGCTGCTGCATCACGACACGCCGGGCGAGGACACGCAGATCTGGCTGTACGGCACGGAGGGCGGCTGCCACTGGCCCACCACAAAGATTCTTGAAACGAACTACGAGACGAAACAGTTTTCGAACCGATTTCTGCAGCTGACGCAGGACAAGATGGAGCCGCACGCGCTGGAATGTGTTGAGTTTGCCAAGGCTGTCCTGGAAGGGGGACCTTCGCCGGTGCCGGCTGAGCAGTCGCTTCAGGTGCAGGAGATTCTGGACGGCATCTACCGCAGCCAGGAAGAGGGGCGGGAGGTACGCATTGGGAGTTGAGAGCTTGCCGGCAGATTGACCCAGGACGCGAAGGCAGATTGGGCCGGCTACAGGCTGAGAACCGCCTTGGGCAGGAGGACGGGGCGCTGCAGGAGAACGATGCAGCAGGGGCGCGAAACTCTTGCGGTGGGGCTGCGTATAGATTGTAAGCAGTTGTATTCAGCCACAGAGACGGCAGAGGCGCCGCTACCCAGTTCTGCAGGAGTTTGCAATGAATGAAAATACACCCAGCCAGCCTGAGCAGGCATTGGGACCGGAGGAGCAGGAGATCGTAGTGCCGGAGGCCCAAACGGCAACAGAAGAGGTCGAGATCCCGGTGGAGACGGTAGAGAGCGAGGAGCGTGCCGGACGGGACGAGAACAGGGACACTTTTCTATTCCGTCATCCCGAGGACAAGATAGTCGGCGGGATCTGCGGCGGGCTGGGCGACTATTTTGGGATTGATCCGATACTGGTGCGGATCATGTGGGTGGTGCTGACGGTGGGGACGGCAGGGACCGGGCTGCTTGCCTACGCCGCGCTATGGCTGCTGCTTCCCGTAGGGACGGCAAAGGCGGGGCAGCATTCTCCGGCAGCCTTGGAGTTGAATGAACGCAACGTTGGGCGGGCGGGCCTACTGCTGGTGGCGTTCGGCGTCATCTGGCTGCTGGCGAATCTTGGCGTCTTACCGGCGCTGTGGCACGTCTTCTGGAGTGTGATGGGCCTGGTTTTCTGGCCGGCGCTGTTGATTGGCGCAGGGTTGCTTTTGCTGAAGAACCAGCGGGCGTGGCGCAGTCGCTTGTTCAGCGCGCGCGCAAAGGTACGGGAGAAGAGATCGCAGGCGGCGTCGCGGCTGAACCGCGAGTCGGCCAAGAATGGTCTGCGCCGCGCAAAGTCAGTCATCCCGCTGAAGCGCAGCCGAGAGGAGCGGATGTTTTTCGGTGTGTGCGGGGGCATCGGCAAGGCTATCGGGTTGGACGCCAACCTTGTGCGGCTGATCTGGGTTGCCTTTGCGATAGGCAGCGTCGGCACGGGTGTATTGGTCTACGTGTTGACGGGTCTGCTGCTGCCGGAGGAAGAGGTGAGCGCGAAGCCGGTACGCATACAGGAGCCCCAGGACGTAACGGTCATTGACGGGACGGTTGGTTGAGACCGGAGGCTGCGGTCCGAGTTTTGGGAAAGTGTAAGCTTTCGTGCGCAGGTAGAGGGGCATCAAGCCAGACAGGGGACATGAGCATTGGGCAAGACTGAGAATTTCATTATCGGCCTGATCCTTGGTGCCGTCGCCGGCGCAGCCGCAGCCTATATTTTCGGTCCGTCACGGGCCACAACATTCGACTCCAAGTACCAGTCGCGCTGGGACCGGGCTCTGGCCGAGGGGAGAGAGGCTGAGCTGAGGCGGAAGGCTGAGTTGGAGGCGGAACTAGCAGAAACGAAGCGCCGCCACACTCCCGGGCAGGGCGCCTAGGACACCCGAGCGGCCCCGGGGTAGCATGACCAGCGGCCGGGGAGGATGACCCGGTCGCATAAGTGCAGGAAAGGATTGCCGCTCAACTCTGGCAGGCGGGACAGAAGTGGGTGCTGCGCTGCGCGAGCACTGTACGGCCAATTGAGGTACCGCAAACGAAGCAGGGCTCTCCGCTGCGGCGGAAGACCTGGAACTGTTCCTGAAAGCCGCCCTTTGCTCCCGTCGGGGGAGCATAGTTTTGGACCGAGCTGCCCTGCGCCTCGATTCCCTCCAGCAGGACATCCCTCAAAGCCAAGTGAAGACGCTCTATCTCCTCTAGGGCAAGTGATCCTCCGGCGCGGCGGGGGTCGATCCTGGCGCGGAACAGAGATTCGTCGGCATAGATGTTACCGACGCCTGCCAGCAGGGATTGATTGAGCAGGAGCGCTTTGACGCTGGCTTTGCGTCCCGCGAGCGTTTGGGCCAGGGTCTGCGGGACGAAGGCATCGTCGAGCGGTTCAGGACCTAACTTTCCGACAACTTCACTGGTATCCTCGACCAGCCAGATGCGCCCGAATTTGCGAGTGTCGCGATATCTCAGCTGTTCGCGGGTGTCGAGGTCGAACAGAACGTGGGTGTGCTTGTCGACGGGGGCGTCGGCGGCGCTCGCGCCTGGGGCCTGGGGAGGGTGAAGGCGCAGCTCGCCGGTCATGCGCAGGTGGACGATAAGGGTCTCGGCACTGTCCAAACCGAGCAGCATGTATTTTCCGCGGCGTCCGAAGGAAGAGAAACTGCGCCCGCGGATAAGGTCGGTAAAGCGATCGGCATCGGGGGCGGCGATAGTGCGAGGCCAGTGCACCTCGGCCGAGAGGATAGTTTTTCCCTTCAACAGGGGTTTGAGCGCGCGAACGTAGGTCTCAACCTCGGGGAGTTCAGGCACGGCGGCTTCTGGACCTGGTGCGGCTAAGGAGCCAGAGCACGATGACGGCCAGAACCAGAAGGATACGGGCGTACCTGAGGACGGTAACCAGTGGCTGGTCGGCAGGTTCTGCGCCCTGGTTGTCAGAAAGTTGTTGTTGATTGGTTGCGGCGGCACCGGAGCTGGTATCAGGTTGCGGCTGTGCGGCAGCCTGCTCTTGTTCGGGTGAGGCAGACTGCTGTCCTTCATCGCCGATGCTCATAACACCGATTTGAGGGTCGTCGTCTTCCTCGCCGGTGCTATCTGCCACGGCACCTTCAGATCCGCCTTCGGAAGCAGATTGTCCGCCGGCGCCGGAATCGGGCTGCTGCGAGAGAGAGCCGCCCACGGCCGTCACCTGCTCTTCGGGGACTGCGGGGCCGCTGGAAAGCTGCTCGTTCCCTCCTGGCTGCGTCCGCTGCAGCCCCGTTTCGGCCACGAATACCAGGAGCAGCAGAACGGCCGCGAGGGCGGCTGCGTTGCGCAGCGCCAGGTCGCCGCCATTCAGGAAATTGAGAAAGCGCTGCCAGGGGCTTTGCGGCGGGGCTTCGATTTCGCTGGGCGGTGATGCATTGACTTTGACGAGAGCGCGCCGCTCCTGGAGGACGTCAGCGACCTGATCTTCGGTCAGCGTGAAGGAGCGGGGAAGGGGCACGCTGGGCAGATCCTGCAGCAGCTCGACGGTCCGGCGCAGTGTATTCACCTCCCAAGCGACCTGTTCGCTGGCCGCCATGGCTGCCTCTACACGTTGCCGTTCTTCGGTGGTAACGTCGCCGTCTACGTAAGCTGCTACCAGATCTTCATCGACCGAATTCAGACTTTGAGGATCCATATTGGTTTGCTCTCTGTTATCGGCTCACGGGCTTGAATGACCTCTCAACTCTTCACGGCCTGTCTGCCACTTTGCTTGAGTGAATGGAACTTTGGCTTCTATACAGCCAACCTGCAGAGGATACAGTTCTCCCCTACTTCAAAGAATGACGATAGACTGACGGCAAAAGTTCCGCGTTCTTGCTCAGATAGTCGCGAACTCTTCCGCGCGCACGATTTATCCGTGATTTAACCGTTCCGACGGCGGCGCTGGTTATCTCCGCGATCTCTTCGTAGGCATACCCCTCGACATCGCGCAGGACGATGGCAGTACGCAGGACTTCGGGCAGGGAGGTGATTGCCGACCCGATGAGCGCCTGAAGCTCCTGGCGTTCGGCATATTCGTGGGGTGTTTCGCTGCGGTCGGTGAGCTGGGCGACATACTCTTCTTCTACGGGCATGTCGTCGAGGCTCTCGGTGCGTTTTCGCTGACGGCTGCGCAGGTGATCGTAGCAGGTGTTGACAACGATACGCATGAGCCAACTCTTGAAGTTGCCGCCACGGTAGTTGTCAAGCGCCCGATAGGCTTTGATGAAGCTGTCCTGCAGGGCATCCGCCGCCGAATCGGGGTCGTCAAGAAGGCGATAGGCGACGCCGTAGCCAAGACCCTGGTATTCGATCACCAGTTGGTTGAACGCTTCCAAGTCTCCTTGCAGAGAGCGTTCTATGAGTATGTCCTGGTCCATGAAGAGTCTGCTATGGCACCTTTGCGGCGAACCACTCCGGAGGCAGAGGGGCGAAAGGTCACTACCCGCTCGTTGCGCAGCTTTTCGGTTCGCCTGAAGTTAAGGCGGATGGGACAGAAATTCAGCGGAGAATGCTAGCCCAAGAGCTGGGTATTTGACTGAATCTGACCGCAACCGCTATAATTTTTTTGAGCCGAAGTGGCGGAATAGGCAGACGCGCACGACTCAAACTCGTGTGGGGAAACCCGTGTGGGTTCGACTCCCACCTTCGGCACCAGTCTGAGTTAGGTATTCCCCGCTGGGAGAGAGCAGGATTCAGGCAGATAGTCCCCCTGTCGGCCAAGAGAGAGCAGGCCAGAGGTAGAAAAACCCTGCTATTGGACGGTCTGCAATGGTAGCAGACCGTTTTGCGTCTTGCCGCATCTCACTTTCCAAACCTGTTTGGATTCATTATATCAGGCGCGTGGCGGTTTCTCCACTATGCCTATAGCATCCTACCATTCGCGTCCAGGAAACTTCAAGACGGGGACTGCAGTAGTCAGTGGTTGGTGGCCAGGGCTCGGTGACGACTGTCTGATCCGGGATTTGAGGGCTCGTAGTATTGTCAGCGCACGAAGGACACTAAGTTTCGCAAAGCCACCACGAGTGGGGCGACCGCGAGGGGACCCACAAGGGGTGCCCCTACGGAGGTTGTGATAGGATGGCGCGTTTTGGGGCTGCGGGCTTAGTCACCCGCAAGGCGTGGTCCTACGGTGGGATTTGGGGTGGAAGGAAATGTCAACGCTCAGTGACTCGAGGATGGATGTCAGTGTTGGATGCGGCGTCGTGGATTGCGAAGAAGTGGGGAAGTACACCTTGGTAGTAGGATGCGGCCGGTCGCGAAGGCATTGGAGATAGTTTACTCGTTCTGGCACAATAGAGGTTGAGTTGGGCCGGGAATGCGGTGTCCGAAAGGAGTAATCATGTCTATTGATTTTCTGCGCGCAACGCCTCTTTTTCACGATTTGTCAGACGGAGAGCTGGAGGGGATTGTGGCAATCCTGCGCGAAGAGAGTTTTCCGGGCGGGGGTACGATCTATCGCAGCGATGAGAACTGCAGTGACCTTTATCTGATACGGGGCGGCTTCGTGCGGTTGTTTGATTCAAACGGTTCGGTTCTGGCTACGCTGGGGCCGGGCAGTCTGTTGGGTGAGGCCGAGTTTCTGCGGGGCCTGGCGCATAACACCAGCGCGGTGGCGGCGTCAGACGTTCACCTGTGGTCACTGCCGGACTCGGGGCTGCGCCAGCTGTTGCAGAGGCAGTACGGGATTGGGATCAAACTCAGTCAGAACTTCGGCGAGCAGATTTCGCAACTTGAGGACTACCTGGTTGAACAGCTGATCAAGACGCGTGCGTTAGGCGGGCTTCCGCACCGGGTGATCGAGCCGATGGCGCGAAGTATGCAGCCGCAGCAGTTGCAGCGGGGCAAGTTTCTGTATCAGAGCGGCCAACGGGCTGAGGCACTTTACCTTTTGGAAAAGGGTGCGCTGGAGTTGCAGCCTGCGCCCACCCCGGAGGAGCCAAGCCCGACTGCGAGCCTGGTAGAGCCGGGCAATCTATTCGGGGTCCTGCCGTTGTTGACGAACAAGCCGTACAATGCGAGCGCGTTTTCGGTAGACGACTGCCTGGTATGGTCGTTGCCGGCGGCGACATTTCACAGTTTGAGCAGCCAATACCCGCATTTGCGGCGGGCACTGGGAAGACACAGCCGCAGCCGGCTGAGCTTGACGGACCAGACGCAGGCGGTGGTCAGGCTGGCGCAGACGCCTCTTTTCGGCCAGCTGGAACCTTCCAACTTGCATGCCATCGCACAGAAGCTGGTATTGCAGCACGTCCCGTCAGGTGAACTGATCTACCGTCTCGGCGAGAGAAGTGACTCACTCTTGCTGGTAGATGAAGGTGAGGTGGAACTGACGGCAGAAAATGAGAGCGGTGTGCTGCAGGAGCTGGCCCGCGTTGAGGTGGGCAGCTATTTTGGGGCGATGAGCCTGTTAACGGGCGAGGACCGGGCTGAGAACGCCACTGCGATCGGCAATACGAATCTGTGGGTCCTTTACCGGTCCGACCTTGAGGAACTGGTGGGGCAGTTGCCTGCGATAGGCCAGGCACTCGACCGGGCGTTGGCGTCGCGGACTGCCTCGCGGCCGGCGCCGGTGACAGCGGAGCGACTGCGGCGGTTCCCACTGCTTGCCAACCTCGAGGTCAACGAGCTCAGGGAGGTGGCCCGCTATTTGAGACAGGCGCAATTGCGGCAAGGGGAACAGGTATTCCGGGCGGGTGCGCCGAGCGATGCGCTGTATTTCATTGAGAGAGGGGTCGTACGGCTTCAGCTACTGAACGGGGCGGGGAGTTGGACGCGCGGTGAGGGAGAGGTTTTCGGGGAAAAGGCGATTTTGTCGGATGAGCCGTACGGTCAAAGTGCGTTCGCGGAGACTGACGTAGACCTGCTCTACGTTGAGTATCCCGGGCTAGACTTACTTAAAACGCGCTTGCCCTCGGTGGCAACGGACCTGCATCGCATCCTGAGCCAGCCCGCTGGGGGCGTTGATTTTCAAGCAGGGGCGCCGCCGCGACCCAGCGTCGATCCTGCAGCTGACAAGCCGGCCAGTATTCCACAGAGGCGACATGAAGAAGGGGCGGCCCAAGCGTTTCCGCCACCGGAGGGCAGACCACGTCCGAGCGGAGGCGGCTGGTTCAACAACCTGAGCGCGTGGGGGAAGATCCGCCTGGTTCTCGTGGTCTTGCTGCTGGCCTATCTTGGTATCGTGGTGGCGCCCGGTTTGTTGGGCATCACTTTTTGAGCTGTGCCGGCGGCGCGTATGGTGGCGCCGGCTGTGAGGGATGCCGGCGGGACGACGCTGCGCTGTCTCTATTCACCAACCCTTTGCGAGGACCGGCCACTCCAGTTCAACTTCGCCATTCCTGTGTCCGACGATGCGCGGGAAGAGATTGTTGGAGACACAGCAGTGGTTGACGAGGACGCTGACTCTTTCGCCGATCTCCGGCTTGCGGTCACAGCGCGACACATCCACGTGGCCGTGTTCCTCTGAGAGCTTGAAAATCTCAGCATCAGGATATTCGACTATCAGTCCGTGGCCGGGAGACTGGCGGGCGCCGTCTGCTGCGAGGGACTTGCTGCCTGAATCGAGGACGACCCTGTCGTCGGTGGGGCGGCTGACGACGGTGGCCAAGACGATGTAGGAGCATTGGTCAAGGTTCATGGCACCGGCGTCGACGAGATTGCGGTCGCCGTAGACGTACATACCGGCGCGGTGTTCATTGATTTCGGTGAACTCGTGAGCTTGCCACATGACAAATGAACTGCCCCCGCTGACCCGCTCGACATCCAGCCCGTCCTGGGCCAGCAGCATTTTGGATTCGCCCATGAAGGCGTTCGACTCCGGATTCGAAGGGTAGACCATCAGTCCGCCAAAGTGAAGATGGGAGGCGCAGTCGATCTGGCGAGCCAGTTCGCGGACGCCTTCCGGCGTGGTCACGCCGCAGCGCTCATAGCCGCCATCCATTTCAATCAGGACGGGGAGGACGGCGCCTTCGTGCGCGGCGGCTTCAGCGTAGCCGGCGACGGTGCGGGCTGAGTCCGCGGTGACGCTCATTTTTGCGCGGCGCGTCAGGAGCATCAGGCGTCTCAGTTTGGCCTTGCTGAGCAGGTTGTAGGGCAGAAAGATATCTCTGATCCCGGCGCTGCACATGACCTCGGCTTCGCTCAATGTCTGGCAGGTGATGCCGACGGCGCCGGCTTCCATCTGCATGTGGGCGATTGCGGGGATGCGGTGGGTCTTGATATGGGGACGGTTATCGATGTCGTGGCTGTCCAGATAGGTCTGGAACCGGTCGATATTGGTGGCAAGGCGATCCAGATCGACGACGCCGACGGGCGTTTCCAGGTCCTCGATGTGCATAGTGTTACCTCGATTGAATGAAGAGAAGCACGATCAGGATGACTTCGACGGCCTTGGTCACGAGGCCGAGCCCGTAGTCGAGCGGCTGCGGGAAGATGGCAAAGTAACCGATGATCGTAACGGCTGTATAGACGATCAGAACCCAACGGACCTGGCTTCTCCAGTTTTCCAGCTGAGGGAGCAGATAGAGGCCGATGGCCAGCGCGATGAAGCCGAGCCCGTTCAGGACCAGAATGAATTGACTCTGGAAGCCAACAAACAGGTGGATCAGACCTGTCAGCAGTGCGAGGCCGATGATGCGCTTTGACTGTGAATCCAAAGAACGCAGATCCAGCATGATCGTCTTTCTCCTTTACCGGTCATACTCAAGCGTTACGCTGCTACGGGGACGGGAGCATTTACTATCATTGCACAGACTGGCTTTTCTTACAACGCCGATTTATGCGCTGACACCGGGCTGGTTGGGAGGAAGTCTGGCACATTCCCGGGGAGATGGAACCGGCCGTTCGCCAGTACAGTGCGGGGGGTTGCCGCTCTCATGAGAAGGAAAAGGAAGCCGATTGAGACGGCCAGCAACGCTCAGGAGCCGGCGGCGCCGACGCGCAACCAGCGCTCTTCGGGGACCCAGAGTGTGAAGTAGCCGCTGCCGAGGACGAGAAGGAGCGATGCGAGGACGAGCAATGTCAGGCCGATCGAAGGCTGGCCGCCAAAGACGAAGTAGAGATAGGCGGCGGCGTTGACGAAGCCCGCAGACGTCCTGGCGCCGATGCCAAAGAGGGCCGTCAGGCCGGCGGCGGCGGCGACGGCGGCGACAACCCAGCTAAACGAGGCGGGAAGGGCGGTGCCCGATGCGAGGAGAGTCGAGACCACGAGGGCGACCAGAAGGGCGACTGCGATCCTGAGGAGTACGGGCGCCCAGACAAAGGCCCAAAGTTTGAGGCGGGCGCGCCAGTGGATGTATGTGGGATGGGCCGGCCGCAGCCAGCCGATGGTTACGAGCCAGTCGCGCAGGAAGCTGAGAGCGACAGCACCGCCGAAAACGGCGCCGACGGCGTAGGTAACGGGGGGCTCGAAGATGGGCCAGAGGACGGTGGAGAGAAAGATCATCAGCAGGCCGGCGATGATGCGGCGCTGGTCGCTGTCGGTCATCGGGTGGTTGGGAAGGCCCTGTCGGGTACGCCACATCATTCCCCAGACGAAGAGGGGACGCGCAAACGCGACGAGCAGGAAGACCAGAGGCAGCTGTCCGTATTGCACGGCCAAGGCCGAGGCTACAAGAACGCCGAAGCCGTCGAATTCCATGTCAAGGGTTTCGCCGAGACGGGTCACTCTGTCTGACCTGCGGGCGAGATAGCCATCGAAAACGTCGGCGATGCTTGCGCCGATATAGAGGAGAGCAGGGAGCCAGTCCAGAAGGCCGCCGGGTCTAGGCAGAAGGAGGAATCCGGCCATCCAGGCATAGGCAAGGCCTCGATATATGGTGAGTACGTTGGCCGGGCCCAGATCGGCGAAGAGTTCCTGGCGCCCGGGGGCATGGTTCTGGTCGAGGACGCGTCGGAGAAACCAGAAGACGCCGGCTACGGTGAGGGCAGAGATCATAAGCCAGCGGCGGGCGCTGAAATCGGGGTTCAGCGCGCCCAGGCGCAACAGGATGGCACCGACCACGAGGGTCAGACTGCATATGAGGGTGAGGCGGCGGCTTTGCCGCTGCAGTTGGGCAACATATTGCTCAGCCATCGGTTGTCCTCTTGCGGTATAGGCGTGGGGACCCGGTCGCCACCTTAGCATAGAATGGTGCTTTGCTCAATTTGAACTGCAGTAGTCAGTGGTTAGTGGGTTGAGGAGGGGCAAGAGAGGGTGAGCACTGTTGGATAGGCACGTTGGTGGGGGAGAGGCGAGGGGAAAGAGAGAGGGAAGGGTGCGGGGGGGGCAGTCCGATTTGGGGGCGGAGAAGGGCAGGGACACGGCCTGCCGTTGCGGGGACTTGATGGGACTGGCGGGACGGGGTCTGGCTGGACACCTTCGATTAGGCACCTGTCA
>JAPPKG010000314.1:0-11402 GCA_026914085.1 Caldilineaceae bacterium | reverse complement strand
GATTTGCAGGATTTTGATGGATTTTCAGGATGGCTGGCGGAGTGGGTGGATGGTGGGACTGTTGTGGAGGGATGAGGGTTGGGGCCGATGATTGAGCGGGTTTTTGATTATGTAGTTGTGGGGGCGGGTTCGGCGGGGGCGGCGGTGGCGGCGCGGTTGTCGGAGGATGCGGGGGTGACGGTGTTGTTGCTGGAGGCGGGGCCGGATTACAGGTCAGGGGAGGCGCCGGCGGCGATGCGGAGTCACAATCACGGCGAGATCCTGCTGGGAGAGGCGTATAGGGAGGCGTATCAGTGGCCGCGGCTGGCGGCGCGGCGGACTGAAAGGCAGGAGGCGGCGCCGTTTGTGCGCGGGCGGGGAGTGGGTGGGAGCTCGGCGATAAACGGCTTGATCGGGCTGCGAGGTGAGATGGAGGACTTTGACCGGTGGGCGGCGCTGGGCTGTGCCGGGTGGTCGGGCCGGGAGGTGTTGCCGTCGTTTGTGCGGATGGAGGATGACCTTGATTTTGGGCATGCGCCGTATCATGGGCGCGGGGGTCCGGTGCCGTTGTGCCGGGCGCCATTGGAGGAGTGGGGCGCGGTGGATCTGGCGCTGCGGGAGGCGGCGGTCGGGCTGGGTTACGGGTGGGCGGAGGACTGTAATGCGCCGGGCAGCACGGGGGTGTCGCCGGTGGCGCTGACAGTGCGGGATGACAGGCGTGTTTCGACGAACGACGGTTACCTGGAGCCGGCACGAGGGCGGGCCAATCTGACAGTTGTTGGCGGGGCGCTGGTTGAGCGGGTGGAGTTTGAGGAGGATGCGGGGGAGGGAGGAGGAGCTGGAGGGCGCCGGCGCGCGGTGGGTGTGCGAGTGGGGCGATTTGACGGAGTTGAAGGGGAAGGGACGGTTTTGCGGGGCAGGGAGATTCTGCTGTGTGCGGGGGCGGTGCATTCGCCGGCGATCTTGATGCGGTCAGGGATTGGGCCGCGTGATGTCCTGGAGGCGGCGGGGGTGAGTCGGGTGGTCGAGCTGGCGGGAGTTGGCCGGAACTTGCGGGACCATCCGACGGTGGGGATGCATCTCAAGCTGCGTCCTGCGGCGCGGGCTGAGGGGCCTCATGCGCGGCGGACGAACTGCTGTGTTCGGTACAGTTCGGGGTTGGCGGGCGGGGGTCGGAATGACATGCTGATGGCGAGCTGCAATGTGTTTGGGATTGAGGGGGAGGCGCTGGCGCGGGGCGTGATCGTGGTTTCGGTATTTCAGGCGTTTTCGCAGGGAGAGCTACGTATTGTTTCGCCGGATCCAGAGGTTGAACCGGTGATCGAGGAGCGGATGTTGTCGGACCGGAGAGACCTGGTGCGGTTGCGAGACGGGGTGCGGCGGCTGTTGGCGCTGGCGGGTCATCCGGCTATTGGGGGGATTGCGGAGGAAGTTTCGCTCGGTGATCTTTATAGTGGAAGGCGCGGCGGGATCGACGGGTCGGTCAGTGATGAAGAGCTTGACCAGTGGCTGTTGGAGGCGTGTATCGATTGCTTTCATATTGTGGGGACGTGCCGGATGGGGGCGGTCGAAGACGCGGCGACAGTTGTGGATTCGGAGTGCAGGGTCGTTGGGGTGGATGGACTGCGGGTTATCGATGCTTCGATTATGCCGGAGGTACCGCGAGCGAACACGCATTTGACTACGGTGATGATTGGTGAGCATATGGCGGAAAGGCTGAAGGGCAGTTTTTAGTAGGTAGTTTTTAGTTGTTAGTGGAACGCCACTGGCCAGTGGAGCATCGGTGGACGGTGGTTGGTGGCAAGGGAATGTGTGGGGGGAGTGGACACAGTTGGGTAGGTGCATTGCTGGGGAAGAATGCACGGGGTAGAGGAGAGGAGTGAAATGGCATCGGTGAATCATGTGTTGCGTCAGCAGTTTATCAAGGAGGGTTTCGCGCTTTTCAGGGCGGTGTTGGAGCCGGATCTGGTTGCGGGATTGAGGGCGTGGAGCGACGGAGTGCTTGGGGCGCAGGAGGCGGCGCATTTTGAGCAGAACCGGACGACGGGGAGCATGGTGTTGATCGATTGGGCGATGGCGTACCGGTACAGTGTGCTGGCGGAGCTGATTGCGCATCCGGGGGTGCTGGCGGCGCTGGGGGCGTTGGGATTTGCGGAGCCTAAGTTCGGGCACGGGCGGATAATCAGCAAGCCGCCGCAGAGTCCGCCGCTGTTCTGGCACGAGGACGGGCGTTTTTGGGATGATCCGGTGAGCTATACGTGGCAGCCGATCCAGTGTTTTCTTATGTACTATCTGACGGATACGGACGTGCGCAACGGCTGTTTGCGGGTTATTCCGGGGTCGCACCGGAAGCGTCATGCGCTGCATGATCAGACGGCGCCGATGCATACGGACGAGTTGAGGACGTATGCAAATCCGGAGGACGCGGCTTTCCAGCGGGCGGAGGGAGAGATTGACGTGCCGGTGAAGGCGGGAGACGTGGTGATGGGTTACGGGAGGCTGTTTCACGCGTCTCATGCCAACCAGAGCGACGAGAAGAGAACGGTGCTGACGATGTGGTACTATCCGCATTTTGTGGATCTGCCGGAGCGTACGCAGGCGACGATCTATTCGCTGGAGGCGAGGAACGGGGAGACGGGGACAGGCGCGGGGAGCGCGTTGCAGGCGCAGATGGAGCCGCTGCGGATCGTGTACGAGGGCAGCGCCGAGCCGATAGCGACGCAGTGGACGCCGGGGCCGGCGCTGAAGTAGGGGAGGCTGGTTGGGGGGCGAGTCGGCGGCAGGTCAGATCTTGCCCTTGGCCTTCATGTCTGCGGCGAGCATTTTCTGGTAGGCGGCGTGGGCTTCTTCGTCCTCTTTGGCGCGTTCGGAGTAGTAGATGAAGCCGAGGGCCTGGCGCGTGCGGGACCGGCTGCGGTTGCCGTCGGCGCGGTGGATGGTGAGGGCGTTGTGGATGAGGAGGTCGCCGGGTTGGGCGGGGAGGGCGACTTCGTCTGCGAGGTCCTGGGGGGTGCCGTAGTCGGTTACGCCCTGGGAGAAGCCGAGGGTCTGGGTGCGGCCGTGGGGGCGCAGGGGGAGAAGGTGTGAGCCGCGCACGTAGCGAACGCAGCCGTTTTCTTCGTCGACTTCCTCGAGGGCGAGCCACATTGTGAGGGCTTCGCAGGGGTGGAGCATGAAGTAGTAGCCATCCTGGTGGGGCGGGGTGGCTTTGCCGATTTTGGGGGGCTTGTTGAAGTACTGCATGTTTTTGCCGACGACGGGGCCCTGGAGGAGGAGTTCGGCGAGTTTTTCGAAGCGGCTGTTGAACATGAGGCGGTGGAAGAAGGTGTCGTGGTTGAAGAGGCCGATGATCTGCTTCAGGGTGTCGGGCTGGCCGAGGGTCTCGTAGAAGACCTGTTCGCGGGGGAGGTTGGGGACGGTGTCGGAGATGAAGCGGGCGACGGAGGCGCGTGTTTCTTCCACTTCTGCGGGTGTGAGGAAGCCGGAGAGGGCGAGGTAGCCGTCGCGGGTGAAGGCGTCGAGGGCTTGTTGGGGTTGGTCTTGCCAGAGTCGTCCGTTTAGGGTGTTGGTCATTTTGGGGCTCCCGGGGTGGGGCTGGGTTTGTCGACGGATGGTTTAGGATAACATCTTTTTTCCACGAAGGGCCACTAAGGACCGCTAAGAACGCCTCTTATTAGGGATTTGCCCATCCTAACCATTGGTCAATTCACTACCACAATGACCACACTTTATCGCTCGTACCTGAACCGACTCTCCACAATACAGCCACCACTTCTTCAATCCGGCCTTCACCTTCCTCTCTTCCAAAACATCTGTGTCTGGCTGCAATGCCAGCATAACCAAAACGGCGAAAGGGCCAAACAAAAAAGAGGCTATGACATAGCGAGTAGTATGCCTGTCTCTATCCTTAGCAATAACATCTCCTGCCCAAATACTCGCTCCCCAAATCGCAATCACCGCAATAAGAATCAATTCCGCTTGAATCATTTGGGTGCACCCTTGCCGACTGGATGAGGGTAGTCTTGCCACAGATTGCAATCATGCGCAGGGCACGGGGACATAATGTCCCCAACCAGCCGAATCTGTGCTGGCGCGAAATGTAAACTGTGGCAAGCCAAGCATACCATATTTCGTGAGACGAAAAATCGTAGAACAGAATAATCCCTAGCCGAAACTAGGGATTATCTGATTGTGAGATTTGCGCTCAAGAACTACAGAATGATAAGATTTTTTTTGGGTTCAGAATACGATAAGAGTACTGTGTGGTGTGCTCTCGTATCTGAACTACAAGGCAAGGCAAGGCCTACCCGACCACACATTAGTACAAGGATGGCCTATGCTATACCTAGTGCACGACGGTCGATTCGGTCAATTCATCATTATAATCGACCTAAGATGGACGCTGCTGCTCCTAGCACTCTGTTAGACGCAAGCAGCAGGCGGGGATAGTGACCGCTATCCCCATCCTTCCAACTCTACCTAATGCACTATCTAGACAATACATATAGCCTTGATTAGACCAACTCCTCTTGAAAGGATAGCGTAATTTAGCCTTCCAATCGAAACGTCCCGACAAACTATTGCCGGGACGTTTCGATACACAAACCAACTTCGTTAGCTTCTATCTTCTTTTATTTTGCCTGCGTTCCCAATCTTTCAGTTCTTAAAGCGCATGCCTCCGTTGCCAAATTGGTAGAGGCGCACACCCATCAAGTGTGTCTAGTGTGGGTTCGAGTCCCACCGAAGGTCTTATATCATAATTGTCAAATTGAGAATCGAGAGGATGAGACAAATGGGTATCAGAACAGCGAGTTGAGCAAAGCGAGAATTATACCGCTCAACAAAGGCACAGCTATTGTTACTCCGGTCGCCCAAGTGCTAATGAATTGCTTAAGAGTTCTTATTTCTGACCTAGAAACTGCGTCGTTGATAAACTTCTGCATTTCTTGATGGTTAGAGTTAATCTTACCTTCAAGACCAATAATGTCTGCCTGAGTAGCTGCATATTTCTCGCGTGCCTCTATTGCAGCTATACGCTCACGATTATTAACAAACTGGTCAACAATATTCTCAATATTCTTATTGTAACTTTCTGACATCATCCTCTATTTCCGTAATTGTTTGCAACGAAGAATTCAAGGATTCTATCAAGTCTTCTAACACGTCCAGTGTACCGTCCGGGTAACCTCTGGAACTAAACTGAAATTCTCCATTCTTTATTCCAGTTTCGATTAGACCCTTCGCGTTCTCTAATGATTTAATATAGGCCCTAATTGACTTTGTGTCTTGAATATCTGTCAAAAAAAGAACAAAGGCGAGACGCAATCCTGCTACTCGTCCGTTGACAAGCTCTGCATACTCCGAAACGGGTAACTCTCTTACATCCTCTTGAGACATGCTCTCTCCATCTCCCTTGTCTAACAGACGACTCTACCATTCTAATCCTGAACTGTCAATAATTGTCAATTTTAAGCAAGCTAACAACAGGCAGGACTCTTTTCAAACTACATGTTTAGAATGGGTATAATTCCCTTTTTTTGAGTAGGGCTGTGAATTGGGTTGATGTTGTGTTGTTTTTCTACTCCAGGATGCCGAGGTGGCCGAGGTTCATGCCGACGCGGCCGCCGTCGACGTGGATGGTGGTGCCGGTGATGTAGGAGGCGTCGTCGCTGAGGAGGAAGGCGATGGCGCTGGCAATTTCCTCCGGGCCGCCGCGGCGCTGCATGAGGCAGGAGTCGATGGGCGTTTCTTCGAGCTCTTTTTTGTAGGCGGCGGGGTCGGCGTGGTCGGCGAAGTGCATTTCGGTGACGATCCAGCCGGGGGCGACGGCGTTGACGCGGATGTTGTATTGGGTGAACTCCTGGGCCATGGTCTTGGTGGTGGAGACGACGGCGGCCTTGATGGCGTCGTAGACCCACATGCCGGGGCGGCCGAGGTAGCCGCCTTCGGATGAGAGGTTGACGATGGCCCCGCCTTCCTGTTTGAGGAGGGGGAGGAGGTGTTGGGTCATCATAACCCATCCGCGCAGGCCGATGCGGGTCTCTATTTCCCAGTTTTCAATCCAGCCGCCGTCTTCGATGCTGCCCATGCGCAGTATGGCTGCGTTGTTGACGAGGAGGTGGAGAGAAGAAACCTTCTCTGCAACTTCGCGCGCGCAGTTCTCCACTGAAGAGTCGTCTGCGAGGTTAACGTTCACATAGCCGGCGCTGCCGCCTGCTGCGCGGATCTGGGAAACGGTTTCAGCGGCCAGGGCTGCGTTCAGGTCGGCGATGAATACGTGCGCGCCTTCGGCGGCGAGGCGCTGCGCGGTGGCGCGTCCGATGCCGGAGGCGCCGCCTGAGACGAAGGCCGTCTTGCCCTGGAAGCGGTTCATTTCATATGGGTTGGGGGTCATTGCGATTGGCCTGTCAGTTCTTGCAGGAGGGAGAGGGCGGCTTTGGCGGAGCGTGCGGCGTCGTCGAACTTGCCGGTCTCGAGGACGACGTAGCCGTCGTAGCCGATCTCCTTGAGGGCGGTGAGGACTTCCGGTACGGGCACGTCGCCTTGGCCGAAGGGTTTGGTGTTGAGGCCGTCGAAGTGTGGTTCTTGGGGTGTTCCAGGGGCGGAGTCGCCCTGATGGTATTCCTTGGCGTGGACGCGTACGATGTGCTTTCCGAGTTGGGCGATTTCTTCGAGGGGATCGTAGCCGAGGCCCATACAGTTGGCCATGTCCCAGTAGTTGCCGACGGCTGGGGAGTCGACGCGTTCGAGGAGGGCGGCGGTTTCATCGCCCCGGAGTGTGTGCTCGATGGCGAGGGTGACGCCGGCTTGTTCGGCTTCGGGGCCGAGGAGGCGGAGGTTGGCTTCGAGGCGGGCGACGGATTGGTCGTCTCGCATCATGGCGGGGCCGAAGAAGGGCACGAGGAGGTAGGCTGTGCCGAGGTCGGTGCAGAGGCGGATGCCGGCGCGGACGGCTTCGAGGCCGAAGGCTTCCTTATCGGGGTCGGCGAGGCCGCCGCGGTTGAGGAAGTGGGCGGCGACACAGGGGATGTCGACGCCGGCTTGGGACGCGTTCCGGCGGATCGTGTCGCGGTTTTGGGGGGCGAGTGGGCCGCCGGGTTGGGCTTCGGTGAAGTCGTACCAGTCGAGTTCTACGCCCTGGAAGCCGAGTTCGGAGGCGACGGTGAAGACGGTTGAGAGGGGCTGCTCGATTACGTTTTGGAGGGTGCCGAATTTCATCAGTTATTCCACCGTTTCGACTTGGCCGGATTCGAGGGAGCGGTTGGCTGCCAGGGTAACGGCGAGGGAGTTGACGGCGTCGGCGTAGGAGGAGCGGACGAGGCTCTGGTCCTGGGCTTCGACGGCGGCGAGGAAGCATTCGATCTGGCGGTAGTAGCCGCGTTCCTGGCCGTGGTAGTCGATTTCCTCCTGGTCGACGTAGCCGGAGAGGTGGGTGTCCATGGCGAGGCGTAGGTAGAGGTCGCGGCCGCAGAGTTCGGCCATGAAGCCGTCGCGGACGCGTGCGGAGCAGGTGCTGACGACGTTGCCGACGGCGCCGCTGGTGAACCTGAGGTTGACGGCGGTGCTGTCCTCAAAGTCGGCGATGGTGTTGTCGGGGCCGTGGTGGCCGAAGGCCTGGACGGATTCGATTTCGCCGAGGAAGAAGCGGAGCCAGTCGAAGACATGGGTGCTTTGCTCGACGAGCTGGCCGGCGCTCACAGCGAACTTGCCCCACCAGGGATGTGAGGGGGGCATGCGGGTGAGGAAGCGGCCGATGCCCATGCCGAGGTCGCGACCCTGGACGAGCTCTTTGGTGCGCTCGGTGATATCGGAGTAGCGGGCCATGTAGCCGACCTGATTGATACGGCCGCTGGCGGCGACGGCGTCCTGGGTGCGGCGGGCCAGGTCGAGGTCCATGGCGACCGGTTTGGCGACGAAGACGTGTGCGCCGGCCTGGACGGCGTCGATGGTCTGTGTGTCGTGGGCTGCGGGGGGGATGGCGACGAAGACGACGTCGAGGTTTTCGCGGTCGAGCATTTCGCGGTGGTCGGTGTAGCCGGTGCAGTTGAGCTCGTCGGCGACGCGGGCGGCGGTCTGGGCGTTGATGTCGCAGACGGCGGCTACGGGCCGGTGCAGTTTTTCGAGGCTGCCGATGTAGTTTTGGGCGATTCCGCCTACTCCGATAAAGGCGATCTGCATCGTGTGTGTTCCTTGCTTGCTGTGACGAATGGTTTTGGATTGCCGTTGTTGCGGACGCGGGCGTGTCAGCCGAGGCGGACGTAGAGCGAGTTGCCGCGGCGTTCGACAGGGTAGGTCTCCAGATGGTCGCAGGCGGGGGCGCGCAGGGCGCGTCCGGTGGCTATGTCAAAGCGGCCGTTGTGAAGCGGGCACTCGATGACGCCGTCGATGACGAGGCCGTCGGCGAGGTAGGCGTATTCGTGTGTGCAGAGGCCGTCGGTGGCGTAGTAGCGGTCGCCTTTGAGGCGGTAGATTGCGAGGGTACGGCTGCCGTGGTCGAGGCGGATGACGTCCTCTTCTTCGATGTCTTCGACGGAGCCGACTTCGATCCACTCGCCGGAGGACTCGGCGGGGGCGTTCGAATCAACGACTTCGGGTTCCGGGTCCTTGGGAACCGGTCGGATTACGCGATAGTCGGGGTCGCCGGTGGCCTGTTTGATGAGGGCGGGAATCAGCTCCTTATAGGCTGCCCAGAGGCTGGTGTAGGGCGGGGGCATCTGGTCCTTGACGGCTTCATGCAGCTTGGGCAGAGCATGGAAGGGGGTCATGGGCATGGCGTGATGCTCAAGGTGGTACTGCATGTTGACGTAGAGGAAGGCGAAGACGGGATTGACGTAGATGGTGCGCGTGTTCTGGCGGTGGTCGTAGGTGTCCTCGCCGAGGCCGGCGTGCTGGGGGAGGCTGAGGAGCTGCTGGAGCCAGCCACCGTAGAAGCGGGGGAGGAGTACGAACATCATGGGCAGGATGCTGCCGATGGCGATGGACCAGACGATGAAGGCGGCGTAGATGGCGACGTGGACGCGGCTGGACCAGTACATTTTTTTGAGATCGCGGTCGGGTACGAAGTCACGTACGTCGGCGTTGGGGCGGCCGCAGGCGTTGCGGATCAGGCGCCAGACTTCGGGCGGGCCGCTGCGCAGGTAGAAAAAGTCCATAAGGAGTTTGACAAGGTCGGCAGGGCGCTGGACCTGGATTTCGGGGTCGCGGCCGACGAAGTAGGTGTGGGTATGGTGGCGGGAGTGGCTCCAGCGCCACATGTAGGCCTCGCGGATGCCGAGGAAGGAGGCGACGGCGTAGACAAACTCGTTGAGCCAGCGGGTACGGAAGGGTGTGCCGTGGCCGCTCTCGTGCCAGCGGGAGTCGGCGGATGTATAGATGGTGCCATAGACGAAGAAGGCGGGGACTGCCCACCAGGTGCCCCAGGAGATGAAAGCGAGGTAGGCGCTGACGCCGAGGAGCAGGAACCAGAGGCCGAAGTGCCAGAGTCCGGGGCCGTCGCGGCGCTGCATGATTTCGCGCATCTGCTGGCGGGAGAGCCTGGGTTTCCACCACTGCTCTTCGAGGCGGCCCTGGATGAGGTCGCCATCGAGTTCGACGGCGTCGCGGTTGCCGCCGGAGAGGCTGTAGTCTCTGCGAATCGCTTGCACGCTCATGGCTGTTTTCCTATCGAAAACCGTCCAATCGGGGAGCTAGAGCACATTCTGCGGTGTTAAGAGACGCGAACGTAGAGCGTATTGCGGCGGCGTTCGACGGGATAGGTCTCGAGGTGGTCGCAGGCAGGGGCGCGCAGGGCGCGGCCGGTGGTGATGTCGAAACGGCCGTTGTGGAGGGGGCACTCGATGACGCCGTCGATGACGAGACCGTCGGCGAGGTAGGCGTATTCGTGTGTGCAGAGGCCGTCGGTGGCGTAGTAGCGGTCGCCTTTGAGGCGGTAGACGGCAAGGCTGCGGCTGCCGTGGTCGAGACGGATGACGTCTTCTTCGTCGAGGTCTTCGACGGGGCAGACCTCGACCCATTCGCCGGCGGATTCGCCGGCGGCCTGGTGTTCAAGCGCGTCGGACTCGGGATCCTGGGGGATGGGACGCATGATCTGATAGTCGGGATCGCCGGTGGCCTGCTTGATGAGGGCGGGGATCATTTCGCGGTAGCACTCCCAGAGGCTCCTGTAGGGCGGGGGCATCTGATCCTTGACTGCTTCATGCAGTTTGGGCAGGGCGTGGAAGGGGGTCATCGGCATGGAGTGATGCTCGATGTGGTACTGCATGTTCATGTAGAGGTAGGCGAAAACGGGGTTGACGAAGACGGTGCGGGTGTTTTCGCGGTGGTCGTAGGTGTCCTCGCCGAGGCCGGCGTGCTGGGTGAGGCCGAGAAGCTGGTGGAGCCAGCCGCCGTAGAAGCGGGGCAGGAGCACGAACATCATGGGAAGGAAGCTGCCGATGGCGATGGCCCAGATTGCGAAGGCGGCGATGATGGCGAAATAGATGCGGGAGGACCAGTACATTTTGGGCAGTTCACGTTCGGGCATGAAGTCGAGAACGTCGGCGTTGGGGCGGCCCAGGGCGTTGCGGAAGACGCGCCAGACTTCGGGGGGCCCACTGCGAATATAGAAGAAGTCCATGGCGATTTTGAGCAGGTCGGCGGGGCGCTGGACCTGGATTTCGGGGTCGCGGCCGACGATGTAGGTGTGGGTATGGTGGCGGGAGTGGCTCCAGCGCCACATGTAGGCTTCGCGGAAGGTCATGAAGGAGCTGACGTGATAGAGGAGTTCGTTGAGCCAGTGGGTGCGGAAGGGCGTGCCGTGGCCGCATTCGTGCCAGCTGGCGTCGGAGGAGGAGTAGATGGTGCCGTAAATGAGGAAAGCCGGGATTGCCCACCAGGTTCCCCAGGAGATGACGGCGAGATAGGCGCTGACGGCGAGGAGGAAGAACCAGAGGCCGTAGTGCCGAAGGGCTGGGCCGTCGCGGCGCTGCATGATCTCCCTCATCTGCAGGCGGGAGAGCCTGGGCTTCCACCAGGTTTCTTGCATACGTTCGACGATGCGGTCATCGTCGAGTTCGACGGCGTCCTGGTGGCCGCCGGAGAGGCTGTAGTTTCTGGGGACGGCCTGCACACTCATGGGAGGTCTCCTTTCTCGAGCACGACCGGACTGGGCGCTGACATGCGAAGGACTGCGAGAAGTGGGCCGAAGACGGGCGCAGGGGGCCGCGTCTTTGCCGGCGAGATGTTTCGCTACAGGCTTGCCTGGGCAAGAGAAGATCGTGTGCGGTCTTACAGGGTACGCCCGAATCAGGTACGGCGCGGTCACCGGGGGCGGCGATTGGTACAGAAACGAGTACCCGGATGCAAATTATACATGAATTGTAGGAATATCGCACGTAGTGACGGAAGGGGGTATTGGGCAGTCCCGGGGGGTCATTCGCGGACAG
>JAPPKG010000120.1:0-11440 GCA_026914085.1 Caldilineaceae bacterium | reverse complement strand
TTTTTTAAAAAAAAAAAAAAAAATTTTTGGGGGGGGCGGCCCCCCCCCCCCCCCCTTTGGGGGGGGCCCCCCCCCCCCCCAACGCCCCCCCTACTGCCTCATCGACCGGGTTTCGTTATTCGTAGCAGGTCCCTAATCGAAGGTGTCCAGCCCGACCACGTCCCGCCAGTCCCATCAGATCCCCGTACGTGCCGGCCTTGTGCCTGCCCTCGTACCCGCCCCAACCGACGGACTCTCCCGTACGGCCAGACCTGGCGCCTGCACTGCGTCTCGCCAAGAGACGGTAAACGGTTCCTGCCACCGCTGGCACTGATTCCCTGCCAGACTTTTCCCACCCCAAATTTGGGATGCACACCCACACTTTTTTTCTGCTTGCAATCGCGGCCTACAAGCGTTATCCTCACCTGCTATCAGTCTCAATTTCGCCAAGGAGGCTACTATGACTTTCTCACCGGCTCAAGTAGATGCATATAGGCGCGACGGTTTCATCGGAGCAATCGATGTTATCGACGGCCCGCAAGTAAACAGCTATCGCGAGGCCTTCGACGATTTGGAGGCCCGCGTCGGCAAGGAGACCGCTCAGATCGGGCTGGTTGACTACCATTTTGAGGAAGAGTTCATCTGGAAGCTTGCTACCCACCGATCAATCCTGGACGCCATCGAAGGGTTGATCGGCCCGAATGTGCTGCTGCTGGCGACCCACTTTTTCAACAAGTACGGCGAGGGCGAAGAGGCGGAGGCTTTTGTCGCCTGGCACCAGGACGTGACCTTCTGGGGCCTGGTGCCCCCGACGGCAATCACGGCCTGGTACGCGGTTGACGACAGCGACGTGGAGAACGGTTGCATGCAGGTGATTCCCTGCACGCACGTTTCCGGTGTCGTCGAGCACGGCAAGGCCGAGCAGGCCGGCAATCTGCTCAGCATAAACCAGGAAGTCCACGTTACGCCGGAGGAAGCTGCGACCGCCGTAGATCTGCCGCTGCGGGCAGGACAGATTTCAATCCACGACGGCACACTTATTCACGGTAGCCTGCCCAACCGCTCGAACAGACGCCGTTGCGGGCTCACCCTGCGCTACGTGCCGACAACTGTCCGGCAGGCCGAGGACAATTCTCTGGACGGCCGCTGGAAACCTGTCCTGGTCCGCGGGAAGGATGAGGAGAATAACTTCGGGGAGTTCAAGACAAAGTGGCAGTGAGGTCTTGAAGGATGCTCGAGGTTCGCCCCAACGTTGTCTTCGTCCTGACCGATGACCAGGGATACGGTGACCTATCGTGTCACGGTAACCCAGTTGTCCGAACACCAAATCTTGACGCGCTCCACGCCTCCAGCGTCAGGCTGACCGATTACCACGTCGGCCCGACGTGCGCGCCAACTCGCGCCGGACTTCTGACAGGTCACTACGCCAATAGTACGGGGGTCTGGCACACGATCGGAGGTCGTTCACTGCTGCGTTCCGACGAGGTCAGCATGGCCGACTACTTTCAACGCAGCGGCTATGCGACCGGGATCTTCGGCAAGTGGCACTTGGGCGACAACGCGCCCTACCGGCCACAAGACCGCGGCTTCGAAACCGTAGTTGTCCACGGGGGCGGTGGCGTCGGGCAGACTCCTGACTACTGGGGCAACAGCTATTTCGATGACAGTTACTGGGATGGGGAGCAACACACGCGTTACGAGGGTTATTGTACGGACGTCTGGTTCCAGGAGGCGCTAAGCTTTATCGAACGGAACAGGAAGAGAAATTTTTTCTGCTATATTCCGACCAACGCGCCCCATTCACCTCACCTGGTTGACCCCGTCTACAGCGATCCATATTTGCCCTTGACCCCGCACGAGGAGCGCGCCAAATTCTACGGAATGGTCGCCAACATCGACGAGAATATCGGTGGCTTGAGACGCAGGCTGGCTGAACTGGAGTTGGCTGAGAGCACAATCTTCATCTTTATGACCGACAACGGCTCTGCAGGCGGAGTTGAAGTGGGTGAAGGCCAGTTCGTGACCGGCGGGTTCAACGCCGGAATGCGCGGGCAGAAGGGATCCGAGTATGACGGCGGACACCGTGTCCCGTTCTTTCTCCACTGGCCCGGTGGTGGGCTCAGTGCAGGGCGCGACGTAGACGAAGTATCTGCCAACGTGGATGTGCTGCCGACACTGATAGAGATGTGCGGCCTGGAAGATAGTGAACCAGAGAGTTTTGACGGACGAAGTCTGGCGCCACTGTTGCAGCCTGTTGAAGACGAGGAGATAGTCTGGCCCGATCGGGCACTGGTAACTGATTCACAGAGATTGGCCAATCCTGTGAAGTGGCGCAAAAGCGCGGTCATGACAGGAAACTGGCGGCTCGTGAACGGGCGGGAGTTGTATGCCATCAAGGAGGATCCGGAGCAGAGGCAGGACGTCGCCGCGGCGCATCTCGATGTCGTATCCCAACTGCGTTCGGCATACGAACTGTGGTGGGAGAAGGTCTCGCGCCAGTTCGACGTAGACATTCCTATCGCCATCGGTGGACCCGGAGCAGTTCAGCTGAGGCTGAATACGCACGACTGGCGCAACGAGGACTGCGAGTGCGCGTGGAACCAGAGCCTTGTCCGCCAGGGCCTGATCTGCAACGGCCACTGGGAGGTTGAAGTTGTCGAGGCCGGAAGGTACAGTTTCACCTTGCGCCGCTGGCCGGAGGAAGAAGGAGCAGGCGTTCGCGCAGGTCTCGCAGGGGGCGATCCAAAGGCATTCAGGGACATCGCTATCCAGCCAGGTGAGGCCCACGGAGACCAACTTTCTCTGAAAGAGCGGATCCCCTGGGGCGGAGGCGTTGCCTTGCCTGTGAACCGCGCCCGAATTGCGATCGCAGGTGAAGAGGCCAGCGGGGAAGTTGCACAGGCCGACGTGGGGGTCCGTTTCGAACTGTCGCTGACTGCGGGTTGCACGCATCTGCAAACGTGGTTCGAAACAGA
Organism: Caldilineaceae bacterium; assembly: GCA_026914085.1. Taxonomy (GTDB): domain Bacteria; phylum Chloroflexota; class Anaerolineae; order Caldilineales; family Caldilineaceae; genus Bin5. The sequence continues at coordinate 8,486 of JAPPKG010000120.1, read as the reverse complement.
GGACGGCGATGTGCTGGGTGCATACTATGTCTACGTGGAGTGGTTAGGGCCATAGGTGAAAGTGTCCCTGTCTGAGTCAGAAGTCGGCCAAGGTATGCGAAGAATGGGGCACATGTTACTGTTTGGATTCGGCTTGAGACGCGATGGCCCGTATGTCCCCTGAGGGAGTCGGAAGGGGGCTACCGTACATACAACCGTTGAGGGAGAAGAGAGATGACCCAATTGGAGAGCCAGAAACTGGCCATACATGGCGGCGCCCCCGCCAAACAGAGTCCGGACCCGCCGATGTATCCGGGCGGCATGGCGATCGCGGACGAAGAGGAAGCGCAGGTCCTGGAGGTGCTGCGGGCGAAGCGACTCTTTCGTTACTACGGTCCCGGTGAGGCGGATTCAAAAGCAACACAGTTGGAGCAAGCCTTTGCCGAAAAGAAGGGCTCCAAATACGCAGTCGCAGTCACTTCGGGCACCGCGGCGCTCGTATGCGGTCTGCACGGTATCGGTATCGGGCCCGGCGACGAGGTGATCGTTCCGGCGTACACGTGGATCGCTTCGGCGTCGGCGGTCGTCGCGGCCGGCGGGATTCCGGTGATCGCTGAGGTCGACGAGACGCTCCTGATGGACCCGGAGGACGTACAGCGGAAGATTACGCCGTATACGAAGGCGATCATGCCCGTACACATGCGCGGGGCCCCCTGCCGGATGGATGAGCTCATGGCACTGGCGAACGAGCACGGTCTCCGGGTCATCGAGGACGTTGCGCAGGCAAACGGTGGCAGCTACATGGGTCAGGCTCTGGGGTCGTTTGGCGACGTGGGCTGCTTCAGCCTCCAGTTCAACAAGATAATCACCTCTGGCGAGGGCGGCATGGTGGTTACCGACGACGAACTGGTGTGGAAGCGCGCCAATATGTTTCATGACGTGATCGGCGCGCTGCAGCTCAAGTTCAACGTGGAAGAGCTGCTCTGCGGCGTCAATTTCCGCATGCCCGAGCTTCTGGCAGCGGTAGCGCTTCCGCAACTGGCCCGGCTGGACGGCCTGATCGATGACATGCGGCATCGAAAAAGGATGATCAAGGCCGGCATCGCGGAGGTGACGGAACGCAAGGGAGTCAGCTTCCGGGAGGAGGCGGACCCGGATGGTGATACTGCAATCTGTACTGTGTTCTTTATGGATAGCCCGGAAAAGGCCGCGTCAGTGTCAGAAGCGTTGCGTGCCGAAAATATCGGCGCCGGCACGCTGTATTCGCCCGACGCCATAGACTATCACGTGTATGCGCACTGGGTGCCGATCATCAACCAGCGCACTTGGACCGAAGCCGGAGGGCCGTGGCGATGGGCGCAACGGGAGATCGAATACCGGCAGGATATGTGCCCGCGGAGCCTAGATCTGCTCGGGCGGGCCGTGCATCTGAATGTCAGCCCGTTACTGACCAACGAAGATGTGGAGGAGACCGTCGAAGGACTAAATAAGGTACTGGAGGAAATTGCGTAGAGTTACCAACTTGCAGCCAGAAGTCTTGAGGCTGATCTGTCTGATGGAAGAGGCGGCGCGATCGCGCCGACCACACAATAGCCAAGGAGGAACAGACCATGGCTACCGGTACGAAGTTGTCCAGACGCAGTTTTCTAACTCGAACGGCCACTTTGGCAGGTGTGGCAACGGTCGGGGCCGGGTTGTCGGCTTGTGTTCCGGCCGCACCAGGCGCCGCCGACGAAGGCGGGGAAGCGGCGATGGAGGTCGTCACGCTGACGATGTGGAAGGGACCGCATAAGGCTGCCGGCGACGAGACCAAGCTCTGCGCCCAACCCACGTTGGATGTGCTGGAGGAGATGCATCCTGAGATCAGCGTCGACTTTAGCGAGGTCCCGTGGGGACAGTACAACGAGAAGTTCGTGGCCGCGTTTGCCGCCGACCAGGGACCGGACGTGAGCTACCAGACGGAGTCGTTCCCGCGCTTCGTCAACGCAGGCCACATTATGCCGCTTGACGAAAGGATTGCCTCAAGCAATTTCGATCGCTCGTACTTCTATGAGAGGGCTTGGCAGCCTGGCACGTACGACGGCACGACCTACTCCTTCCCGTGGATTATCGGCGGCTCCAACCTGTTCTGGAACAAAGACCTGTTTGAACAGGCTGGGCACGATCCCGATACGCCGCCGGAAAACCTTGATGAGTTTCTTGCCATTTCGCAGGATATCACCGCTCTGGGCGACGATATCTACGGTTTCGCTACTCACCCCAAGGGCTGGCACGAAAACGGCCAGTGGCCGCGGCGATTCGGAGGACACTGGTTCAATGACGACCTGACGGAGTGTATCGTCAACTCCGAGGAGGCATACGAAGGCTGGAACTTCTTCAATTCGCTGTTCCACGATTACGAAATCGCGATGCCGGGTGCGATTTCAGGGCAGGAGCCTGGTGTCGGCGGATACTTCCGCGACGACAAAGTGGGCATGATCACAGCGCAGAACGTCTTTGCCAACTCTGTCCGCAGCGAGAAGCCTGAGTTTCGGCTCGGCGCCGCGCGCATGGCAACCGGCCCGGCGGAAGGTGCGAGGGGACGCGCATGTTACGGCGGCGTCGGCATGCTGGCGATTGCCGCCAAGACCGCATATCCTGACGAGTCCTGGCAGGTCATCGAGACCCTTGTCACCCCCGATCTGCTGACTTCGTGGATCGGCTGCCTCGGATTCATGAGCGTTTCGCCTCACGTCAATTTCTATCCTGATGACCCGGTACTGACCACTGCCCAGACGACGCTTGAGTACACCTTCTTCTGGCCGTATCGCGGATGGATCTTCAAGTTCTGGGATATCGAGGGCACGTCGATCGAGTCGTTCGTCCTCGGTCAGCGAACCGTCGAAGAGGCGATTGAGGACATGGTAGTTCAGATCAACGACATGCTCCGAGAGGAAGAAGGATCCTAGTCGCCAATTTGAGATAATAGTGGGCTGCCGTGTTCCTGGAGCGCGGCAGCCCAGCGCGAACTATCCAGATCACTGCCAAAGAGCGCCTCCCGCCAAGGGATTTGAAATGGCTACCACGTCTGCTACGCCCCAGAGAACCGGTTTGACGGAGACATCTTTTTGGAAACGAGCCGCGGTCAGACGAAATCTGAGCGCGTACGCCTTCATTCTGCCCTTTATGGCGCTCTTCGTCATCTTCAACATCGGGCCATTCTTCTGGGCCCTCTGGCTTTCCTTACTACGCGGCGATCTGGTCGATCGGGTCAAACCCTTCGTCGGCCTACAGAACTACCTGAGCCTTACTACTGACGACATTACTCTCAAGGTCTTCCTGAACTCCCTCCAATATACAGTGTCTGTCGTGCCTATTGCCGTCATCACCGCGCTCGCACTGGCCTTCCTGATTGGCAACAAGCTCGTTCGATTCAAGGACTTCTACAGGGCAGTCGTTTTCTTTCCACTGCTTGCCTCGGCGGCAGCTACAGCCCAGATCTGGAGTTACATCTTGGCTCCCCGCTATGGAGTTTTGACGTATCTGACGGGTCTGTTAGGCATCCCCGAGATTTACTGGCTGTCCGACCCGGATTGGGCGCTGTACGGAATCCTTCTTATTGAGTGGTGGCGAGGGATCGGCTTTCACATCATTCTGTTCCTGGCCGCCATGCTTGGTGTCCCTGAAGAGTTGCACGAGGCAGCCCGCATCGACGGTGCCAATGCCTGGCAGGTGGCAACCCGGGTAACTATACCACTTATGCGCCCCGTGATCCTTTTTTCGGTTGTTATGGGTACGATCTGGGCGTTTCAACTCTTCGATACAGTCTTTGTGCTCACAAATGGCGGTCCCGTTCACGCCACCGCGACAATGGTCTGGTACATCTACAATCATGCCTTTCGCTACGGCCAGGTTGGAATGGCCGCAGCTATGGGGGTGGTACTGTTGCTCATCATCATGCCGATCTCCTACGTGCAAATGCGCGTGCTGGGCGAAAGATAGACTTGTGAACCGTGTCGCGCAACCGGCGATGGCCGGCCTTCAGGGGACTATCCCATGACCCAATTCAATTTCAACGGGAACTGGCGCAAGGCCATACGCCTACTGCCTCAGGCTGTCGTTGTCTACGTTCTCCTGGCGGCACTGGTCATCGTCATGCTGGGGCCGTACCTTTACATATTCTCCTCATCATTCAAGGAAACATATACACTCATTTCTATCCCGCCGCAGTTGATCCCTGAGCAGTTTGTCTGGGACAACTACATATATATCCTGAATGAGCTGCCTTTCAGCCTCTGGTTCTTCAACACGATTCTGGTTGCGCTGCTTGTAACTGTGGGGACAGTGCTAATCGATGCGCTGGCGGCCTATGCTTTTGCAAAGAAGCAGTTCTGGGGAAGGGATTTTCTGTTTGGACTCATGCTTGCCACGATCATGATCCCCGGGGCGCTGCTGCTGATACCTGCATTTCTCATCACCAATTGGCTGGGCCTTCTGAATTCATACGGGGGACTGATCATCCCGGCGCTGGCCAACGTACTCGGTGTCTTTCTGTTGCGCCAATTCATGCAGACGATTCCCGAGGAGCTCGAGCATGCGGCCCGGATCGACGGCTGTTCCGACTTCGGCGTGTTCTGGCGCATCATTTTGCCGCTGTCGGCGCCGGCCCTTGCAACCTTGTCAATCGTTGTTTTCACCTCGCAGTGGAACAACCTTGTCTGGCCTCTTGTGGTACTCAATGACAAGGATCTCTACACGCTTCCCCTGGGACTTGCGCTTCTGCGAAGCGAATTTCAGGTCAATTACGGAATCACGTCCGCGTCGGCGTTTCTGAGCGTGGTTCCTCTCCTGATCGTCTTCCTATTCTTACAGCGCTATTTCCTGGAAGGCCTGACTGTCGGGGCGGTAAAGGGCTAGCAGAAAGAAGAAGGTTTGTTGCTTTACTTGGAGCCTGTCCTGGCCATTCTTAAGTGCCGCTTGTGGAGAAGTCCGAGTTGACCGCTTATTCATGGACGATTGACGACGCTGGTTGGGGCGACAGTGTGCTGGTAGAGTCTCTGAAGAGGACGACAGCGTTCTTTGATTCTCGCGGCCTGAGTTCAACTGTGTTTGCTGTGCCCAAACCTTGGGGTGAACCGATGTCGGCTGAATGGAAGGACGCGCTGATTGCGGCTCGCGACGCAAGACACGATATTCAGCCACTCGGCCTGACGCACTCTGACTGCTACGAATTCGGGCCGCCCGCCTGGCCGGCCACCGACATTTTGCCCACTCTCCAATCTGAATTCGACGAACGCCGAGAGCAGTTGATGCCGAGATTCACCGTTGGCAAGCTGCGCGAGCGCATCGAAGAGGTCAAAGAGATTTTCTTGGCTGACTACGGTGTTGAGCCTACTGTATTCAGGGCTCCGTGCGGAGCGATCTCAAAGCCCATGTTCAGTGCCTTGCGAGAGACCGGCATTAGCTATCATTCCGGTGTGTTTATTAGCGGCAGCGGCTACGGGCATGCGGTGGACAACGGAGGCGACATTTCGCAGCAATGGATCGACAATATCCCCTACCGGCCGTTCCGCTGGTATGCGGGCACGGTCGAGGTGCCGATACTGAATGAGTATACGTGGCACGAGTCCGGGCAACGCAGCCAGGAGTTTGTTGGCCTGGCCCGCCAGGACCTGGACCGTATCAGCCAACACAGCCCTGTCGTTGTCATCATGATGCACACGCATGGCATCGCCGACGACTTTGAGCACACATTCAGAGTGATCGATGCTGTCGCTGAGCATGTCGGCCGAAAGCCGGGTGCCTCGTTCGCGACTTTGGGGGAACTGGCGGCATCGGGTGCCCTGGATGAGGCGGCCACGGTAGAAGGACCGGACATTCTTGAGGTTTAGCGCCGGCCGGCTGTGAGACGGCACGGGCCTGCCTTTGGCGACTTCGTCGATGGCCGCCGCCGCCTCGTAGTGAATCGGACTATTTTGGCCATACCAAAGGGCCCAAGCGGAGAATAAAGAGATGACCGTATATTCATGGAGTATTGACGACGCAGGTTCGGGCGGCAGCGCAATGGTTGAGTCTCTGACGAAGGCGACCGAGTTCTTCAGTTCGCGCGGGCTGGGGTCAACCTGGTTCACGGTGCCCAAGGGCGGCGGCAAACCAATGACGTCGGAATGGAAGGAGGCTTTAATCGCTGCTCGTGACGCAGGACATGATATCCAGCTTCATGGGTTGACCCACGCGGACTGTTACGAATTCGGACCTCCCGCGTGGCCGGCAACCTCCATTCTTTCGACGCTGCAATCGGACTTCGATGAGCGCCGCGAGGAGCTGATGCCCCGCTATACCGTTGAGAACCTGCGCGAGCGCATTGAGGAAGGGATTGAGATCTTCGCCATGGACTTGGGCGTTGAGCCTAACGTGTTCCGGGCGCCATGTGGTGCTATTTCCAAGCCGATGTTCGCGGCATTGCGTGAGGTTGGCATCGGATATCATACCTGCATGTATATCAGCGGCAGCGGATACGCTCATCTGCCGCATAACAGCGGCGACCTGTCACAGGATTGGGTGGAAAATATCCCATACCATCCATTCCGCTGGTATGAGGACATTATCGAAGTGCCGATCCTGAACGAATACACTTGGAGAGGATCAGGTGAACGCAGCGATGAGTTCGTAGAGCTGGCGCGCCGGGATCTGGACCGCATTAGCGAGCACAGCCCGATCGTCATCATGCTGATGCACACCCATGGCATCGCCGACGATTACGAGCACACGTTCCGCATGATTGACGCTGTCTCTGAGCACGTGGGGAAGAAGCCGGGCGCATCGTTTGCGACGATGGGGGAGATGGCGGCTTCAGGAGCGCTGGCTGAGGCGGCCACTGTAGACGGACCGGACATATTGGCCGTTTGACAACGACTTCACCTGGGAAGAATCGATGAACATCATTGTCATAATTTCCGACACCTTTAGATACGACAATCTGTTCGATCGCGCGGCTGCGATGCCGGTGCGCACGCCCCACCTTGACCGTTTTTCGGAGCGGTGCGTGAGTCTGTCGAGGTTGTATACGGGCAGTTTTCCCACAATTCCGCATCGAACCGATTTCACGACCGGGCGCGTCGGCTGGCCGTGGTATCCGTGGCAGGACCGGCGGTTGAGTAGCGAAAACCATCTGCCGAGTATCCTGAGGGAGGCCGGCTATGTCAGCCAGCTGCTCGGCGACTGCCCACACCTGGTGCGCGCTGCCTTTTTCGAGGGGTTCGACGGCGCGCACACGTTGCCAGGTCAAGAGGGTAATACGTACTTTCTGGGAATGAACTACCCGATCGAAAAGGCGATGGCCGACGAAAAGACTCGCAATATCGGAAACCACTTTCAAGGTCGCAACCTGATCGACCTCCACACTTGGATAAATCGTCGCTGGTATCGGGAGATCGACCGTTTTGCTCCCCGCACGGCTGAGCTGGCGGTGGAGTGGCTGGAGGAGAACGACCAGCACAGTCCCTTCTTCCTCTGGGTGGACTTCTTTGACCCGCACGAGCCCTGGGATCCACCGGAATACATGGTGCGCCGCTACGATCCCGACTACGAAGGGCCGCCGATGTTGCATCCCAACTATGGCAAAGCCAGTGACTACACCGAGGCCGAGCTGCGCAATCTGCGCGCCCATTACTGTGCCGAGGCGGAGCTGGTGGACCGGTGGGTGGGACGCATCCTGACCAAGATTGACGACCTAGACCTCTGGCGCAATTCAATCGTAGTGTTCATGTCAGATCACGGATTCAGCCTCGGAGAACACAATCGAACTGGGAAGTCGAACATCAGCAAGTACGACGACCGGTACTGGCCGCTCTATCCCGAGATCGTCCACATTCCCTTCATGGTAGCGGCACCTGTATTGGAAGGGGGCCGTACGGTCAATTCATTGCTGCGTCCGGCGGACATTGCTCCGACGCTGATGGATCTGGCTGGCATTCGGGTCGAGACGCCGGAGCCGATGCACGGGCGGTCGTTTGCGCCGCTGCTGCGGGGAGAAAGTGAAGACTCTCTGCATGAATGTGTCGTGTCGGCTACCTTCACTCGGTTGGAAGAGGGTAAACTGGCTCCGAACCGTGTCACGCCGATGCTCTACACGGAGCGCTGGGCCTATGCACCGGTGGGCTCTTACGGCGAACGGGAGCTCTATGACTTGGGGGCAGACCCGCAGACTGAGACGAATCTAGCTGCTGAGAAGGGCGACATTGCCGACGACCTGCACGACGCGTTCATTCAGGAGCTGCGCCAACTGGACGCGCCAAACGAAGCAATCGAGGTCTGGCTACGTTAGATTCGTCTGGGCGACGCCCCTTCTCCCAACTTTGCTGCACGCCAAGAATATTGCTCAGTGAAGTAATCGCGATACGTAACCTCCAAGATTTGGACATTGTTGTCGATAAAGGTTATTATCCTTTCGTTCGCGCAAGGACCCCTGAAAGCGCGCCCGCATTCTACGACCAATTGAGGTTGTATTCTTCTGGTAAGGTCAGAGT
>JAPPKG010000611.1:0-11447 GCA_026914085.1 Caldilineaceae bacterium | reverse complement strand
GGGGGGGGGCCCCCCCCCCCCCAACATGGGCGGGCCGACTAGGCCCGACCGCCCAAAAAACCAGTGGTCAGTGGTCAGTGGTCAGATAGTTCGCTTCCTCTGCGCCAGTGTTGGGCGCGGAATGACTATGGCTCAGTCGTTGCGAGAATTGTAAGAATCGGCCGGGGCGTTATTTTGACTTTTGACTTCCGTTAGGCTTAGTATATTTTTGTAGGTTAGTCTACAGCGATGCCGGACGTTGCATGTTACGATTGGTAGTGTTGGGCAAGTTCAAGATCGACCTACCGGTAAGTTGCAGTTTGTACGCTTGCATACAGGAGTAGGAGACAAGAAAATGGGCGCGAACACTGTTGTTGTGACGGACGCGAATTTCGAGGATGAAGTCATCCAGTCGGAAGTCCCGGTCCTGGTGGATTTCTGGGCGGAGTGGTGCGGTCCCTGCAAGATGATCGCACCGGTGTTGGATGAGATTGCTACCGAGCTTGACGGAAAGCTGACGATCGGCAAGCTCGATGTGGATGAGAATCAGAGTACAGCGATGGCATTTGGCGTGATGAGCATTCCGACGCTGATGTTGTTCAAAGACGGCCAGCAGGTGGAGACGATCGTTGGTTTTCAGCAGAAAGGCCAACTGTTAGGCAAGATTCAGGCGCACCTGAACTGATCGCAGATTTAAGTGGATTTGTGTCAAGACCTGTCGCGATTGCGGCAGGTCTTTTTGATTCTACGTCCTTGCACTGCAGTCGTCAGCAGTACGTGGGTGGATACTTCAGGGCATAAGAGGGGATTCATCACCATTACAATAGGAGCACCGAGATGAGCAGACAGAAGAAGGTAATCTTGAATGAGTCGGAGATGCCGACTCACTGGTATAACATCAACGCCGATTTGCCGGCCGCGGGGGTTGAACTGTCGCCGCCGCTGCATCCGGGTACGGGTCAGCCGATTGGGCCGGAGGATCTGGCGCCCCTCTTTCCCATGTCGCTGATCCTGCAGGAGGTCAGCGCCGAGCGCTACATCGAGATTCCTGAGCCGGTGCAGGATGTTTACCGCATTTGGAGGCCGACGCCTCTGATCCGGGCGCATGAATGGGAGAAGGCTCTGGATACTCCGGCGCGCATCTACTACAAGTACGAGGGTGTCAGCCCGTCGGGCAGCCATAAGCCGAACACGGCGGTGCCGCAGGCCTTCTATAACAAGGAAGAGGGGGTCTCGCGCCTGGCGACGGAGACGGGTGCGGGACAGTGGGGCAGTGCGCTCAGCTTCGCGTGCCAGGTCTTTGGGGTGGAGTGCAAGGTCTACATGGTGCGGGTCAGCTATGAGCAGAAGCCGTACCGGAAGGTCATGATGGAGACGTGGGGGGCGGAGGTTGTAGCGAGCCCGAGCCAGGACACGAACGCCGGGAGGCAGATTCTGGCGGAGAATCCAGACAGCACGGGCAGCCTTGGGATTGCGATCTCGGAGGCGGTGGAAGATGCGGCGACGCGTGAGGATACGAAGTATTCGCTTGGCTCGGTGCTGAATCATGTGCTTCTGCACCAGACGGTCGTGGGGCAGGAGGTGATCAGCGGGCTGGAGGCATTCGGGGAGGACTGGCCGGACGTGCTGGTCGGTTGTACGGGGGGCGGCAGCAACTTTGGCGGCTTTGCATTCCCATTTTTGAAGGAGAACATCAGCGGCGGCAGGAACGCCCGCGTGGTTGCGGTGGAACCGGCGGCTGCGCCGAGCCTGACGCGCGGGGTCTATACCTATGATTTCGGCGACACAGCACAGATGACACCGTTGATCAAGATGCACACGCTAGGACACGACTTTGTGCCGGCGCCGATCCACGCTGGGGGATTGCGCTATCATGGCATGAGTGCACAGGTGAGTGCGCTGCACAGTGCGGGGTTGATCGAGGCGGTCAACGTTCAGCAGCGGGCGATATTCGAGGCCGCGGTGTCCTTTGCGCGTGCGGAGGGGATCCTGCCGGCGCCCGAACCGGCACATGCGATCTGGGGGGCGATGCAGGAGGCGCTGGCGTGCAAGGAGGGCGGCGAAACTAAAGTTATCGTCTTCAACATGTGCGGGCACGGCCACTTCGACCTGGCCGCCTACGAACAGCATCTGTCCAACAGCCTGGAGGACTTCGAGTACCCGGAGGAGGCGATCCGTGCGAGTCTGGAGAAGGTGCCTTCGCTATAGGTGTATGCAGAAGGGGGAGCCAGGGAGGGCAACGGAGATGGCTGCGGTCATTGTGTGACGAACAGTTTCGACACCTCTCTTACGGTGAGCAATAGCAGGAGGATGGCGAGGTTAATGAGCGCGACCAGGAGGAAGGCACCAGTCAGCAGCTGAATCGGACCGAAGAGGAAGTCGAGAAGAAGCAGCATATTGCGACCCGACTGATCGATGAAGACGAACAGGGCGCCGATAAGAACGATATAGATGCCCAGTGATTTCAGCGGGGCGCGGTCGCTGGCACTGGGCATCATCGCGTTGGCGATTGCGAAGAGGAGGTAACTCCAGAGCAGGCTATCGGGTTTGTGGGCGAGGCTGTCGACGACGAAGGTCAGCCCGTCCAGCAGCCGGCCGGTACGCCAGGCGAAGGCGAGTGTTTGCGTATCGAATACTTGCTCGCCGATGAGTACGATGAGGGCAGATCCTACCAGAAGGGGGGCCAGCCCCACCAGGCTGTCCCATACGGCCCCACCGGACGAAACCGTCACGCTCCCCAAGCCGATGGAATTTCGGGTGTATTTTGGCCATACGCGGAATTTGCTCGTCTTGAGACCCAAGAGCCTGGCCACCAGCCAGTGGGATGCCTCGTGTATGAGGATGCCAGGCAGGTAGATCAGAAACAGAATCACCATAGCCATGTCTGCGGAGCCGGTGATCTGATAGACGATCTCCTGGATCAGCAGACCGATTCGCCAGCTCAGCCACCAAAGACCGGCGAGCAGGACAAAGAAGAGGACGAAAAACAGATAGGGGGAGAATGGAGACATGGGGAGGGGCGAGGAGAGAGTGGAGAGGAGAGAGGAGAAAGAGGCCAGTGTTCAGCCCGGCTGTTTCTCGTTCTCCGCTCCTGATTCCAGATTGCTGCAAGGCGAATTGGAGAGGAGCGGGTCAGGCGCCGTAGAGTTCGGCCGTGATCTTCACCATGTCGGCGTAACTGTGAGCCTCAAGCGATGCGCCACCGATGAGGGCGCCATCGATATCGGGCTGTTGCATGATTGAGCCGATATTGTCCGGTTTGGTACTGCCGCCGTAGAGGACGCGTGTCGTGTCGGCGACGGCGGCGCGGTGCACTTCGCGCAGGATGGCGCGTACGAGGCCGCAGATGTCGCCGGCCGTCTGTGCAGTCGCGGCCCGGCCTGTGCCGATGGCCCAGATGGGTTCGTAGGCAATTACGAGGGATTGAACCTGCTCGCCATTCAGACCGTCGAGCGCGGCTCGCACCTGTGAGGTGATAGTGGAAGAGGTTTCGCCGCGTTCGTTTTGCTCGAGGCTTTCGCCTACGCAGACGATCGGGGTCAACTGGTGGGCGAGTGCGGCGTGCGTCTTTTTGTTGACGGATTCATCGGTTTCGCCGAAGAGCTGGCGGCGTTCACTGTGCCCGAGGATGACATAGTCGGCGAGGCCGCGCAGCATGGGCGGGCTAATTTCGCCGGTGAAGGCGCCGCTATCCTGCCAGTGGCAGTTTTGGGCGCCCAGAGAGATGGGCATGTCGGACGTTAACGCCTTCAGTGGGTGAAGACAGACGGAAGGTGGGCACAGCAACATTTCTACCGCCGTGGAGTCACCGACTAACCGGTTTATCTGCCGCGTGAGGTCGAGGGCCTCGGCCACGGTCATGTTCATTTTCCAGTTGCCGGCCATTATCGGTTTGCGCATTTTGCGTGTTCTCCGCAAGTGGTTGTGTCAGGTGGCGAAGCCAGGATATGTCAAGTGAATGCGGGGGAAACCAGCAAACTGCTTCTCAAGGTGGAAGGGCGCCTAATTCAGACTACGAGCGTCCTGCTACCGCCGCTCTGCAAAAAGTCGTTGGCAGACGACAATTGGATTCGACCTGCAGCGTGTGCTGCGAAGGTCTAGCCCGGCGGAGATTCGTCTTCTGCTTCGTTCTCCTCCTCAGGGGGCGCTTCGAAGCGAATCAACTCCTCTTCGTACTCCTCCTGGGTGAGCCAGCGACCGCCGCTGACTTCATAGTGGGAGACCTTTTTGCCGCGGTCGAACCAGATTTCGACTTCGACCTGGGTAAAACAGCGGTTCTTGCCGCTCCCCTGCAGCACTTTGCGGGTGTAGTAGCGGTCGTCATTCTCCTCATCACGGCTGAGGCTGTTGACCAGATCGATTTCGGCCATGATGGGTTCGCGGCAGCGGTTGCTGAAGACATAGATGGGCAGGGCACGATTGTCGCCTCCGCCGCCGCCGGAAAAGAGCGATGCCAGTCTTTTGAGAAAGCTCATAGGTCACACCTCCGCGTCGTCCAGGGCGGCCACGCCAGGCAGAAGCTTGCCTTCGAGGAACTCGAGGCTGGCGCCGCCGCCGGTACTCACGTGGGAGATTTTCGCGGCCAGTCCGGCCTGCTGTATAGCGGCGGCCGAGTCGCCGCCGCCGACTATCGTGGTGGCTTGGGTCAACCCAGCCAGCATTTCAGCGATGGCAACGGTGCCGCGAGCAAAGGGGGGGAATTCGAAGACACCCATAGGACCGTTCCAGAGAACGGTGCGTGCACCGGCGAGGCGGTTGGCGAAGTGGGCGACGGTGGCCTCGCCGATGTCGAGGGCCATCCAGCCGGCCGGAATTTCGGTCACGCTAACGGTGCGGGCGTTTGCAGTGGCAGAAAAGCTGTCGGCGACTGTGAGATCGACTGGGAGCTGAATCAGATCATCACCAGTGCCTTGAAGGGTCCGGGCCGTGTCGAGCGCGTCCGATTCGACCAGGCTGGCTTCCAATTGGCAGCCGGCGGCGGCAAGAAAGGTGTTGGCCATGCCGCCGCCGATCAGGATGGCATCTACCTTTTGAAGCAATTGCTCGATGACGGCAATTTTGTCGCTGACCTTGGCGCCGCCAAGAATGGCGATGAAGGGACGCTCGGGGTCTTCAAGCGCTTCGCCGAGGTAGTTCAACTCCTTTTCCATCAGGAGACCGGCGACGGAGGGAAGGTGGGCGGCCACGCCAGTGGTGCTCGCATGCGCCCTGTGTGCGCTGCCGAAGGCGTCGTTGACGAAGATGTCGCCGAGACGGGCGAGGGCTGCGCTCAGGGCATGATCGTTGCTGGTTTCGCCGGGGTCAAAGCGTGTGTTTTCGAGGAGCAGGAGGTTCCCAGGGTTGAGGCCGGCAGCGGCCGCTTCGACGTTGGGGCCGGTGACGGCGCCGGGGAAGCGGACTTCGGCGTCGAGCAGCTGGCTCAGCCGTTGGGCGACGGGCCGCAGGCTGTAGCGGGGGTCCGGTTCGCCATTGGGCCGGCCGAGGTGGCTCATCAGGACCAGTGAAGCGCCGTGGGTGCGCAGGAATCCTATGGTGGGCAGGGTGGCACGGATGCGTGTATCATCGCCGACGCAGCCGCTGTCATCTATGGGCACATTGAAGTCGACGCGGACGAGTGCGCGCTTGCCTTCCCAGCTGACCTCCCTAGTGGTCCTTTTGCGGGTCACAACTCCGTGCCTTTGGTGGGTGGCGGTCGAACTAGACGCCCTGGCCAGCAACAAAGGCGGCGAGATCGGTTACGCGGACGCTGTAGGCCCACTCGTTGTCGTACCAGGTGACGACTTTGACCAGGTCGCCATAGCAGGCCGTGAATTCGGCGTCGATCACGCTGCTATGCGGGTTGCCCTGGAAGTCCGAGCTGACCAGGGGTTCGTGGCTGACGTCGAGGATGCCTTTCATGGGTCCGGACGCGGCTTCAGAAAAGGCGTCCAGCAGGTCCTCGGTATTGCCTGGGGTGCTTGTTTTGGCGACAAAATCGACTACGCTGACCGTGGAAGTAGGAACGCGCATGGCCATGCCGTCAAATTTGCCGTCCAATTCGGGCACGACGAGCGACACAGCTTTGGCGGCGCCGGTGGTGGTTGGAATGATGTTCATGCCGGCGGCGCGGGCGCGGCGCAGGTCTTCGTGAACGAAGTCGAGGATGCGCTGGTCGGTGGTGTAGGCATGGACGGTGGTCATGAGCCCCTGCTCGATGCCGATGGTGTCGTTGACGACTTTGGCGGCGGGGGCAAGGCAGTTGGTTGTGCAGCTGGCGTTGCTGATGACGTGATGGCTGTCGGGGTTGTATTGATCGTTGTTGACGCCCATGCAGATGGTGATGTCTTCGCCTTTGGCGGGAGCGCTAATGATTACTTTTTTTGCGCCGGCGGCGATGTGGAGCGCTGCGGTTTCCCGATCGCGGAAGACGCCGGTGCTTTCGACGACGATGTCAACGCCCAGTTCGCCCCAAGGCAGCTGGCTGGGGTCGCGCTCGCTGAGCACTTTCAGCTGGTCTCCGTTGATGGTCAGATCGCCATTGGAGATGTCGACGGTGCCTTCAAAGACGCCGTAGTTGGTATCATATTTGAAGAGGTGGGCCATGGTTTCCACATCACCCAGATCGTTTATAGCGACGAGGTCGAAAGTATCGTCATGGTGCTCAAAGAGAGCTTTGGTTACCTGACGACCTATACGACCGAAGCCATTAATGGCGATTTTCGTGGTCATTTGAGAGTCTCCTCGGCAAGGTTTGACATTTGCTATTGGTGGCAATTTTACCATATTGGGTCTGAATCGCTGACAATTCCTATGTCTGAACTGTGAATTGCATGGTTGGGAGTAAGGCGGCTGTAGGGGTCGAGAACGGGGGCAACTTTCCGGGAACTGTTTGCGTGGTTTTGGGGACAGAGTTTACAATCAATATCAGGTTGCGCATCTTGAGAGTTAAGGAGTGCCCGTGTCGATAAGGCCGGCGCCAGGGTTCATTTCTACGAGGCGGCTTACATACGAAGAAGCGATCGGCATACTATTTCACGATGCCAGGTTTGACAGTCGCGCTCCCCGGTCCAAGGACCCGGAAAGCCGATTGGAACGCATGCGGGCGGTGCTGGCGGCGCTAGACAATCCCCAGGACCGCTTTCGAACTGTCCATGTGACGGGCACAAAAGGCAAGGGCAGCACCAGCGCCTACACCGAGTCGATCCTTCGTCATCTGGGTTACCGCACCGGTCTGTTCACCAGTCCTCATCTGCACACTTTCCGAGAACGCATGCGCGTGGACGGACAGCTGATCTCCCAGGGAAAGTGTGCCGAACTAATCCAGCGAGCTTTACCCTATCTTGAGGCGACCCCCGATCTGACCGTATTCGGTCGGATCACTGTCATTGCCTTTCTTTACTTTGCCGAGGCAGGGGTCGATTGGGCGGTGGTGGAGGTGGGGATAGGCGGCCGCTTGGACAGCACCAACGTAGTGCTGCCGGAGGTGTGCGGCATCACGCATATCAGCAAGGACCACATGCATATTCTGGGCGACAGCCTGGAAGAGATTGCGGCGGAGAAGGCCGGTATCATCAAGCATAGGACGCCAGTGTTCAGTGCACCGCAGAAACAGAAGGCAAAGGAGGTATTGCAGCGGGTAGCCGAGGATATGGAGGCGCCTCTCTCGGAAGTACAGCACTACAGGAGGTCCAATCTGCCGCTGGTTGGGGAACACCAGCAGATCAATGCCGGGATCGCCTACGAGATGGTGCGGGAACTGCGCCGAGCCGGTCTAGTCCGGTGGGATGATCAGCTCGTAGACAGCGGATTGGTGCAGACCAGGTGGCCTTGCCGCATCGAGTGGATGCCGCAGCAGGACGCGGGGGGCAAGCCGATGGTAGTAGACTGTGCGCACAACAGAGACAGCTTGGAGATACTGCTTTCGACGCTGGCGGCAACCCACGCAGGCCGCCCGTTTACGTTTGTTTTCGGGGTCAACAGCGACAAGGATATCGCGCCGATGCTGAAGCTGGCTGCAAGCGCGTCGCCGCGGATTGTACTGGTGCAGAGTCGTCATCCGAAGGCGTTGCCGGTGCGGGAGCTGCGGGCGGCCATTGGATCATTGCCTGTGGACGAAGGACAGACGGTGGTGGCGGCGCCGTCGATGGATGCGGCGATGGAGATTGCTCAAGACATTACCCCTTCGGGGGGCTACATGGTCGGCACCGGTTCCGTATTCGTCGCCGCAGAAGTGCGGGAGACGTGGAACGAACTGCATCCTGGACTCTTCCCAGCTGATGACTGGATTCACGAAGCCAATACAGATCCTCCCCTGGCGCCACTTCCGCCCGCTTACGGCACCATCTAACCAATGAACCATAAGAACACTCTGCCTTACGGCAAGCCGACCCCGGGAGCCGGGGGCGGTACTAACTCCCGCACCTTGTTTATTCGCGGGTCTGGCGGGAAGGGCGACGGTCTTAACAGCGACCGGAAGATGAAGGCGCGCGCGGGCGCCCTCTGCTTACTCTGCATGCTGATCCTTTTGAGTGCCTGCGAGCCTCCGGAGCCGAGCCCCGAGTTGAACATCGACCTGGGGATGATACTGCCGGAGGAGTGGAAGGCCGTTTCAACGTGGGAGTCGATCAACATCGACGCTGACGCTGAGGAGGAGTATCTTCTCTTCTACCGTTACGACGCCAGTACGACTGCCGATGGCGAAGGCATAGACGGGCCGATCGGCGCGGTGATTTACGACTCGCAGACACCGATCGGCATGCCGGAGGAGTCGGATGATAGTTCAAGGCCGCCGGCGCCCTGGCTTCAGCCGTATGCGCTGCTGCCCAATTACTGGCAAGGTGCCGGTTTTGGATTTGTGGCGCCGCCACGGCAGACGGGGCGCCCTGAGTGGAGCGTGGTCAGGCGAGAGGATCCGAGGGAGACTGAGAACAGGTACTTTGAGGTGCTGGCGGAGCAGATGCCGGCATCTGTCAGCGGACAGGCGGTAGGCGAGGCGCCGAGTGAACTGCCCGCTCACGACGAGTTGATCGTGTACGGCGGCAACAGCCCCATTGGCGGCCCGACCTATATCAGCATCTTCTGGTGGAGCACGATCAGCGAGGGATACGGCAGCACACAGATTTCGGCGCCTGGCGGTCTGCAGGTTGAGGAGTGGGACGGCGCGGCGAACGGTTCGCCGATGCGGACTGTACGCGCCCGCTATCCCCAGTATGACCGCAGCCTACTCTGCAAGGAGTCCCGCTTTGAGCGGCGTCTGGACCCGAACTTTACGAGCCCAGGTGCATTTCGTGCGGCCATCTACTATGAGGAGGGTCCGCGTAAACTGATCTTCTGTTACGGCATACCCCAGTCGCCGTTTTACCCTGAAGCGGTTGTGTTAGCCTATCTGCTGCGGCCTGACCGCAATGCGCAGCTCCTGATCGAGGAAGCACGTCAAACTGTCCCGCGGGCGTTGGAAGGGTTCGTTTGGGTAGACGCGCTGCAATATATGGCAACGATCCCTACTTTTGCCGGTCAGGCAGACACCTCTCAAAGGATTACGACGCAGGTCTGGGCTTCTCTCATCTATCAAGCCGGCAGCGGGCTGGAGAGCAAACTCTTTGCGTTTACACTGGAACACGTCCCGTCGGATTTGAGCAACAGGACGACGGACGAGTGGCGGATTGTAGGTGTGGAGCAACAGAGGTGATGCGGGGCGGCATTTGGTTGACCGGCTTCTTTGCAGCGGCGCTACACAGGTCGCCGCACGCGGTGGTCTGTAGACGGCGGAACTACGATACCCTCATTCCAATCTAACAGTTCAAGTTTTATGGATCGCGTAAGTGCGCAGTTTGTTTGGCGTAGCGCGCGGCCCGTCGGTTACCGTACCTTGGGCGGTAAGCCTGATTGCGCGCCATAATTGGAACAGGGCGAGGGCGCGAATGGTCGGCGCGATAGGTTTTGACAGGGCAGAAGGCCGGACCGGTAGCTAATGGTACCTCGTTTGGGTCATGATAGCAGGTGCGCGGACGATCCAGCGGATGCTGGAAGAGAAGCGCTTTGCAGCGCACGCATTACGCTGTGTGCGGATCTTTGAAGGCATTGCCGGGATTACGAATATGCGCAATGTGTCGATAGTTGGAATCGGTCAGATACCTGTGGGCGAACACTGGGATCTGTCGGTCCGCCATATCGCCTACCATGCGATTGCAGCAGCGCTTGAGGAGGCTGGCACGGAACAGGTAGACGCGCTGTTCGTCGGCAACATGCTGAGCGGCGGCTTGTTGAAGCAGGAACATCTGGCGACTTTGGTCGCAGACTTCTGCGGACTGCGCAACGTCGAGGCGGCGAAGATTGAATCGGCATGCGCGAGCGGCGCGTCGGCGCTACGCATTGGTCACATGGCGGTGGCCAGCGGCATGCACGATGTCGTCGTCATTTGCGGCGTGGAGAAGATGACAGACACGACTGGAGAGAGCACGACGGCCGGCCTGGCGACGGCGGCGGACGCCGAGTATGAAGCGGCGCACGGCGTCTCGTTTGTGGGGCTGAACGCGCTGATCATGCAGCGGTATATGTACGAGTTCGACGTACCGATGGATGCATTTGCAGGCTTCAGCATCAATGCGCATCGAAATGGCGCGAAGAACGCGAATGCCATGTTTCAGAAGCCGATTTCGCTGGAGGCGTATCTGAATGCGCCGATGATTGCAACACCGATCAATATCATGGACAGCAGTCCGGTCTGCGATGGGGCGGCGGCGGCGGTACTGGTGGCGTCGGAGCAGGCAGGGACATATGTTACCGGCCACCATCCCGGGGCGGTGCAGATTCTGGCGAGCGCCAGCGCCAACGATACGATCGCCCTCCACGATCGCAGAGACCCACTCTTTCTAGAGGCGGCTTATGTCAGCAGCCAGAAGGCGTACATGCAGAGCGGGGTGACTCCGGCGGACGTCAGTTTTTTTGAACTTCACGATGCGTTCACAATCATGAGCGCGCTCAGCCTGGAGGCAACGGGTTATTCGAGGCGGGGCGAGGGTTGGCATCTGGCCGCTGACGATGCGATTGGTCCTGATGGGAGGATTCCAATCAGCACTTTGGGTGGACTGAAGAGCCGGGGTCATCCGGTTGGGGCAACGGGAATGTACCAGATTGTGGAGGCTGTGCAGCAGTTGCGGGGTGAGGCTGGCGAGGGCCAGATAAGGAATGCATCGGTTGGTATGGCCCAGAATATCGGCGGCAGCGGCGCGACGATCGTAACCCATATTCTGGGCGGGTGAGCGAGCGGGCTGCGGCGGGAGAGTCAGTAGGCAAACGGCTGTCAGAAGCTATCAGCGCTGTTCACGGGCCTCCGGTCGGTAGAGTTTGATAGGTCGATAGACGTAGGATCGTAGTTCAGATGCGACATTGATCGGATTCAGTCAGCGAGGAAGCTATGAGCATTGCCGGCCTCTGGCGAACAAGGCAGCAGCGATACAATCTTCAGGGCGAAGTCTGTCCTGACTGTC
>JAPPKG010000555.1:0-11506 GCA_026914085.1 Caldilineaceae bacterium | reverse complement strand
CGCCTTCCTTGACCAACCATTCATCCCTGACACCATTCAGGCTTAGTAGTTACGGTTCTCCTGTCAATTGGGGGAAGAGAGAGTTCTATGGTCTATCTACATTATGAGTCTAATGGCAGCGGTGATTGGCAGAAGAATTTCGCAACAACAAACTCCGGTGACATGCCGGGCTCAACCCAGTTCTTCAAGCACGGAACCATACCCCAGCGCACCCAACTCCTGCGCGACATACTGCAAAACAGCCTCCTCCATGGCACGCGGATACTCCACCTCCCACTGTTCGCATATGGCAGGCCCGTGCTCCCGCATGATCCGCGCCAAGCGCAAGGGGATGCGAATCGTCTCATCGATGGATACGGTTCTTAACAGAACGGCCTCCTCCACACACTTCCGGTGGTGTGGAAGTAGGAAACCGTTCAAGGCCTTGACACCGCGATCTCGGCGGGTTCCGCTCGCCGCACAAAGTACATTCGTGAGCGCCAGCAGGATAATCGAGTTTCCTGCCGCGCCAACCAGTTTTTCCCCGCGCCCTACGACGACAGGCGTCATCGAAATACAGCGCCAGAATTCAGGAATCTCCCTGAGCAACAGCTCCTCCGCCGCTTTCCGCGTAAGTCTATCGCCAGGCCGAGGCAGCCAGGAAAGGACCCCCTCCTCCTCGTACAGCACCCGCGTCTCACCCGCCGTTACCTCGGCAGATTCCCCTTTGTGTAGCCAAACATCCAAGCGCATCGCCTCGTCAGTCATTGCGTTGACCATCCGGCCCTCGAACATCAGGCGCATAAAGACCAGGGGGCGAATCTCGCACAGCCACGATTCGACACTGCCGTGAAATTCATCGAACTTGGCGGCATCTATCAACACGTGTGCATCAACGTCGCTCCAACGGTCCTCCCTACCTTTGCCGAAGCTGCCGGTTAACCAGGCGGCGCGAACGGCCGCGTCGGCTGCGACTTTCGCTGTTAGCCCCTCGATGAAACGGGACTGCGCGCTCGTCATGCGTTCCTCCCGGCTGCAGCCTCCGTCACCAACTCGAACAGCCGGTTAGGACTGAGGGGAATCTCGCGCACCTCCAATCCGATATCCCGAAAGGCATTGTCGAGTGCCTGGGCAAAGAGCGCGCCAACCGGAATCGCGCCCGCCTCCCCCGCCCCCTTCACCCCCAGAGGATTCAAAGGCGACGGCGTCTCCACATGGTCGCTCACAATGTTCGGAATATCGGTTGCGGTGGGAAGAAGGTAGTCCATCAGCGACGCGTTGAGCAGCGCGCCGTTTTCGTCGAAATGCAGCTGTTCATAAAAGGCATTGCCGATTCCCTGGGCCACCCCGCCCTGGATCTGCCCATCAAGAATCAACGGGTTGATCACTGTACCGCAGTCGTGGACAACAACGTACTTCTCAATCTCCAGCAGAAACGTCTCCGGATCCACCCTCAGTATCATGGCGTGAACGCCGGATGCCGTCGCGCCCCGCTCCGGCCCGTAATACTCTGTGGCCTCCAGTCCCGGCTCCGTCCCCGGTCGGACGGCACCACGCATCGGGTTGGCTTCAACCGCCAGTTCGCCGATAGAGATCGAAGTCTGCGGTACGCCCTTGACCTGCACACGCCCCTCGATCAGTTCCAGATCCTCTTCGGCGGCTTCCAGTTTTTCGCCTGCCATCTTCAGTATTTTGTCCCGCACCTTCGTCGCGGCCGCGTGCATGGCGTTTCCCGCGACGACCGCGCCCCGGCTGGCAAACGTTCCCGCCCCCCAGTAAAAGAGGTCTGTGTCGCCGGTGACGACGTGGACGTCGGAAGCGGCCACGCCGATCTGATCGGCCACTACCTGGGCAAAACTGGTGTAATGGCCTTGGCCTTGCGTCCCCACGCCAGTTGCCACGCTCACTTTTCCGCTGGCCTCGACAGTCACCCTTGCGCCCTCGTAAGGGCCGATGCCGGTGCCTTCGATATAGCTGACGACGGAGATACCGACCCGCTTGCCAACGGCCTCCCGCCTGGGCTGATCCTCACGAATGAACTCTTGATAGCCGATCAGTTCCAGCGCGCGATCCAAAGCCGGTTCGTAGTTGCCGCTGTCATACGTCAGTTGGGTAAAGTCCTGAAATATGATCTCGTTCGAATAAGGGAACTGGTCGGGCTGGATGTAGTTCTTGCGGCGAATCGAGATTGGGTCAATTCCCAGTTCCTTAGCCGCTATGTCTAACAGACGCTCCATCACAAATACACCATGTTGACGGCCGGCCCCGCGGTACGGAGTTACGATCGGTTTATTGGTAAAGACGCTGGTGAACTCCGAATGGTAGTCGGGCACAACATAAGGGCCGAGAAGAGTGCACTGACTGCTGATGGGAAGTGTCAAACCGTACGGAGCGTAGGCGCCGGCATCGTGGAGGAATTCGTCCTTTATTCCGAGCACTGTGCCGTCATTCTTGAGTGCCATGGTGGCGTCGTGAACCTGCCCGCGTTCCTGAGTGGTGGCGTAGAAGTTTTCTTCCCGATCTTCGATCCATTTGAGCGGACGGCCCAGTTGCAACGTGGCCCAGGCTAGCACGACCTCCTCCGGATAAAACATCATGATCTTGGGACCGAAACCTCCGCCGATGAACGGGGCGATAACCCGCACCTGGTGTTCCGAAAGCCCTAGCATGGCGGCCAGTCCGTTGCGAATGGCGATTGGAGCCTGGGTCGTGTCCCAAATCGTCAGTTGCTGGCTCTTGTCATCCCAACTGGCAACGATGCCCCTGTTCTCCATCGCCGCGGCCGTGCCGCGATCGTAGTGAAAGCGGCGACGGAGAACTAGATCGGCCGCGTCTTCGGCCTGTGCCCAGTCCCCCTTCGTCTGCGTTCCGCGCGCATTGATATTGTGTCCCAGATCATCGTGGACCAAAGGTGAGCCGCTTTTCAGTGCATCTTCCAGATCAACTACCGCATCTAACGGTTCGTAATCGACAAAAATGTCGTCGAGCGCATCTTCGGCAAGGTAGCGGCTCTCGGCCACAACAACTGCAACTGCCTCGCCGGCATGGCGTACCTTGTCTTTTGCAAGCGGTACCTGCGTGCGCGGGTGGAATTCGAGTTGTTCCACAGGAGGTGGCGGCACCAGGAGCGGTCCCGGCTGCCAATACTCTCCAAGGTCGTCGGCGGTGTAGACGGCTGCGACGCCGGGGCGTTCCTTGGCTCCTCCCAAATCAATTGATCGGATGCGGGCGTGGGCCAGATCGCTGCGCAGGAAGGCAACGTGCAACATACCAGCCAGGTGCACGTCGTCTGTGAAGAGCGCTCGTCCAGCCAGAAGCCGCGGGTCTTCGTTGCGTTTTATCGGTTGACCGAATTGGCGTGTGGACATTGATACGTAGGATCGTGGAGTATGTGGAGACCTGCACGCAGTGCAAAGGAGTGGTTGCTACTCCGCCAGCCAACCTTCGCTGTCATTCACCGCAGGAAATGGAATTCGCGTCTGCCTTGGATCTGGCGCTGCGTCGCCCCTTAATCTGACGCCTCCTCAGCCCTTTGCAGGAACCGCTACAGCATCAAGATCTTCCTGCAGTACCTCCGCGTCTTCATTGCTGGAGGATTTCAACCAGCTTCCCAGTCCCATCGCGACCGGATAGACTGCAATACTCAGCACGTACACCAACAGGGCGGAAATAAGGTGGTCCGGTACCGTGAATGACGGAAAGAACTGCAGATACTGGAACGCGATCGTTGGCTGGGCGACGATCGAAAAGCCAACCATAAAGCCGCCCGCCGCAGCCAGCCTGACCTGCCAGTCACCTGGCTTGAAGCCGAACCTCGCCATCCACTGGTATGTCAAGTCCAGAAGCACCGCACCAAGGATGAAGACAAGAGTCAATCTTGGCGTAGCTCCGCTGACCACGTCGGCAAAACTGGTCGTCGCGATTCTCAACCCAAAATAGAGAAGCGCGAATGCCGTTGCAGACCAGGGGCCGGGGGCCACCCGTCGGGCCAGGACCGACAAGAAAAACGCTGAAACACCAATTATCGTCGGATAGAGCCAGACCGGGCGCTGCGCCACATAACCGTCCACCTTGCCCATTTCCCATTCTGTCGTACCGATGATGAGAAATATGCAAAACGCAATTGCGAGGAAAAACAGGTTGACAAAGCTGCGCCAATCTGCAGCCGAGAATCTTTTGCCGGCGGCCGAAAGCCCTATCCTCCCAAAAAGACTGCTCCGACTGCGCGCATCAGTTCCACCTCTGGCCGGATCCACTCTTTTCCCGCCGCCCATCAGGAGGCCGACAGCGAAAACCGGGAGACTCGCTGAAGACATGGCGATGAATATGTGGGGAGGGCTCCAGGCCGTCAAATCGATCCCATACAATTCATGCCATATGGCGTCCCCGGGAATGGAAAAAAGACCGTAGCCGGCCACGAGCACAATTGCGCCTACGTAAGGACTTCGTCGAACCCAGCGCCGGGGATCCCTCACACCCACTCTGAGATTGGGAATGGCGAGGGCCGACAGTCCGCCCATTGCGACGAGAAATGCAACCAGAAAGCCCGCGTAAATCATCAGGTGTGGCGGCCACAGAAAGTCCTCTCCGCCAGGGACGATTCCTGTGATGACGTGCTCGCTGAGATCCCAGTATCCCCCGATGCAGATCAGCAAAGCGCCAATGCCAACCAGAAGCGCAAGTACTTTGGAAAGTCGGGGCGATGTGGAAACGGCTTTCCTGCTCTGTGGGTTACCCGACGAATCTTCACGCCCCGAATCCTTCATCGGCGAAAGGTATAGCCACCAAGCCAGGAATGCTAAGACGCCAATTGCCAGTCCGGAAAACACTAAGCCCTGCAAAAACAAGGAATTCACGCGGATTTCTCCTGTATCAATTTAGCGCCTAGCTGCACGGCCTCCACGATCTTCTGGTAACCCGTACACCGGCATATATTCCCCGAAAGCAGCTCGCGAATCTCCTCTTCCGTCGGGTCGGGATTCTCCTCCAGGAAAGGGACCAGCGACATAAGAATGCCTGGCGTACAGAAGCCGCACTGAAGACCGTGCTTTTCCCAAAAACCGTGCTGCAACGGGTGTAACGCTTGTGGACCGCCGGCCAGGCCTTCAACTGTAGCAACGTCTCGTCCATCCGCCTGTACCGCGAACAGCAGACAGGAGCGGACGGCCACTCCGTCCAACAGCACAGTACATGCGCCGCACACACCGTGCTCGCAACCTACGTGCGTCCCCGTCAATCCAAGTTCGTGCCGCAGGAAATCACAAAGCAACAGCCGCGGCTCCACCGAGCGTTCAAAGCTGCGGCCATTCACCGTAACCGAAATCGTTTGGTCCAAAACTCGATCCTGTTCCCTCTACTGCCCTTCGGCCCCGGCTGCCCTTTCGCAGGCTCTGGTCAGTACACGCTCCCCAAGCACGCCCGCCAGGTGACGGCGGTACGCTGGCCCGGCGTGAATATCTCCGACCGGGTCAATGTCCTGCGATGCTGCAGTATCGGCGGCTGCCCGAATAGCCTCTGCATTGGGCTGTTCTCCAACCAGCAGAGCCGCGGCCTGTTCTGCTACGACCGGACCTTCGCCGACGCTAAAGTAGACGAGCCTCGCCTTCTCCACCCCCCCTTTGCCATCCAGTCCGACGACGGCCGCAGCACCGCACATAGCATAGTTGCCGTGCTGGCGGGCGACTTCCTCAAATGCCCAACCACTTCCAGAGCGCAACTGCGGAAAGGCCACCTCGACCAACATCTCCTCCGGCAGCATCGCCGTCGCGAACAGTCCTACGTAGAAGTCTCGCGCGGCGACCCAGCGCGCGTCTGTAACGCTCCGCACATACATCTGCGCATCCAGGGCAACCGCCAGTGCGGGAAGCTCTGCCGCAGGATCGGCATGTGCCAGGCTGCCCCCAATGGTTCCTCGATTGCGAATCTGACTATGGGCAATGTAGGGCATCGCTTCGTGGAGCAAAGGTGCAATCCGTTTCACCAGGGCGCTGCGCTCCACGGCACGCTGGCGAGTCATCGCCCCGCACCGGAGCTCGTCGTTGTCCTCTCGAATAAAGAACAACTCGTCGATGCCATTGAGATCAATCAGCGCCGTGGGCTGGGCCAAACGGAAATTCATCGTCGGCACTAAGCTCTGTCCACCGGCCAGGAGCTTACCCTCATCGCCATAGTCCCATTGCAGCGCCAGCGCTTCGTCGACCGTGCGCGGCGCATGGTAACTGAAGGCAGCGGGTTTCATTTTGCGCGTCCCCGGCAGAACATAGGAAGGGCCCGATTCTCAAGCGAAAAGCGCTTCACCGTCTCCTACTCTTCCACAAACGCTACTGCGCGACAGAAAGCCGCCTCTCCGCCCTTGAATAACCACGGGAACACGCCCACCGTCAACCGCCTGTTCTGCAGCTCCGGCGCGCCGATCTGGCCGCCCATGTTCTCCACGTGCATGCAGTCGTGAGGGAAAAGCGCGTTGTGTGTAAGCTGGTAGGCTTCCTCAGGGAACAGCTCGTCTACGGCATCGGAGCCGCCGAACTTCTCTTCACACTGCTTGCGAACGCGCTCCCACTGGTCCAGGCCGCCTCTGCCCAGGAACCGCCCAATCGGCAGGTTCATCGGATGATCTGTCGAAATCATGTCCACGCCCCAGATGCGAATCTCCTTGTCCAGCAGCCACTGACAGATGCTGTGATGGGGGCCCGGATGGCGCAGAATGTACTTCTCCTCGTCTCCCTCCTCTGACAGGAAGGAGTACCGATGCCAGCCAGTATTGATGAAAAGAATATCTCCCTTTCGCACCTCAACCCGCTCTTCGATATCCTCCGGCCGGAATATATCCAGCTCGTCCAGCATATCGCTCAAGTCGACGATGACGCCGTCGCCGTAAAGCCAGTCCAGAGGAATCTGATCGATCGTCTTGCCGTTCGTAACAAAATGGCGCGGCGCATCCAAATGGGTGCCCATGTGATTCGATGACTGAATGTACTGTGCATTGACACCGTGCTCGGACTTGCGCTTGAAGTACTTTACCTCAAAAGGAGGATAGAAAGGCCAGAATGAGCAGTCTGCGTTGAGAGGCTGTGAAAGATCATAAGGGATCATTGCCCTGTTCTCCTGAATTCAATTGTGGTCGGCTATCCATTCAGTTTCTGCTATTAGAATCCGTATTCCTCTGCAAAGGTAACGAGTGCCTCTGTGAATAGCTCCAGCGGCGGGCGGACCAGTCCGGCGCCAATCTGGCCGACACCGGCCTCCCGGTGCGCAATGCCTGTGTTGACCCTCGGCGTGATGCCCGTCTCAACGACTGCTCTCAGGTCAATACCCACCGGCGTGCCCCGGAAGTCTAGCTGAGGGATCGTAAAGGAACTGTGCTCCGCTGCCGTGATTTCGTACATCTCTAACGTTGCGTTGAGCGCATCCTGGGGCGTTCCGCTCACAAAAGTCACGATCGCTGGCGCCGCCGCCATCGCAAAAGCGCCCAGCCCGGCCGTCTCTGTAATCGTACTGTCACCAATATCCGGGTTCCCGTCCTCCGCGCTGAATCCCGGGAAATAGAGACCGACCGGCTGCGGACAAGGCGATGTGAACCAGCGCCCACCCAGCCCGCTCACGCGTATTCCGAACTCGGTTCCGTTTCGCGCCATTGTCGTGACTATCGTGCTCTGCTCTACCTCGCTCCCCGCGTCCGCCATCGCCTTGCAGGCCGCCATGACCGGATTCAGGACACTGAGCGCGTTGTCCCCCAAGGCCTCAATCACGTCGGCGGCCGTGGCCGCGTCGGGCGCCGCTTTCGCGATGTGCGGGGCCAGCTGTTTCGTATAGAGGACCGAGCCTGCCTTATTGCGATTATGGCCCTCATCACCCATGTGCAACGCCTCGGCCAGCAGGGCCCGTATGTCCACCCCCGAACAGGACGCAATCGCCGCCCCGAGCACCGGCGCCATCACCTCGTGCATCCAGCGCAGCCTTTCCTGCACCTCTTCGCTATAGGCGCCGTAGCGCAGGACCTTGCCGTATCCTTCGTTAAGATTCGAGTAGGCCCGGTTCCCGTGCGTCCTGTTCTCAATCTCATACACGGCCATGGAAGGCGAGATGACGCCTGCCATCGGACCCACCGAGCTGTGGTGATGGCAGGGCGCAAGGCTGACTTCACCGCTGACGATCAGTCGCTCGGCCTCCTCCTCGTTCCCGGCTCTCCCCTCGAAAATCAAGGCGCCGATCAGAGCGCCCCGCAGCGGCCCGGAGGCTTCCTCCCAGGCAATCGGTGGGCCGGCATGTAGCAGCAGGTTCTCGTGCATACCGGGAATCAAGTCAAGCGCCTTCCCCAGCCCTGTCAGCACGGGACGGGCCTCAACCATTCGTTCCACGGCCTCTGCATTCGCGCTGTCTATACGATTTGCCATGTAGCCCCTCCGGGCGCCGCAGTTCGGTCGGTGGTCCTTCTAGCTCTCTACCTGCAACTGAGGCCCGCCGTCAACTAAGTCGGATTCGATCAGTCAAACTTTACCGCAGCCGCGTCAACAGGCTGGCCAGCCTCTCGTCGCCTCCCGCAGGCGGGCGCCAGTCGACGTGCACAACCTCAGCGCCTTGGTCGCGCAGGCTGTCCGTGAATGATTCAAGACCAACATTTATGGCCGCGAAAGCCGAGGAGTTGCTCACGTCCCCCGTCGCGTTCGGGACGCCGGGTTCCAACTCTGACGGGATGTGATGCCCACATTCTCCGCCTCCCGCAAATGCGCACGCCACCGCACGCATAGCATAGTCATGCCTGGTAAAGACGCAAGCGCCCGCCCCCTCCAGCTGCTTTACCTGTCTGTCCAACCCTTGCGGGTCAGCGTCTGTCCCTATCACCACGGCGACGACCGGCAGAGCTCTCCCGTCTTGGGCAGCAGCAGCTACTGCCTCTTCAATAGCCGGTGCCAGCTCACTGGCCGGGTCCTCGTGTGCTCCGTCGCCTAGCACGACATCCAGAACGATGAGTCCTGTCTCAGGGTCCTGCGCTTCCTGTATCAAGCGCCGTATTCGCAATTCGTTGTCAAGCATGGGATGCAACCGCCCAACCGTGAACGCGTCCCCGCCCAAATCAATGATCGTATGACCCTCGCTTCGGTGTGGGTTGTCCAGAACCAGGCCGCCCTGCAGCGGCCCATTGGAACGGACCGAAGGCAGCGAACCCTGTAACAGGAACAGCGCCTCGTATGCCAAAGTTCCCCCGGAATAAAGCCCGCGCAGAAATCCTTGCGGCTCAGGCGACGGCACAAGCTGAAAGGGCGGTGCCGTCGCCTGAGTGGCCGGGGAGTCCCACTTGAAGCTGCCCTGCGAGTCTGAATCTGACGTCAGTCGAACTGCAATCTCCGCCGTCTCGTCCAGGGTTCTGGCAAACCGAATGTTGGACGGGGCACCTGCCTGATCCTCAGTCGAAACATAACCGATAAAATCAGTGACAACCGGCTTATTGCACGATGCCGCTTCAGACAACAGTTCCTGTGCAACCGACGCCTCGGGCGGCTTGGACACGATCACGATAACATCGGTCTCCGCGTCCTCCTTCAGCAAGGCCAGTGCACGTCTCGCCGATCTCGCCCGCACATCGGCCGACAGGTCTCGACCGCCCGTCCCATACGCCTGAGACACCCCGCAGCCAAGGCGATGGATGCCAACCATCACCGTCTGCAAACCCGTACCGGAAGCAGCGACAATTCCTATCCTGCCCTTGCGGACCCTGTTCGCGAAACCAAGTCCGATTCCATTAACCCGGGCCGTGCCGCAGTCGGGCCCCATCACCAGCAGACCCTTGCTTGCGGCCGTATTCTTTAGCGATATTTCGTCCTCAACGCCGACATTGTCACTGTAGAGAAAGACGTTCTTACCCAGATTGAGAGCCTCGCGAGCGACGCCGGCCGCGTAACGGCCCGGAACTGAGGTCAGAACCCACTCGGCTTCAGGCATCATCCGTGTTGCAGATGTCAGGCTCTTGGGTCTATACGCGCCAGTCTGATTCGATCTCCGCGTGGCCAGAAGATCGTCCACGCGCGCGAGGGCCGAGCGACAGGAAGATTCCGATTCAGCTTTGACAACCAGAATGAGGTCCTCCGGCGCGGCAGCTTGGAGGGCGTCAGTCAAAAGGCCGCTCTGAGCAAGCAACGCCTTGTTGGCCGGCGTGCCCATGACGACACCCGCGTCCAAAACGCCCGGCAGCTCGGCCAGCGCGCGCTGAAGCAGCATCAGCACGACCGAATCGTAATAGGAGCCGGCTCGAATCTCTGCCAAAGTCGCTGCGGGGCTTGCGACGGCCTTGTCGTCCGGAATCGAAGGGTCATCCACAGTTGCACTCCAATGCACTGGGGCGGCCGCTATACTGACTCTTCCTCTGAACTGGGGCCTTTCGTTTCGAACACGAGAGGATTCCGGGGGCATTCTACCAGTCAAACATGTGTTGGGCCAAAGGTGTCCGGGGTCTCGATTGGTGATTCCCGACTACTCAGTTTCTCACTCTGTCTCGGCGAAGCTGTCGGCATCGACTGCTTTCACAACGGTCTCCATACTCCTGCCAACCTTCATCGATCCTGATGTCAAAGCCTCTTGCAAATCCCTTTCATTCAGCAAGGCGGGCAATGGCTGAGGCGGGGCCGGGCAACCGATACAGGACTGAATAGCCATCTGCCAGTAACCCACGTCGTGCCAGGCCCCCATTTTGTAGCCCACCTGACTAAAGGTGCCCACCTTCGTGAAGCCGAAGGACTCGTGAAAGCCGACACTTTCCACATTCGGCAGTGTGATTCCGGCGTAAGCGCGAACAAAGCCCTGAATGCGCAAAATGGCAAATAGCGTGTCGTACAGCGCCCGCCCTACTCCCATGCGCTTCGCCCTGGCATGGACATACACCGAAACATTGACCGACCACTGGTAAGCGGCCCGCTCACTGTGCCCGCCCGCGTAGGCATAGCCCAGCAGTTTCCCCCGAACCCAGCAAACAAGCCAGGGGTAGCGGGTCAAAGTTTTCCGTATCCGGCCACCCATTTCCTCCTCTGACGGTGGCACAACCTCGAAGGAAATAGGTGTGTCGCGAACGACAGGTGCATAGATTGCCCGAATGCTTGCAGCGTCCTGCGGCGTTGCCAAACGAAGGTGTGATGCCATCTACACTTTTCCACTGCGCGGGCAGACCGAGTCACCCGCTTCCAATTGAAACCAAAAGCCGCCTCCAGGCAACGACGAGAGGCGGCCAATCCGGTATGAATGGAAGAATGGCTATGAGTTAGAGCCTACCACCGGCTGCTGCCCCGGTCCCGATACCCGCCCTGGCTACCGCGATCCTCCCGCGGACGCGCCTCGTTTACCCGCAGCGTGCGCCCACCCATCTCCTGGTCATTCAGGGCCTCGATCGCAGCTTCAGCCGCGTCGTCCTCCATTTCTACTAAACAAAATCCACGAAATCGACCGGTTTCCCTGTCGGTGATCATCGCCACGCTGATGATCTCGCCGTGTTGGGAAAACAGATCCCGGACCTCCTCCTCAGTCGCCGAGTAGGGCAAGT
>JAPPKG010000354.1:0-11568 GCA_026914085.1 Caldilineaceae bacterium | reverse complement strand
AGAGCGCTTGCATGGCATGCAAGAGGTCACGGGTTCAAGTCCCGTCAGCTCCACCCGGGGGAAGAAGATAGAGCAGGTCAGCAGCATGGTAGCTGGATTGGTTATCAGTTATGCTACCGGATATTCTCCTAAGCGTGTGATTCGCCGTAGGCCCGTTGCGCTCGCTCAGAAGGGGTTTCGATTGACAATGAGCCCATCGCCCACCTTCGCGGACCCTAACCCAAATCAGGAGATCTTCCGGGTTAGTCACCCAAGTGGCCGGAAATGCACGACTAGGGTAACCCACTATGGGGACGTCCTCCGAGTCCAGTGGTCCAGCAACGGTTGATCTGTTTTGTGGTGCGGGGGGCCTGTCCTACGGGATGCAGAAGGCCGGCGTCCACGTCGTTGCTGGAATCGATATTGATCCGGCCTGCCGTTATCCCTTCGAAGAAAACGTCTCGGCTCCGTTCCACCAGCGGGACATCGCTGATGTGTCGGCGGATTTCGTCGGGTCCCTTTTTCCCGAGACCGGCCCTCGGGTGCTGGCTGGTTGCGCACCGTGTCAACCTTTCTCGTCATACACCAACGGTAGGGAACCCGACAGCGGGCAGTGGGGCCTGCTGGACCGCTTCGGCGCGCTCGTCGCCGAACTCAAGCCAGAAGTGGTCACGATGGAGAATGTCCCGCGTTTGACTGGTCGCTCGGTGTTCGAAGGGTTCCTGTCGGTTCTGAAGAAGGCTGGCTACCACTGCACACACAGTGTCGTTAGATGCGCAGCG
The DNA here is from genome assembly GCA_026914085.1 of Caldilineaceae bacterium. Classification (GTDB taxonomy): domain Bacteria; phylum Chloroflexota; class Anaerolineae; order Caldilineales; family Caldilineaceae; genus Bin5. Next base: position 10,807 of record JAPPKG010000354.1, on the reverse strand, counting down.
TATGGGGTGCCGCAAACGAGGCCGCGTCTTGTGCTGCTGGCGTCGCAACTGGGGAGTATTGAGTTGGCTGCTCCCACTCACCCTGATGGCGGATGTGTAACTGTGAGGGACACCATTGGGCATTTGGAGTCGATACCCGCAGGAGGGGCTGACAAGGCTGATCCTATGCACAAGGCGAGTGGACTCTCCGAGAAGAACCTCCGGCGGATACGCGCGGCGAAAGCCGGTGGAACGTGGCGTGACTGGGACGAGAAGCTGCGGGCTCCTTGCCACACCAGGTCCAGCGGTCGCACCTACACGGGTGTGTATGGGCGGATGGAGTGGGACCTCCCCGCTCCCACCATTACTACCCAGTTCCATGGCTTCGGGAATGGACGATTCGGCCATCCCGAACAAGACCGTGCCATTTCCCTCCGGGAGGGAGCCCTGCTCCAGACGTTTCCTTCGGACTACTCTTTCGTTCCCGAAGGTAACTCCGTGAAGATAGGCCCCATTGCTCGTCTGATTGGAAACGCTGTGCCTGTCAAACTAGGCGAAGCGATAGGTAAGTCGATTGTTGATCACCTAGAGGAGTTTTCGTGAGCGGCGACCCCAAGTATCAGATGACCGTGAGCTTGAATGTGCTCCGCCATCTTGGCCTTGGGCTGTACTCGAACGTGGCCGCGGTTCTCTCGGAGGTGGTTGCCAATTCTTGGGACGCCGACGCGGAGCATGTTTGGATTTCCATCAATGCGCCGGAAGGCCGGGTGGTGATTGAGGACAACGGGCACGGAATGACAGTTGAAGACGCCAATCGGAAGTACCTATACGTTGGGTACGAGCGTCGGAACGACGCACCACTGACTCCTCGTTTCGGCCGAGCGGTTATGGGACGCAAAGGAATCGGCAAATTGTCCCTGTTCTCAATCGCCCAAACAGTCCGCGTCGAAAGCGTTGCCGGTGGCCAGAGACACGGGTTTGTCATGGACGCGGTAGACATTGAAGAGAAGATTCGAGATGGCGGAGAAGGACAGTACGAGCCGCTCCCGGTGGCGACGTCTGAGATCGACCTGGGTAGAGGCACTCGTATCACCCTCACGGACATGAAACGTCAACTTCAATGGACGGGCAGAGCACTGCGGAGGCGCCTCGCCCGGAGGTTCAGCATCATCGGACAAGAGCACCGGTTCGCGATTACCCTGGACGACCACCCCATCACTGCGACCGACCGTGATTACCAAGACAAAGTCCAGTACATTTGGACCTTCGGTGACCTCGGCAACGGCGTCGCCGCCACGGCCAGCAACCTTGAGCAGCAGGAGGAACGCTCTGGGGAGTTGGAAGGGCATCCCGACTGGGTGATTGATGGTTGGATCGGAACTGCCTCCATGGCCGGGCAACTCATAGACACGGAGACATCCGAAAGCATCAACAAGCTAGTAGTCCTAGTGCGCGGGAAGCTCGCCCAAGAAGATATCTTGGAAGAGTTCGGCGAGGGCGGCCTATACACCAAGTACATGCTCGGCGAGATTCATGCCGATTTCCTTGACATGGACGACGCTGAAGACATCGCCACCACAAGTCGGCAGAAGCTCATTGAAGAAGATCCCCGCTACCAGGCCCTCAGGGAAAAGCTCCGAGAAGAGTTGAAACACGTCCAGAGTCAATGGACCAACCTGCGCAGATCACAGGGCACAGCAAGGGCCGTCATTTACCCGGGGATCAAAGAGTGGTTCACAGAATTGGACCCTGACCAGAAGGTCGCAGCTCGGCGGCTATTCGGTCGAATCAACGAGCTGCCGATTGAAGACGAATCCAACAGGCGACAACTCATCGTGAGCGGTGTCCTCGCTTTCGAGAGCCTAAAGCTAAGGAACATGCTCCATAGACTTGATGAGATTTCGACGAAGAATCTCGACGTCCTTCAGCAGGTGTTTGTCCAACTGGATGACCTAGAGGCCAGCGCCTACTACCAGATAGCGAAGGAACGTCTACGGATTATACGGAAACTAACAGCGCTGGTTGATGAGGACGCCAAGGAGCGGGCGATACAAGAGCATCTATACAAGCACCTCTGGCTACTAGACCCATCCTGGGAAAGAGCGACTCACACCGAGCACATGGAGCGGAGCATCATGACCGCGCTCGACGAGGTATGCAATACGCTGACCGAAGAACAGAAGCGGGCGCGGGTGGACGTCAAGTACAGCACCAATGGGAACAAACACGTCATTATTGAACTCAAACGTGCGGGGAAACGCATCAGTTCCACTGCCTTGAACGAGCAGGTGTCGAAGTATTACACCGCTGCCGAGAAAATCCTCTCCGATGCCGGGCGGAGTAACGAGCCCGTTGAGATAGTCGTCGTTGTCGGCAGGCGGCTAAGCGATTGGGACGAAACCCCTGACAGTGAGAATCGTTTTCGCGAGATGCTCGCCGCGTCCCGAGCAAGGGTCGTGATGTACGACGAGCTAATCAACAACGCCCTGCAAGCTTACCAAGACTACGTCGATGGCGCGGAGGAGGCAGGCAGGGTGTACAGGCTGGTCCACAGCATCTCAGAACAGGACATAGAAGCGCTCAGCCCTACGGCCTAGAGCCGCAGCAAAACAAGGACAGGAATCCACATGAAGCAATTGTCGGACTACAGCGACGCGCGTAGCAGGGTTACATGCACACACTGCGGTACCGGCCTTCATCCCCGTAACGAGAACAAGGATCACGTTCCATCGAGATGTCTGCTTGATCGTCCGTTACCGGAAGACCTTCCCACCGTTTGGATATGCAGATCGTGCAACGCGTCGTTTTCCAAAGACGAGGAGTATTTCTTCGTCTTCTTAGCTGCCGTGCTCTCCGGCGACGCCCGCCCCGATCCAAGCCGTTTCCCCTCGGCAGCCTCGGCCACACAGCGGAGCCCTCGCTTCCGGAAGCTCATCGCACGAGCGCAAATACACCAGTTGCCGCTCAGGGACGAACCAGAGCTTCTCTGGCAGCCCGACATCGATCGGTTTGATCGCGTGATCACTAAGAACGCACGTGGGCACGTCCTTCACGAACTTGGCGAACCTGTGTTAGGCATGCCGTCCCGGATCCTGTATTGGCCTGTAAGCCGCATGTCGGCTGATCAGCGCGACACATTCGAGTTGGTATCGCTTGGACCCGGGTTGCCGGAGGTGGGGAGCAGGATGATGCAGCGCGTTTTGGGCCTGGAACCGCTCGTGAATGGTTGGGTTGTGGTGCAGGATGGCGTCTACCGGTACGCCGTCGTTCAAGGATCCGATGAACTGCTCGTTCGCACCCTAGTCAGAGATTACCTTGCGACCGAAGTCGCCTGGATCACTCGCGGGGGATGTTGTAGATCTCCCGAACCCCCGCAGAAAGCTGCGACAAAGGTGCAACGCATCGTCAAACAGAGTCACAGATGCAGTGCGGAGGGTGAGATACCATCAAGGTGGGTACCGAGTGTCTTCAATTGCTGCCACTGCGAGGGCGATGTGATTTTGCGAACTGCGTCTCGTTAGGCGTTCTTGGTTGTGGGTGATCTCGACCACACGTTTGCACTAAAGGTGTGCCCACACCAGATTTCCCGTGGGCAGCCGCCACCAAATCGGGCGGGCAGGCAGGTTTGGGGTGGGGTTCGGATGTTCTCTGCCGAACGGTTGGTTTGCTTGCTGTTCCGACGCCTCATGGGGGATGCCGCCGGCGAACGGCACGCGAACGCTTGCTATTGCGAGTCAGTGTTTCCCCAGGTCAGATGATAACGAACGCTTTGCGAACGTTTGAACGAACGGTTTGCGAACGTTTTGGACGGGCAATTCTGGGGGTTGAGGAGCAGATCGTCTTTTTCTGGCCGCTGCTCCTTGGGTGGGCTGTCCCTGGGCATCGTGGACTGGGGCCGTCTGGTGGTGGGTTGTCTCAGGTTTGCGGGATGCCCGTTGTGGTGGCTGCTGGGCTGTCTCCTAGGACTATGTGGTGTCCCCGCCGGGCCGGTGAGTTCTTGATCCCTGTCCGGTTGGGCAGTGATGCCTCGGAGGTGGGCTAGGAGGTAGAGTGGGGAAGCCATGGGGAATATCCATACGTTGGAGCCGGTCGATGTGCGGGTCTTTTGGCCTCATGAGGCCCACTGTTTCACGCCGTGGCTGGCCGAGAATCTGTCTTTGTTGGGAGCAGAATTAAACTTGGTCCTGGAGCGGGAGGGAGAGGAGATGACTCTGCCCGGCGCCGGGCGAGTCGACATTCTCGCAAGACAGGCCACCACCGGGGCCAGGGTGGTGATCGAAAACCAGTTGGGGTCATCTGACGATTCCCACTGCCTGCGCCTGTTGGGATATGCAGCCAACGCGGAAGCCAACATTCTGGTGTGGGTGGCGCGGTACTTTAGCGACTACCACCGAAGCATCCTGTCATGGTTGAACGAGAGCGACAACATCGCGGTTTACGCGGTGGAGGTGCGGGCTTTTTTGGTGGACGGTCGCAAGGTTGTGGACTTCGACCTGGTCGTCGAACCGCAAGCGGGAACAACCTCCACTCCGCGCAGAAAGACGGCAAGCACCTACTATGCCGAGTTCTATCGCCCAGTGGTAGCGACGCTTCGGCGTTCGGGACTGCTTCCCGTGGGCCGGGGCGGATTCCGGGGTCGGTATCGGTCGTTCCAGACTGGATACGAGGATGTTTATTACTCCGCTGAAATTTCCCAGGGACGGGCGGCGGCTGCGTTGGGAGTGTACGGGGACGACAGTCGGCACATCTTCCAAGCTCTCACTCGACACCGATACGAGATAGATGCGGAGCTGAACGGCGAGACTGAATGGCATCAGTACTGGGTGTGGCTTACAACCGAAGCGGCGGTTGATGACCCGAGTTCCATTCCCGATGAAGTTGGGGAGTGGCTCACTGAGAACCTGCTACGGCTAAGAGAAGTGGTACAGCCGTATCTGGACCGGGTGATGGCCGATCCAGTCACTTCGGGCGAGGATGCTGAGGAGCCAGGATGAGTGGGTTCCAGCGTTGGGCGTTGGGCAATCTCACCGGAAACCTTAACAGAGGATTGTTTGCCGAGTGGCTTGTCGGGACGGCGCTTGGTGTCATCAAGGACGGCGACGCAAGGGCTGAGTGGGGTGCGTTCGATCTGCGGTACGGGAATGTGACTATCGAGGTCAAAGCCTCTGGACGCAGCCAGGACTGGAATCGGGCCAGCAGGTCAACTCCGAGGTTCGATATCGCCCCCCGCAAATGGACATGGGACGCAGCGGCTGACACATGGAAACCTCTCAACCCGCCCCGTCGTCTCGCCGACGTATACGTTTTCTGTCTCCATAACGCAGAACCGGCGACCAATGAGAATGTTCAGGATCCGGACTGCTGGACATTCTGGGTAATCCCGACACGGAAACTCAACGAAGAACTCGGTGAACAGAAAAGCCTGGGGTTATCAACGCTGGATTCCCTCACGAACAAAACCCGCGTGGACCGGTCAGAGATCCGGTCTGTCCTAGACACTCTCTAGGCCAGCAGCCAACCGAACGTCCCTCAAGTGGCACAGGACATCAGACCCACCCTCTCCGTGTAAACAGGGACATCCCACCCCTGGAAAGAACGGGCAGAACGGGATCTACGGTGTTCATGCCCACCGCCATGCAACAACCCCAGCTAAAGCGTTCGTTAAAACGTTCGCAAAGCGTTCGTTTGGGGTTTGACCTGGGGAAACACCAACTCGAAACTGCAGGCGTTCGCAAAGCGTTCGCCGCGAACTTTACCCGTGAAGAGCAATGCGGGTATATGCACGAACGCTTCGAAAGGAAAGTCCGAACTCTTCCTGATGTCAGCCTGCGCGGCTGGGAATCGCGGGTGGTTGCCCACGCGAAATCGGGTGTGGGCACTGGTTTAGTGCAAACGTGTGGTCGAGACACCCCACAACGGAAAACGCCTTACGACAGGCCATGTTCATGAGCCAAACCGCCATTGACGGTGGCGGCCTTTCACATCCCTTTGGATCCACCTCGGTCGGATCCGGCCCGGCTACATGAAGGTGGTACGCTGTTCGTTACCTCTCTCGCTCTGCGGTAATGTCCAGCAGCATCTTCCGACACAGTTCAGGGAATCACGGTGGAAGGGTTAGTTGTTGAGGTGGCCTGCTCGCTGTACTCGGGCGGCAGGCTGGGCATATGCGTCATTCACATTGGGTTCATCCATCCTTCTCTCCTTCCGCCTTCTTTTCCCGTTTCCTCTTGGACCCCATTAGCCGGTCGGCCTCCTCCATCCCTTTGCGAGAGATGCCCAGACTGTTAGTAGACACGGGCTTTCCTCCCTGAATACGAGCCAGTTGGTACATGATCTCAGCCTGGAAGACCAAATCTAGCCGCCCTTGGTGCTGTCCCGCCCGGAGCAGTAGGACGTGAGGGAGAACTGCTCCCACGCGACTCGCCTCTATATGCGCCATCATCATACGTCTAACCCGTCGGCGGACCCACCAGCCCTTAATCAGGTCATAGACCATATGCACCATGACGCCCAACAGAAAGGCACCTGCCAGCACAGCCGATTCGTTCATGTCTCTCCCCCTTCACCTCCTCATCTCAAATCGAACGGCCTTCCGGGGAGGCTGCCGATGGGCCTGGAGTGTGAATCTACGTGTTGCATACGATAGTCTCGACTCGGTCGGCTGCGGTGGCGGCGTCTTCGTGTTCCCAGATGCGTATCACTGTCCAGCCCGCCTCGGCTAGCAGGTTGTCGGTTTTCCGGTCGCGTTCTACGTTGGTGTCGAGCTTTCGGCACCACCAGTCCGCGTTGGATTTTGGTGAAGATCCGTGTTCGGGGCATCGGTGCCAGAAGCATCCGTCGACGAATACGGCCACTTGGGCTCGGGTGAAAACGATGTCGGGTCGGATTCTGCCGATCTCGGGGAGGGGCATGTTGACGCGGTACCGGAGTCCTCTCCGGTGCAGTTCGCGCCTGATGACCATTTCTGGGGCTGTATGCGCGCTCCGTACTCTGCTCATTTGGGCCGATTTGGCGGCTGTGGGTGGCAGTGGCTGTGGCACGACCCAGACGGTACCCGGTCGTGTCGGTGGGCCGTGCTATATTTGCAGCCATTGGAATGACATGAATGTGATTCTACTTTGGACGAGGGAGAGCCTGTGAGGCTGATTGATCTTTTTGCCGGGTGTGGTGGTCTCACCGAAGGTTTTCACCGGGCCGGGTTCGATCCGGTTCTGGCAGTGGAATGGGACCGCTCGGCGGCGGCTACCTACGCGGAGAACTTCGGCGACCATGTGATCTGTGACGACATTGCTAAAGTGCCCGAAGAGGCTTTCGCCGGCGCGGATGCTGTGGTGGGTGGTCCTCCATGTCAGGGTTTTTCGAATCTTGGTACACGTAACCCTGACGATCCCCGGAATCTGCTGTGGCGCGAGTATGCGCGGGTGGTTCGTGTGACCCGACCGGCGGTGTTTGTGTTGGAGAATGTACCGCAGTTCCTCAAGTCCGACCAGTTCGGGATGCTGGTGGATTGGTCCCGGGACGGCCCCTTGCGTGGGTATGAACTCACGGCAGGGGTGCTGAACGCGGCGGACTATGGGGTGCCGCAGCGACGTAGCAGGGCTATTGTCGTCGGTTCCCTACACGGGCCACCTTCTCTTCCGCCGCCCTCCCACGGTAAAGATAGTACGGTTGCCCGGTGGGCGACAGTACGCGACGCCTTTGCGGGTATTCCCCTCGAGACCGGTCCCACGCTGCTACCAGCATGCCGGTTGGAGTCCGGGATACCCGGTCCGTTCAAGGTAACCGATCTGCACCTCTCGCGGAGACCACGGGAGCGGTCAATGAGACGCTACGAACTCATACCGCCCGGCGGGGGACGATTTGACCTCCCGGATCATCTTCTCCCCGACTGTTGGAGGAACAAACCGACTGGCACCGTCGACGTGATGGGACGGATGGAATGGGATAAACCGTCGCTGACTATCCGCACCGAGTTCTTCAAGCCGGAGAAGGGCCGCTACCTCCACCCCCAGTGGGATATCAATGATCCCGACAAGTGCGTGAACCGTTCGATAAGCCACTGGGAGGCAGCGCGGCTCCAATCTTTTCCTGACGATTTCGTGTGGTGCGGCAGCAAGATCGAAATCGCTAAACAAATCGGCAACGCCGTGCCCCCGCTTCTGGCAGAGGCGGTAGCACGCCACCTCATAACCACGGTGCTGGTCTAGGTGTGAAGAACACCGTACCCCAGTCGATCCTTGACCTTCTCGGATGGCGCACCAACGGCAAGCCCAATATCGCGGACGGAGCCAGCAACCCCAGTGTGAATATCGCCAAAGCGGTCTTCGAACAACTCGGGGTCTCCAGATCGACCACAGCTCCAGGCCAGACAGCCGGAAGCAGGTTCGAAGCAGCGATAAGACAGACTCTGGCCGACCGGCTACCTCTGATAGATCCACTCCGCAACTGGGATGTTGGTAGTCGGGAAATCACTCACTTCGTGCAATACACGCATCTGGCCCGCATCAGGGAAGTAGCAGAATCGAACCCCACCCTCAGATCGTCACTGGGTACCGACTACCTCATCAAACCGGACATTACGATCGGAATCGGAACCGGTCCCCGTCTACATCTGCATGCTGCGGTGTCATGCAAGTGGACCATTCGCTCGGACCGTGTCCAGAACATCCGCCACGAGGGTGTCGTGCTAACTAGACACAGACGAGGCCGCCAACCCCACTTTGTTGCTGTCACAGCAGAACCACTCCCCTCACGGCTGGCTGCCATCGCCAGAGGGACAGGCGAACTGGACTGCGTCTACCACATAGCACTACAGCAGCTCCAGAACGCCTGCAATAATAACCCCAGAGCATTAGACACCCTCCATGAGCTAATCGAACAGGGCCGACTCCGCCCGATCGGTGAACTGCCCGACGTGATCGCTCGCTATTAAGGCCGAGTACCTGGGCAACAGGCCGCGAGTGTGCGATATCGGTTGGGAGATCGCTGGGGTCATCTCACGAGGACTCCGGGGTGGCTCGGATGTAGGTGTTTATGAAACCTGAGCGTCTGCGACATTAAGCGAGTCAGGTGTTTTGACAGGTTTGATGTATTCGGCCCATTGTTGCATGAGGGGTTGTCTGATTTCGTAGAGGTCGGATCGGGCGTAGGCTGCTTCGACGCCTTTGACGGTGTGGCCTAGGGCTTGTTCGGCTACTTCGCGTGGCACTTGGGTTTCGCTGCACCAGTCTCTGAAGCTGCTGCGCATGCCGTGGGGAACGCATCCTATGTTGTTTTCTTTGCAGAGTTTGCTCATTGTTGCGTCGGAGAGGGGACGTCCTGTTGGTGATGGGAAAATAAGCCCTAGGGGGTTACGAAATTCGCTGTGGACCTGGTCGAGGATTTCTAGGGCGGGGGTGCTGAGGGGGACTCGGTGGGGTTTGCCGGTTTTGGTGCGCTGTCCTGGGATCGTCCATGTGGAGGATGGGAGGTCGATTTCGTCCCATGTGGCGAGGCGGGCTTCGCCGCTTCGAACCGCGCAGAGGGTTAGGAACTCGAAGCAGTAGATAGTGGCGGGCCATGCGTTGGTCGCGCGGATGGTTGCCAGTGCTTGGGAGACTTTGCTGTGGTGCAGGGCTTTGAAGTGTCGACGTTGGGTGTTGTTGGTTCCTAGTGCTGCTCTGATCCGGTCGTCGGCTGGGTTGTCCGTCCGGTAGCCAGATGCTATGGCCCACTTCATGACGGCGGCGACTCTCTGCAACAGCCGTCGGGCGGTTTCCGGTTTGGTGTGCCAAATCGGCGCGAAACAGGCCATGACATCGGCACTGGTGATGTCCGACACCAGTTTTCCTCCCAGTGTGGGGTAGGTGTAGGTTTGGAGGCTGGTTTCCCAGATTCTTCGGCTTCGGCTGCCCGGGCGCCATTTCGTGGAGTGAAGTTCTATCACCTTGGCAGCTGCTTCGCTGAAGGTGGGTGTGGTGGCACCGCGGGGGTTTCGGCCTTCTTCGACGGCTTGGCGGTTTTTGAGGGCTCGTTTTCGTGCTTCGGCGAGGGTGACGGCTGGGTAGCTGCCCAGTCCGAAGTTGGTTTCTTTGCCGTTGATGCGGATTCGTTGTGCCCAGGTTTTGGAGAGTCGGTTGTTGATTTTGGTGGGTTTGACTAGTAGCGTGAGGCCGTGTCCGCCGCGGCCGTCGCCGTATCGTCCGGGTCGTTTGACGGTTTTGACGAAGGTGGCTGATAGAGTGGAGGGTCGCTTCACCTCCATGTTCTCCTGCTTCGGGGTATTGGTACAGTTATCAGTATAACAGTGGGATTGAGTGGTTATCTATGGTACCAGTTGAAACAACCACTCTAGACTAATCATGGTGATGACCTGGGGCAACAGGATCATTGTGGGGCCGCAGGAGACGCTATGAAACCTCCAATGTGGTTGACGTCAGCTCCACCATCCTGACTCCGATAGGTGTCCTCAATCCAGGGTAGGCCAGCCTTGCGACATCATGTCGAGGACGATCTCCAACCTACAACGGCACGCTTTGGTGGGCGGCCACTTTCCTGATTCGTCCGGCGCTCTGTGCGTACGTCTCCCGATCGGGCAAATGCTCCATTATCAGGGGGACGTCTGAGTCGAGCCTGGTCATACATCGGAGAAAGGCGTTGTAATCCAGGTATCCCGTGCCGGGCGGCACCTCTTCCATCGCCACGATCGACGGGCTCCCCACAAAGGTCACGTCCTTAGCGTGACAGGCCTTGGTCCATTTGCCCAACTGATCGAACAGGTCCTCGATGACCGAGCCGGAGTTGAACAGGGCGCGGGGGGAAGTCATATGGTTGGCGGGATCGAGATGGA
>JAPPKG010000258.1:0-11571 GCA_026914085.1 Caldilineaceae bacterium | reverse complement strand
GCTGCAGGTGTTCCAGGCTGGTGAGATTGCTCAGACTGGGGATCGGTCCGGTCAGCAGATTGTTCGAGAGCTGCAGGTGTTCCAGGCTGGTGAGATTGCTCAGACTGGGGATCGGTCCGGTCAGATTGTTGTCATTGAGGCGCAGATAGTCCAGTTCGGAGAGTGCGCTCAGGTCGGGGATCGGTCCGCTCAACAGATGGCTCGAGAGGTGCAGTTCCTCCAGGTAGGTGAGAGCGCCCAGGTCCGGGAGTGTTCCGATCAGATTGTTGCGATGGAGTTTCAAATGGGTTACGTGACCGCTGGCATCGGTAGTGACGCCATGCCAGGCAGAGAGAGGCCTGTCGCTCAGCCAGTTGTCCTTCCGTTTCCAGTTGGCCCCGCCGGTGGCCTCGTAAAACGCAATGAGTGCGTCTCTTTCGGTGGTTGCCGCGACCGCGGTCGGGGTTGCCGAAGGCGTTGACGTCGCGTCCCCCGCCGTTGCCATCGCAATGGCAGACGCATACTCCTCCAGCCAGTTGCCCGTCTCGCCCGCCGCGTTCACCGCGCGGATGGTGTAGAAGTATTTGGTCCCCGCGGCGACGTCGCTGTGCCTGTAGGAAGTGCCGGTCAGGCTGTCGCCGCCGAGCGGCTGCCAGCTGCTCCCCCCCTCCCGCCAGGTCAAAAGTTCGTAGCGCACCGCGTGCTGTACGGCTTCCCAGCGCAGATCCACGCCCTGTTCCGTTGCCTCCACCGTCAATGCCGGCGTAGAGGGGACGGACGGCGCGGACCCAGTTGCGCTCGGTGTGGGTGTCGGTGTGAGGGTTGCCGTGGCCGCGTCCGCGGTTGCCGAAGGCGTTGACGTCGCGGCCTCCGTCGCTGCAAACGCGGTTGCAGAGGGATAGTCCTGCAGCCAGTTGCCCGTCTCGCCCGCCGCGTTCACCGCGCGAATGGTGTAGAAGTATTTGGTCCCCGCGGTGACGTCGCTGTGCGTGTAAGTTATGCCGGTCAGGCTGTCGCCGCCGATCGGTTGCCAGTCGGGCGCGCCGTCCCACCAGGTCATCAGCTCGTAGCGCACTGCGTGCGGCACGGCTTCCCAGCGCAGCTCCACCCCGCGTTCCGTCGCCTGCGCGGTCAATGCCGGCGCAAAGGGCACGGACGGCGCGGACCCAGTTGCAGTCGGTGTGAGGGTTACCGTGACCGCGGTTGGGTTTGCCGTGGGCGTCGACGTCGCGGCCTCCGTCGCCGCCAGCACAGTTGCGGTCGGATAATCCCGCGTAAGCCAGTCGCTCGTCTCCCCTGCCGCATTCACCGCGCGGATGGTGTAGAAGTACTTGGTCCCCGCGCTGACGTCGCTGTGCGTGTAAGAAGTGCCGGTCAGATTATCGCCGCCGATCGGTTGCCAGTCGGGCGCGCCGTCCCACCAGGTCATCAGCTCGTAGCGCACTGCGTGCGGCACGGCTTCCCAGCGCAGCTCCACCCCGCGTTCCGTCGCCTGCGCGGTCAATGCCGGCGTAGAGGGCGCGGACGCAGTTGCCCCGGCTTCGCTCTGGGCGTGGATATTGCCGTTCGTCAGGAAGAAGGGTGCGAAGAAGACCGCCGCAATAGCGGCCCAAAGCAGAATGGTACGCCGCGTCGTTGCCGGCATCCTTGCGCTGAATTTCATGGCGGCACTCCCTGAAATCCTCAAGGGTTCAAAGTACAGGCGCCCTGGTTGAAATCGCCCCGTGGTTCCCTGTTTTGGCCAACCCCAGTACCGACAACGACGACGCGCTCTCCTTCATTCAAGATGCCTTCCAACAGGCAGTCGGGGATGGCCTCCTCCAATTGCAGATTGCCGACGCGTGCGGTGAGGCTGTTGTACACAAACAGGTCATGGCGGGTTGCACCCTCTACGGCATTCCAACTCAGGACCACAGAGTTTCCTTCTGCTTGAGCGGTCAGCGTGGGCGGGGAGAGTGTTGCGTCCCGTTCCGCCGAAACGAAGTTTGAGTAGTGCAGAATAGCAATAACAATGAAATTACCAAGCCTGATATGTCACCTGATAGCTTTGGTTGAGAGTGAAGACGTAGGCTTTGTTCATGCTGTACGGCGTGTCGGCATAGAAGGTGCTGACACGGATCACGTTCTCAGACGGCAGGTAGTCGATGCGGACGGGCTTGCCGGTCAAGGGATTGGCGCCGCGGTAGAGCGCAACGACTGGGGGAACGGCAGGATGGATTGCGGCCAACTCGCTGATTAAGGGCAGGAACGGCCCTGGCTCGACGGCGCCCGGCCCGATGAAAAAGTATTCGATCCCTTCGGCGGTCAGGCACAGTTGGGCCGGCGTAGCGGCATGCGCAACGACGCAAGGTTCTTGCAGGCGAAATGATGCCGGCCTTGGCGTGCTGGTTGGCCTTGGTGTATACGTAGGAGGCGCCGGCGAAGGTGTGTACGTCGGCGTGATCGCCAGCCTTCGAATTGGCGTGCTGGTAGACTGAGGTGTGTACGTCGGCGTTGGTGTGTTCGTTGGCCCATGAGTTGGCGGGTTCGGAGGCCGACGCGTGTTTGTGGGCGTATTGGTAGGCGTACGCGTTGGCGTATTCGTGGCCGTTGGCGTGTTTGTAGGGCTAGGGGTTGGCGTATTCGTAGGCACCGGCGTTGGCGTATGGGCACCGCAATCCTGATCATGCCGAGGACCTTCGTTGACCTCTTCCCCTTCGCCAACGAAACATGGATGCAACATGGGACGCGCTTCTACCGCGGTCGCGTAGTGCAGCCCCAGAAAAACGGCCAGAATCAACACCATTGCAGATACGCTTACAGTGCGTTTCACCGCCATTCTTTGCTTCTCTTTGCTATACGGGGTGAGGGCATCAACTTCATACGGTTGGTGATCTACGGTCGTCTCCTCCGGGTCCGCCTCAAAATGCCCATCTGGTTGTTTTGGGGCGGGACCGGGTCTTTTGCGCTTCTGGGGCATCTAACCGGCGGCCTCCTGCCAATCGTCGCTGCCTTCGAAGCTGCAGCCGTTCCAGTGTTCAACCGTCCAGCGCCCGCTCGTCTGCGTGGCATAGACAAGCAGGGTTTCGCCCGTCTCGCGGTCGATCTTGACCGTTATCAGCACAAAGGCGGTGGGTAGCTCTCCGTACTGAGCCAGGTAGCGCAGTTTGGTTTCGTTCTGCAGAAAGGGGCGGCCGCCCATCTGCCCTGAGAAGGCGATGATGCAGTGGGCGTCGTTGGTGTTGTCGAGCGCGGGCCCGGGGCCTTCCCAGATGCTTTCCAGGCGGTCGACGCGCTCGAGGAGATCTTCGACGAGCTTTTCGAGCCGGGGGATCGTGCCCTCTCCTTCTGTCTGGGCCTGGGTGACTGCCGGTGCGAGCCAGAGGACGGCCAGTGCGATGATGACAGCGATGGCGGCGATCAGAATCTTGGTTGTGGTGCGCATGGGTTGCTCTTTGTGTAGTGGGTCCAGTCTCGGTCGCTTTTATTCACTTTTGCGGGTTCTGTATAAGCTCATATCGTCCGTGCGCGACATGTCTCACCCTGTATTGGGCGACCAGCTTCTGCAGAAAGTAGGTTGCGTTGATTGGCAGCCGTAGCCGGTGGGTGATATCGGCCGGCCGTACGCCTTTCGACAGGCAGTCGAGGATGGCGTTCTCCACTTGCAGCAAGCCCAGTTGGGCGATTGTTTCCGGGTTGTTTTCGTCGCGCGTTTTTTGGTGCAGGTCCAACTCGGTCTGGGTTAATTCATATCTGCCGTCTCTGGAGTATATGGCCCTGTGCTCGCCGACCAGCTTTTGCAGGAAGGACCAGGCGGCCCAATCATTGAGCGCGTCTCTACCGCCGCCCGGCAGTCCGGTCCGGCGCGTGATTTCGCTCAGCCCGATGCGTCGATTCTCCTGCATGCCTTCCAGCAGAATGTCGAGGATGGCCTCCTCCAGCTGCAGAATGCCGATGCGTGCGGCTTCGACCGCATTTCCGGCGACGCGGGTGTGTTCAGCCGCGCGCGCGGCTTCGGTGCTCTGTCGCTGTTGGTGCGGCTGGGCAACGTGGCGCTTCTCCTTCTGCACGTCGTTCAGCTGCGTTTGGATGGAGGGTTTCTCCTCCTGTTTTTGTTGCCGTTCCTCCGTCATGCTTTTTGTTTCCGCGTGTGTGGGCCCGGGTCGGTGTTGTGCGTGGAGGGTTGATCATTGCGCCGCGGAAGGAAGAAGGCGCTAACGCCACCGCATTCCGCGTATCTCCGCCTCCAGTTCACGAATCCTTGCGGTATTTTCAAAGTGCCTTCCTCTGCCGAGATAGTTCGCGACAACATTGGCCAGGACGGCGAATAACAGGGTCGCCAGGATATAGTTGGCTAAGCGCAGACGCTGGTCCCGCTCGGCGGCAAGACGCACGCTCAACGTTTCATCCTCAATATCGCCCTCTGCGACAAGCTCTTCAAACAGTTCGATGACCTCAGTCGTTGCCGTTCTTTGCGAAACCACCACCAGCTGGAAGAGTGAGAACAGCATTGCCGCGATCGTAATCAGGTTGAACAGTACGGGTTGGAAAAGCTTACCCTTCACTTTTACGCCCTCCTTGACTGCAAGCCATACAGTTCCGCCTCCAGCTGGCGAATCCTGTCCTGGTTCGTGCGCTGTCTTCCCCGGCCAAGATAGTTGGCGACGATATTGGCCAGAATTGCGATGGTTATCGTGACAATCATATTGTTGTTAAGCCACTGACGCTGCTCCTGATCAGCGGTCAAACGCACGCTCAAGGTTTCGTCCACTGCGTTATCTTCCCGGGCAAGCTCTGCAAGAAGCTGAATGGCCTCAGTCGTTGTCGGCGTCGTGCGTCCCGGCGCCAGTATGACTATCTGGACCAGGGCAAACAACAAGGCGGCAATTGTGAGTATGTTGAAAGTTACAGGTCGGATGAGGTTGGCCATCGCTTCATATCCTCCTTGTGGTTATGCTTTCGGCAGAGGAGAGGGTCTTTATTGTCTGCCTTTTTCTGCAGAACGAAACCGGACTGCGCTACTATGCGAAGGATTGTGGGGTTCAGCTTTTTTGAGCCGTGAAGTTGCGCGAAGGGTCGCGAAGTACCCCTTTTTGATCCACGGAGGGACGTCGAAGGCGCGGAGGGAGACGGCGTCGCTGGAGTCTCGAGCTTCAGCAGGGTTGGCCAGGGAGGGTGATGCAGGCAGTATCATTGTGGCGCACGTCTGAACTACCAGTCCTGAAATGTCACACTGTTGTATTCGTCGTTATTGCGATTGAGCAGGGACCGTAACTGACAGAGTCGACGAAAATGGGCCGGTTTCGCCGGCATCGTTCACGGCACGGACGGTGTACTGATAGGTGGTTCCGGCGGTAACGCTCGTGTGCGTGTAGGAGGTGCCAGTCAGGGAACTCCCTCCAATCTGCCGCCACCCGGAGAGGCTGTTGTACACAAACAGGTCGTAGCGGTCTGCCCCTGGTATAGCGGACCAGCTGAGTTGCACCCCCGCCCCATTCGGTATCGCGCTTCCGCTCAGCGTCGGTGCTGTCAGTGATGTGCGCACGGTTGTTGGTGAAGCCGTAGGCGTGACGGTTGGTGTCGCTGTCTGTTTCAGGTTCGGTGCAGCCTGTGCGGTCGGTGTAACAGTGACAGTGGGCGAAGCCGTAGGCGCGGCGGTGGGTGTCGTTGTCTGTTTCAGGTTCGGTGCAGCCTGTGCGGTCGGTGTAATAGTGACAGTGGGTGAAGCCGTAGGCGCCTGTGTTTGCGGACTGCGCGTGGTCACGGTCGCGTATTCTGACCATTCGCTTGTTTCTCCAGCATCATTCACGGCGCGGACGGTGTACCAGTAGGTGGTTCCGGCGGTAACGTTCGTGTGCGTGTAGGAGGTGCCAGTCAGGGAGTTTCCTCCAATCTGCCGCCACCCGGAGGGGCTGTCGCGCCATACAAACAGGTCGTAGCGAGTTGCACCTGGTATAGAGGACCAGCTGAGTTGCACGCCGTTCGCCGTCGCGCTTCCGCTCAGCGTCGGTGCTGTCAGTGATGTGCGCACGGTTGTTGGTGCAGCCGTAGGCGTGACGGTGAGTGTCGCTGTCTGTTTCAGGACCGGTGTGGTCTGTGCGGTCGGTGTAGTAGTGACAGTGGGTGAAGCCGTAGGCGCGGCGGTTGGGGTGGCGGCAGCGGTCGATTCTTCCAGATAGGCGGTTAGGAGATAATCGTACGAGAAAAACTCCACGTCTTCGTCTACGTAGCTGGTCGATGTGCCGTCAAGCCGAACGGTCTTTGTCTTCGTGGCTCCGTTTTCGTCGTGGGTTCTGGTAAGGATGTAGTGACTTACGGGACCGATAGCGGGCGCGTCCCAGCTCACGATAATTGAGTCCTCCACCCGGAAGAAAGTCGGAACGATGGTTTCTGTCCGTGTGCCGGGATCGCCGAACTTGGAGGTAGCGGTTGGTGTCGCTGTCTGTTTCAGGTTCGGTGCAGCCTGTGCGGTCGGTGTGGTAGTGACAGTGGGTGAAGCCGTAGGCGCCTGTGTTTGCGGACTGCGCGTGGTCACGGTCGCGTATTCTGACCATTCGCTTGCTTCTCCAGCATCGTTCACGGCGCGGACGGTGTACCAGTAGGTGGTTCCGGCAGTAACGTTCGTGTGCGCGAAGGAGGTGCCGGTCAGGGAACTCCCTCCAATCTGCCGCCACCCGGAGAGGCTGTTGCGCCATACAAACAGGTCGTAGCGAGTTGCCCCTGGTATAGAGGACCAGTTGAGTTGCACGCCGTTCGCTTTCGCGCTTCCGCTTAGCGTCGGTGCTGTCAGCGATGTGCGCACGATTGTTGGTGCAGCCGTAGGCGTGACGGTTGGTGTCGCTGTCTGTTTCAGTTTCGGTGTGGTCTGTGCGCTCGGTGTAGTAATGACAGTGGGTGAAGCCGTAGGCGCCTGTGTTTGCGGATTGCGCGCGGTCACGGACGCGTATGCTGACCATTCGCTTGCTTCTCCAGCATCGTTCACGGCGCGGATGGTGTACCAGTAGGTGGTTCCGGCAGCAACGTTCGTGTGCGTGAAGGAGGTGCCGGTCAGGGAGTTTCCTCCAATCTGCTGCCACCTGGAGAGGCTGCTGCGCCATACAAACAGGTCGTAGCGAGTTGCACCCTCTACGGCATTCCAACTCAGGACCACCGAGTTTCCTTCGGCTTGAGCGGTCAGCGTGGGCGGGGAGAGCGTTGCGTCCTGTTGTGCCGAAACCAGGTTTGGGTAGTGCAGAATAGCAATAACAATCAGTATTGCGGAGACGACCCATGAGCGAGCCACTTTTTCCCTCCACGACCATAACGTACCGGAAGCCTGCTTATGGCTTTTGTGAAACGAGACTTTGGACGGTTCCTTCGGCACGCGCGGCAGGGCCAGGGGAGCATACGAAAATTGTCCGCAATTATCATCCGAATTACATAAATTTTGTCTAATATATTCATATGAATATCTGTATTATATATTGCGCAATAGGTCATGGCAATATGCGTACAAGGTGGCCAAACAACGCCCTGGCCCAGGCGGTGAAGACAATGACCACGACACCGAAGCCCCCTAAAAGCCCGGCAGGCGAAGCGGCGGCGCTGCGGGAACGGCTGTCCCGCCTCAGCGCGGCCAGCCTCCGCATCAACGAGAGCATGGACCTGGACACCGTGTTGCAGGATGTGCTGGACTCGGCCCGCTCCCTGGTCGGCGCCCGTTACGGCGTGCTGGTCGTGCTGGACGACGGCGGGCGGGTGGAGGCGCTGCTGGCCTCGGGCCTTGCCCCCGACGAGTTCCAGGGACTGCAAGAGATACCCGGCGGGGAGGAGATCTACCAGTATTTGGATGGCCTGCCGGGTCCCCTGCGCGTGGCCGACTTCGCCGGCCACGTCCGTTCCCTGGGCTTGCCGGAGTTCCTCTCTCCCGTACCGGTGCGGGCCTTCCTGGCCGTCCCCATCCTGCGCCTGGGCCGCGGCCTGGGCCACCTCCACGTGGCCCACAGCGAGCCGGGGGAGACGTTCAGCGCCGGCGACGAGGAGACTCTGGTGATGTTTGCCTCCCAAGCGGCCTTGGTCATCGCCAACGCCCGCCGCCACCGGGAGGAGCGGCGCGCCCGGGCCGGCTTGGAGACCCTGGTCAACACCTCGCCGGTGGGGGTGGTGGTCTTCGACGCCGGCACGGGCAGGCCCATCTCCTTCAATCAGGAGGCGCTGCGCATCGTGGCGCGCCTGCGCCGTCCCGACCAGTCGCCGGAGGAACTGCTGAACAGCCTGATCATCCGGCGGGCCGACGGGCGGGAGGCGGCCGTGGCGGAACTGCCTCTGGCCCAGATGATGAGCGCCGGCGAGACGGTGCGGGCCGAGGAGATGACGCTCCTGGCCCCCGACGGACGCAGCGTCTCCGCCCTGGTCAACGCCTCCCCAATCCGCCCCGCAGAGGACCAGACCGATCAAGGGGAGTCCGCAGAGGACGAGGTGGAGTCCTACGTTGTGACCCTGCAGGACCTGACGGATCTGGAGGAGTTGGGCCGCCTGCGGGCCGAATTCCTGGGGCTGGTCAGCCAGCAGCTGCGCACGCCCCTCGCTGCCGTCAGAGGCGCGGTCGCCACCCTGCTGGAGGCCGGGGCGGAGCTGGAACCGGCCGAGACCCGGCAGTTCCACCGCATCATCCGCGACCAGTCGGACCGGATGCGGCGCCTCATAGGCGACCTGCTGGACGTGGCCCGCATCGAGACGGGCACCCTTACGGTCAGCCCGGCGCCGCTGGAGGTGGCCGAACTGGTGGAAGATGCCCGGCAGCGGTTCCTGAACCGGGGTGGCCGGCGCGGTCTTGAAATCGACCTGTCCCCCGGCCTGCCGCCGATCCTCGCCGACGGGCAGCGCATGGCGCAGGCCCTGGCCCACCTGCTGGCCCGCGTTGCCGCGGGGCTGCCCCCGGGTTCGTCGACAGTACGAGTACGCGCGGCCAGGGAGGGGCTGTACGTGGCGGTCTCGCTGGCTGCCCAGAGGACGGAGGATGTCTCCGGGGAGCCGCCGCGGCGGTTGGGGCGGTTCCCGCAGGTAGAGGACGAGGACCACAGCGGCGACGCAGGCCTGGCCCTGGCGGTCTGCCGGGGCATCGTGGAGGTCCACGGCGGGCGCCTGCGGATCGAGAGCGGCGAGGCAGGCGACGGCTCGAGGTTCACCATCACCGTTCCGGTGGCGGAGTGGGAAACCGGGACCGCCGCGCCGTCGGCCGCCGTCTCAGCCTCCTTCCGGTCGGACGCGGCGGCCCGGGACCGGCTGCGGGTCCTGGCCGTCGACGACGATCCCCAGGCCCTCCGCAGCCTGCGCGACGCCCTCTGGAACGCGGGGTACTTTCCCATCGCCACCGGCGACCCGGAGGAGGTCCCCCGCCTCCTCCAGGAGGAGCGGCCCCACCTGGCCCTGCTGGATGCGACCTTGCCCGGCCACGACGGGCTGGCCGCGGAACTGCTGCGCGGCATCCTGGAGACGGCGGACGCGCCGGTCATCCTGCTGGCGTCGTCCGGACAGGAGGAGGCCATGGCCCACGCCCTGGACCTGGGTGTCTCCGACTATCTGGTCAAACCCTTCTCGCCGGCGGAACTGGAGGCCAGGGTGCGGGCGGCGTTACGCCGCCGCGACCAGCCCCACTTGGCCGCGCCCTCCCTAGCCTACGTTTTGGGCAACCTCACCATCGACTACAGCCAGCGCCGGGTGAGCGTGGCCGGGTCCGCCGTGGCCCTGACCCCCAACGAGTACGCGCTGCTGGCGGAGCTTGCCGCGAACGCCGGCAGGACGCTGGCCCACGACCATCTGCTGCAGCGGGTCTGGTCGCCGGGGCGGAGGGGGCAACGCTGGCTGCTGCGCGAGGTGGTGAGGCGGCTGCGCAGCAAGCTGGGCGACGATGCCGACAACCCCGCCTACATCTTCACCGTGCCGAGAACCGGCTACCGCCTGGGACCGGCGGCGGCCGGGGATGAGGAAACGTAAACCGGAACAGCGCCCCGGTTCTCGTGACAGAGCCCGCAACCGCTAACCTGACAAACACCCGTCCGTGCCCCTCGAACTCGCTCACTCCTACCGGGCCCTGCCGGCGAACAAAGGAGACTGCTCCCCATTGTAGGCTTTGCCGATCGCGCCGGACTTCTGTACCATCACCATATCACCGCCAGCACACCACGACCTGAAGAATCTATGATCGTACAATCCCGGTCTGAGGATTGCGCCTTTCATGAGATGGAGGGAGACTGAACCGGGTGATGAAAGCGAAAATACTGCTGATGCTGGCGCCTCAGCCCGAAGGGGGCTACACCGTCACCTCGCCGCCGAAGAGAGGGCGTCTGTGGTTCAATGACGGCTCGTGTGTGCGTCTGCGGCTTGCGTGGAAGGACCATGTGTGGGTCTACGACTCGTGTACCTGAGGCTCCATGACGGCACAGACGTGCGGTTGCTGACCGTCATCGACGAATACAGCAGGGCGTGTCTGGCGATCCGGACTGCGCGCAGCATACGGTCTGCCGATGTGATAGAGGCGCTGGCCGAATTGATGGTGACGAGAGGCGTGCCCGACCATATTCGCTCGGACAACGGCCCGGAGTTTACAGCCCGGGCTGTGCGTGAGTGGCTTGGGCGGGTGGGAGCCAGGACGCTCTACATCGAGCCTGGGTCGCCGTGGGAGAACGGCTTGCGAGTTTCAACGGGAAGTTGAGGGACGAATTGCTGGACAGAGAGGTCTTCTATACCTTGCTGGAGGTGCGTGTGCTGACGGAGCGCTACAGGCGGACTTACAACCGGATCAGACCGCACAGATCTCTGGGCTACTGGCCGCCGGCGCCTGAGGCCCTCTTGCCTGCCGACCCTGTCCCCGTGCTTGTCGGACTAACAACGGGTTCAAACATCGGGGGCAGGTCATGACTCAGTGCTCTAGTGCTGTGGCTGCCAGTCAGCGGGTTAGAATTCTTTTCAGCACACCAAACCCTGAACGTTTCATCAACAAAGTCAAAAGGTGTCGACGCATTTTCACTCGCTATGAAAAACTCGCACGTCGTTTCATCCCTTTCTTGCATTTTGCTTCTACACTGATCTGGCTCAAGCGAAATGTCAACGAGTCTCAGTAAGATGGAAATCTTACGCACAACTGTCGGCTTGTAGTGAACCGCCTAATCAGAAGGAGGGGTCACATGCTGCGACGAAATATCACGGACGATTATCGCTATCTCTTTCTTGCAAAATGGGCTGTAGCCGTCACGATTTCGTGGGCATTGCTCGCATTGGTCGCGGCGTGTGTGCCGATACCGACAGACCCCACTTCGGTCCAAACGGTATCAGCAGACCCCACCACGAACCGAGCGATACAAACGGACTCCACCAAGGATGGAGTGACAGAGACGGAACCTCCCACAGATCGTGATGTGTTGGTGGCACTCTATCATGCCACCAGCGGCGACAACTGGGTGAAGAACGACAATTGGATGAGCGAGGCGCCGGTTGACAAGTGGTACGGTGTTGTTGCGACCGGCAATGATCGAGTCATTGAGCTAATGCTCCCTGAGAACGGCTTGAGTGGCTCGATTCCGCCAGAGTTGGGCAACCTCATCAATCTGAGAACTCTGGACTTCCGAGACAACC
>JAPPKG010000404.1:0-11603 GCA_026914085.1 Caldilineaceae bacterium | reverse complement strand
TCTCACCAATCATGAACCTGCTCGACAAGCTGGCAGGCCTGTTGCCCGGCACGGCCTTCCACCTCGCCCTGCGCCAACTGGGTCGACAAGGACACAGCTACCTGAATCCTCTCCTGCTCGTGATTATCTGTCTTGGCCTCGGAATCTATACACACTCTCTCGCCAAAAGCATGGATGAATGGCTCGTCGATCGCATAAAATACCAGGCCGGCGGAGACTTCCGCTTCCTGCCCGTTACCATTACCGAAGGAGAGACTGCAGGAGATTGGACCCTTGAACCCGCCTGGTTTCTCGAGAGGTTCGATGCCGACCGTGCCATTCGCGTAGGCAACTACGGCATGCGTATCGAAGGGCTCTCCACACCCCGCCGGTCCAGAAAACGAATGGTGGGGGTGGACCGGGCTGAATTCGCCTCCGTCTCCTGGTTCCGCTCCGACTTCGCCGACGACTCCCTCGGCGGACTGATGAATCGGCTCGCCGCCGCCCCTGAAGCAGTGCTGGTCTCGCGCACGTTCCTGACAGAACAGCTGCTGCGCGTCGGCGACCGCCTGGACTTGTGGGTGATTCTGGAACCCGGCGTCAGTATGCGCACCGATTTCGTCATCAGCGGCGTCTACGACTACTTCCCTACTGTCGAGCAGGAAGAGATCGTTGTCATCGCCAATCTGGACTATCTGCACCTGATCGGCGGTGCCATCTATCCTTATGAGGTCTGGCTGAGTTCTCCGGACAACAACAATGGAGAAGAGGTGCGCCGGTCACTGCGCATCGGCGGCATCGAAACGCTGCGCTGGCACGATGTGGTCGGTTCACTTACCGAGGAAAAGGCGAAGTTGGAGCGGGTCGGCGTATTTGGCGCGCTCACCGTCGGCTTCCTGGCCGCGGCGCTCATGGCCGTGATGGCCTTCCTCATGCACAGTTACGCATCGCTGCGTGAGCGCTTCTACCAGTTCGGTGTTCTCCGGGCAATCGGCGCGCTCCGCCGGCAGCTGATCATCCAACTCGCCGTGGAGTACGCGGTCCTTGTCGCCTACGGGACTGCCGCCGGCGCTGTGATCGGCGTCTGGGTCTCCGTTCTCTTCACACCCTTCTTCCGTAGCGCAGCCGACTCCAAGGCCATCCTGCCGCCGATGCTGCCCGTCATCGCCGAAGCCGAAATCACACAGCTCACCCTCATCTTCATCGCCGTGATGGTTTTCGTCATCGTCGCTGCTACCGCACAGGCAACCCAGCGCCGTATATTCGAAGTTATGCGCGTCGGCCAGGCCTGAATTAGAGAAGAAAAAAAGAGGGGTGAGGAGCGCGAACACTACCTCGTTCGCGCTCCTCCACTTAAGCTATGGCCGGCTGCCGTTGCTTCCATTCGGCTGCTCGTTGAACAGCTCCTTCACACCGCCCAGCGCGCCCAGCACACCGGTCGCCTCGTAGGGCAGAAAGATCTTGGAAGCCTCCCCCTCTGACATCACCTTCAGGGCCTCCAGATACTGAATGGCAATCAGCCTGTCGTCCGGCTCCGCATCTTTTATCGCGTTGAACACCGTCGTAATCGCGTTGCCTTGGCCCGTGGCCTCCACCTCCAGCTTGTACCGCTCAGCATCGGCCACCCGCTTGACCGCCTCGGCTTCACCCTCTGCCTTCAGAATCTGCGCCTGGCGGTCGCCGTCCGCGTCCAGAATGGCGGCCCGCTTCTCCCGCTCAGCCTTCATCTGCCGGTGCATCGCTTCCGTCACGTCCGCCGGCGGGTCAATCCGCTTGATCTCCACCCGCACCACACGTACGCCCCACTTGTCCGTGGCGTCATCCAGCACCTCGCGCAGCTTGGCGTTGATGTGATCGCGGCTCGTCAGCGCCGCGTCCAGCTCCATCTCGCCAACCACGTTACGCAGATTGGTCTGCGCCAACTTGGTGGCCGCGTTGTAGAAATCCGCCACATTGTAGACCAGCTTGACCGGGTCCGTGGCCTCAAAGTAGACGATCGCATCCACGGTGACCACAACATTGTCCTTCGTGATTACCTCCTGCGGCGGTACGTCTACCACCTGCTCACGCATGTCCACCTTCTGAATTGCGTCAACAAAGGGCACGATTAGCGTGAGACCCGGCTGGACCGTACGCTGGTAACGCCCCAGACGCTCGACGACGCCCTTCTGATAGGGCTGCACAATGCGGATGCTTGCAATCGCAACGACAATCACGAATACGGCGATAATCGCCAGAAGTAAAATCGGCCCCAGTGTTGCAAACATTTCGTTTCTCCTTTATTCTGCCGCTTTGTTACGCGGCTGACTCGACCTGCTCGTCTGAATCCCTGCTCTCTTCGTCGGCTGTCTGAACCTGCAGACGTACACCGTCTACGCCCACCACCTTCACGACCTCGCCTACCTCTAACGGCACGTTCTCCATCGACTCGGCGCGCCATCTCTCGCTCTCTACCCGTACCATACCTGTACCCTCTAACGGGTCAACTGTCTGTAAGACGACCCCCCACTTGCCGATCATCCGGTTGCCTGCGATGGGCTGTACGCCGGGCCGTGAAATGCGGTCCGCGAACGGCCTCGCCAGCACCACGGCAGCTATCGTAACCACAATGAAAACCACGATCTGCCAGGCCATGCCTGCGCCCAAAAAGGCCACCAGCGCCGCGCCCAGCGCGCCGATGCCAAAACAGAGAAGCACGAACCCTGCCGTGAATATCTCGAACAAAAAGAACAATACGGCCAAAACGATCCATCCCCAACGCACAATCTCATCAACATTTTCGCCAAACACGATTGCCTCCAGTAGTTCTGAGGGAGGGAAATCACAACTCTCATCCCGAAAACAGCTGTTCCTCACTGTTTAGCGGCGCTGTCGCGTCCATTCGGGACGCGCATTCTGAGCTCAAACCTCGCCATCAGTATACGCGAACTATATGCCCTTTCCTAACACCAGGCTGACATCCCGCAGACGCGAACCTGACTCCCCCTACGAACGCGAAGAGGCCGGACATGCACCTTTGCATGCCCGGCCTCCCGGAGCCGAAATTGGTTGGAAAACAGAGGGCAAAGAAGGATGATTTCCCTCCTTTTCCATCCCCCTTTCGCTCGGCAGCTAAATCCAGTTCTGGTCCTGCAGGAAACTCGTCAACCCGGGGATCGAGAACCGTTTGCCCTGATAAGCCTGGAAACCATAGTACGCCAGGGCCAGGAAACCCATCAACACCAGTAGCGGCATCAGACAAGCTACAACAAGCCCTGTGACCAGCCACCCAATGATCGGCACCACTGCCACAATCGTCAGACTGACACCCAGGAGCAACCCGAACACGATGAAAGTTGCCGAAAGCGCCAGACTCTGGATCGCATGGAAGCGTTGAAACGGGCGCTTTTTGCTGCTCGCACTCAACAGCACTATGGCTGGCATCACCAACGGTATCAGAAACTGCGTCACGTAACACAGCATCGCGATTAACCGGTCGTCGCTGTCAGCCGTTACATCGATGGCCGCACTGTGCATGAACTCCCCGCGTCGCAGAGCACTGGCCGCCGCGCCGGCCTGCGTGCGCGCCGAGTCCGCAAACTGCTCGGCCGGCGATGGTTCGGGGCCCTCGACATAACCGGCATCGTCAGGCCCATCAGTGGGGGGGATGAGCGTCTCTTCTTGTTCCCCTATCGAACCCGTGTCGAACGTCGAATCAGACCAATCCGGATTCGTCTCTTCGATTCCGTCCGACCCCGTCTCCGAGGAATCCACCGCGTTCTGCTGCTCGTCTTTCCTGTTCTCCACTGCTCTTCTCCGTCGGTTTCGTGCGGCGGTACATGCCTAGTCGAGCCATCCGTACCTGCCGCCGGTCCCGCTGAAACCTTCTGATCTTTCACGACATCCAGACATCGGGGGAATCCACGATCTCTTCTGCGGACGCTGCAACGGATGACCAATCCGCCAAATTATCATTTCACTATCTGCATGCCGTTATATCAACTTTACGCAGATTCCCGCCGAAAGTTTCCGAATGGCCCCGCACAATGTGCTACAATTGCCGCTATGGTTCTTCAACCCCCAACGCCCCACACCTCGAGCGCATAAATGGTCCGTATCGTTTTCATGGGCACGCCCGACTTTGCCTTGCCCGCACTCTCAATCTTACACCGTGTGTCCGCACAGACTGACAGGCAGGTTGTCGGCGTTGTCACACAGCCCGATAGACGCGCCGGCCGCGGTAAAAAGCTGGTCGTCGGCCCTGTCAAAAGGTTCGCTCTTGACCACTGCCTTCCCGTGATCCAGCCGAAGAGCTTCCGGCAGAGAGACGCCCGGCCCACACCTGATCAACCGGACCCCCTCCCGTGGCTGCGCAGCTTGGCGCCGGATCTGATCGTCGTCGCTGCCTTTGGACAGATTCTTCCGCCAAGCGTGCTGAACATCCCGACCTACGGCTGTATCAATGTGCACGCAAGTCTTCTCCCCGCCTACCGCGGCGCATCCCCCATTACCGCAGCACTTCTCGATGGCCTGTCCGAAACAGGCGTTACCATCATGCTGATGGACGCCGGTATGGATACTGGGCCCGTTCTCACCCAGGCTACCCTGCCCGTTCTCGCCCGCGACACCACCGACTCCCTCAGCCATCGGCTGGCGGCTCTCGGCGCCGAGCTGCTCGCCGAGACGATTCCCAGCTGGCTGGACGGAAACACCGCCCCCGTCGCACAGGCCGAACTGCCCGGCGAGCCCTCCGTCTGCCCGCTGGTCAAAAAACAGGACGGCCGCATCGACTGGACTCTGCCGGCCCGGCGCGTCGAACGCATGACCCGCGCCTATACCCCCTGGCCGGCCGCCTTTACCACCTGGAAAGGACAGAACTTCAAACTGTGGCAGGGCAGCGTCATCCCCGGCCATGCCGCGCCCGGCCTTGTGATCGAAATCGACGGTCGCGTCGCCGTCGGGACCGGCGACGGCCTTCTGGCTTTGCACGAGGTCCAGCCTGCCGGAAAAAAGCGTATGACCGCTGCCACATTCCTCAACGGCGCCCCCGACTTCATCGGCGCCCGCCTGGGCAGTTGACCGGCCTCCACGCCGCGCAGAATGGCACCCGGCATCGACCTGTTCGATTTGGCAGCTCTGAAGCTGCATGGTATACTCCTGCCTGTGTCGGGGCGTAGCGCAGCTCGGTAGCGCGCTTCAATGGGGTTGAAGAGGTCGGAGGTTCAAATCCTCTCGCCCCGACCTGAATCCAAGGAGAGGCGACATCGGTTCTACACTTCGAGTGGTGTCGCCTCTCTTTTTTCTCGCTCCAACCCCTCAACCTGATCAAACTGAAATCGAGCCCAAAACTGCCGCGACGGCGAAATCGCCGTACCAGGTTCCGCAACGTCACCGTCCGTCCGCCCCACGTACCATTTAGCAGTCTTCCATCCCTTCCTGAACCCGTCGTGCCCCTGCGTCACGGACAAGGTGTAGACTGTCAACCCAGTTATCTTCCTTGCCCTCAAACGCTTTCTCGAATAAGCTTTCTTGACCCATGTTGAAAAGGAATCAGGTCAAGTTGGCCCTGACCGTGCTAGGCGCCTGGCTGATACTGGCAGCCGCAATGGCTGTCCTCCCCTTCCTCTCTTCTCTCCCGGGCTCCGAAACGGTACAAGAGAACACTCCGGCGATCGAAGGACTGCGCGTCCGCAGCATCCAACCCGGTGAACTGGAAATCTCGTGGGATGCGCCTGCCGACACGCCTCTCGACTATCGTCTCTCCTGGGCCCGCGCCGGCCAGAACTTCCCCATACAGCACGACGAACCCGGCAACGCCTACCCAACCAACCCTTCCCACGTGATCACCGGCCTGGATCAGGGCGAGCGATACCAGGTGCGGGTACGCGCCCGCTACGACGGCGCTGAAAGTGATTGGAGTTCCCCTGTAGAATCGGTGGTCGCATCCTCTTCCACCGATCAGGCAGCGCCCGAGGCCGCTCTGCCCGGTCCGCCCCAGGACCTCAAGGCGGAAGCATCCCACAATAGCGTAACGCTGAACTGGTCGGCGCCGGAAAGCTCTGGCACTGTTAGCGGCTATCAGATTCTACGTCGCGATCGCGACGCGGATTCTGACGGCCAGTTCCAGGTCTTGGAAGAAAACACCGGCAGTTCGGCAACGAGCTATGTTGACACCACAGTCCTGCCCGGCAGGCGCTACACCTATCGCGTCAGCGCACGGAATGAGAACGCTCCGGGCTCCGAGTATGCCGCTGTTGAAGCCAGCACACAGCGCGCAACGACAGCATCTGCGCTGGTGCCCACACCGATTCCCTCCCCCGCCGCCGCGCCAACTGCGTCACCGGCCCCCGCCGCCACAACCGTACGCCAGGCTTCCCAGATATCGTCCCAGAGCGACCTGATGCCGGCCCTCGTCTCCGAAAGAGACGCCCTGATCGCACTCTACCATGCCGCCGGCGGCGCGAACTGGGCCCAGTACACCAACTGGCTGACCGATGAGCCGCTCAAGACTTGGCACGGTGTCACCACCGACAGAAACGACAGCGTGATCGAACTCAATCTCAACAGGAACCGCCTGAGCGGGTATATCCCAGCCGGATTGGAAAGCCTCCCCAACCTGAAAATACTGCGCTTGTCTGGCAACAACCTGGAGGGACCGATTCCGGCCGGCTTGGGCAACCTCTCTGCTCTCACAAATCTTGAGCTGGACAACAACAACCTCAGCGGGTTAATCCCCGCTGAACTGGGTAATCTCCTGAATCTGACATGGCTGGATCTGTCAGGAAACGATCACAGCGGCCCGGTCCCGACCGAACTCAGCCACCTAACCGGTCTGTCGGTTGTCGCACTGTCAGGCAACGGCCTGACTGGGGCCTTCCCCTGGTGGCTGAGCGAACTTGATGACCTGCTGATTCTTCACCTTGCAGGCAACGATTTCACCGGCTGCATGCCGGCAAATCTGCTCAACATTCTGATCGAGGACCTCAGCGACACCCGCCTGCCCACCTGCAGAGAGGCGCTGACCACCTTCTACTTTGCCACCGGCGGCCCCCAGTGGCAGCGCAGCACAAACTGGCGGGACCCCGACAGCCCCCTCGCCCAATGGTTCGGCGTCACCACTGACGACGCCGGACGCGTTACCGCCATCGATCTCTCCGCAAACAGGTTGACCGGCTCCCTTCCCCCGCGCTTAGGCGCCCTCGTCCATCTGCACACACTTGACCTCTCCGACAACGAGCTGGTCGGATCGATTCCACCCGAACTGACCGACCTGACCATCCTGTCGGCCCTGTATCTCGGTGGCAATAGGTTGACCGGATGCATTCCTGCCAAACTCCGCGAAATCCAAAACAACGACCTGGCCGCCCTCGGCCTGGCCACTTGCCAATAGCCCCCCTCCCCCCAAGGGCATCTCGCCACTTCTCGCTCTCTCCAAATCGCGACCTTGATTCAGCCGAGCACAGGCAACTCTCTCGCCTCTCTCTTCTCCACTATCTCCTGGCCTTTGGGCCGTCTTCTCCCCGCTTAGTAGCTACGGTATCTCTAACCATCCGCCAAATGATATAATCCAATGAAACCGCATCGTATCAGTCCCTCGACCGCTAGAAGCTTGCTATCTGTCCTGGTAAAAGGAGAATCCAATGCGAGTACCCAACACCGTCCGCCTACCCGTGCTGTTGCTGTGCGCAGCAGTTGCCTTTGCCGTCTTCTACGCCGCCTCCCCGATCACCCCTTCCTTCGCCAGCGAAGGAGACGACCACGCCCACGAGGAAGCCCCCACGCTCGAAACCCTGACCGAGCGCATTGTCGCTCTGGAAGCCCGCCTGGCCGAACTTGAAACGGCAGAGGACGAGATGGCCGCAGAAAAACTCGCCCATTCCGTCTATGACGCCGTCTCCGCAGCCTATCTTCTCGACAAGGTCGACATCCACGCCCTGCACAGACGCCTGAAAGACGGCGACGGCATCATGCCGGGCGACGCCGGACAGATCAAATTTCTCGTGCCCCTCCTGAACTCTGTTGACTGGCCGCAGGAACTGGCCGAAGAGGCGGAGACGCTCGCCGAAACACTTACAAAGCTAACAGCGTCACTTGCCGACGACGATCTGGAAAACGCTGTGCCCCTCTCCTCGACCGCGCACGACGAGCAGCACCACTTTTCCAGCAACGTCTTCGACTGGTTTGACTGCCTGCAACTGTCCGAAAAGGAGATGGACGCGGAAACTCACGAAGAGGGCGAACAAACTGAAACTGCCCATGATGACCACGGTCACAGTAATGGCCACGACGACGAAGAAACGAGCGACGATAACGGCGGCCAGGAAAGCGGAAACGACAAATGCGTTCAAGTCGATTCCGATGAAACACAGGACGACGGCCACGACCACAGCCACGGAGGCTAGCCTGTGATCCAGACCCAACTGCGTAGAGGTGGAGTCAAACTGGTATGGGTAGCCGTGTTACTGGCCACCATTCACTACCCACTATCCACTGCCGTCCTGGCCCACGCCGACTACGATGATGCCGTGCCCGCCGCCGGCGAAGTCGTCTCCCAGGCGCCGCAGCAGGTACAGGTCTGGTTCACCCAGGAGCTCTTCCGCCGTGAAGGCCAAAACAGCCTCGAGGTCTACGGCCCCGATGACCAGAGAGTGGACCAGGACGACGCCGCCATCGACGATGACAACCGCAAGCTGATGACCGTCTCACTCCAATCGGACCTGCCCAACGGCGTTTACACTGTGCGCTGGCGCACCTTGTCCGCCGATGACGGCGACGACGCCGAAGGCGAGTTCCAGTTCACCATCCAGGCTGACGAGCCTGAGCCGGAGGCAACACCGACAGCCACCTCAACACCTGCGCCAACTACCACCGAAGAGGCCGACCAGCCTTCGCCCACGAATACGGCCGCGCCGGAAAGCGCTGAGACTGAATCGACACCATCGGCTTCAGATCAAGCTTCAGATGAGTCCGAACTGCCTCCAGACCAGGCTGACCAAGGACTAGGGATTCCCTGCATGGGCAGTTCTTTCCCGGTACTACTGCTTCTCGGTGCATTCCTCCTGGCCCGAAGACGCAAAGGGCTGGGCGAGCGCCAGTCTCCGAGCAACTCGCGCAGCTTGAGCGGAAAGAACAGTTAGCAGCACGATGTCAAAGCCTCCCTGGCGTGGCGCGGCCAAGCCAAAAGGGGCGGCCGTCAAGAAGATAACAGCAGCGGGCCTGCCGCTGGCGTTGTTCGCCGCGGCAATGGCCCTGCTGCTTTCGCCCCCGGCCGTCCGCGCCCACGCCCTGCTCGTACGCGCCGACCCCCAGCCCAACGCCGAACTCACCCAGCCGCCCGCAGCCATTCAGTTCTGGTTCAGCGAACCCCTGGAAGAGACCTTCACCGGCGCCCGCATCCTCGACGCCGCCGGAACCGAAATCCCAACCGGCGCGCCGCAATTCGACCCCGAAGATCCCACCCACCTCACCCTCCCGCTCGAGAGCATCGAACCGGGCGTCTACACCGTCGTCTGGCAGACCCTCTCCAGCGTCGACGGCCATGAGTGGGTCGGCTCTTTCCCCCTCACCATCCTGAATCCCGACGGCACCCGTCCCGCAGGCACTGCCGTCCAAGTCCGTGTCAACCGTCAACAAGGGCTTCCGCCACTTACCGATTCCTTCCTCCGCTGGCTCTCACTCCTGGGCGCAGCTCTGCTGGCCGGACCGCTGGCCGTCCGCTGGTTTCTGGCGCAATCAAGGACCGGCAAAGACCCCGAGAGCCTCATCGAAACGCTGACTAGATCAACCGCCTTGGTCGGCGTTCTGCTCCTGCTGGCTTCCGGATGGCTGCAATTTCTGTTCAAGTCCCTGCGCCTCGAAGGTACTGATGGATTCCTGGAGCTCCTGCTCGCCACCCGGCCGGGTCGACTCCTCCTTATCCGGCAGACGCTGCTGGCGGGCGTCATTCCCCTGCTTTACCCCAACGGCTGGGCTAAGATTCTCTTTCGCCGGCCCGTTCCACCCGACTTAGCCCCCCGCCTGTGGTCAATTCTCTACGTGCTCCATACGTGGATCATCGGGTTCGCGTTGGGGGGAACCATAATCTACGGCCCGAATCTGTGGATATTTGTGGCCGGGATCCTGTTCGTGTGCAGCGCCTGGTCCGAACTCCTCTTCGGCGGCGAACAAACTTGGCACAGGGCCTTCCCCCAGCGTACCTGGGCCACCCTGCTCACTGCCGCCGCACTCTTTACCTTTGCTGCCAGCAGCCACGCTGCTGCCGCCTCCGGCAGCGGCTGGGCCGTCGCCGCTGACTTCGCCCACCTTGTTGCCGCCGCCGTCTGGGCCGGCGGTCTCATCTTTCTGGCGCTCCTGCTGTTCCAGCTTCACCGACGGCATACCCTGCCCGACCCTGACTGGATGGTCCTCCTGTTGACGCGCTACTCCCTGAGTGCTCAAATTGCGGTGTTCGTACTTGCCCTGACCGGCCTCTTCGGCAGTTTCGTGCAACTGCCGGACGCTCCCAGCCTATTCACGACCACCTACGGGCGCGTCCTGCTCATCAAACTGGTGATCGTCGCCGCCATCCTCGCCCTCGCCTACTTCAACAATCGTGCAGTAAAGCGGGCCCAGGATACCGTCGCTAACACCTCCGACCTCAGCCGCTTCACGCGCCGCGTGGCCGCCGAAGCTGGTATGGCTGCCGTGCTGTTCATTTCAGTGGCAGTGCTTGTGCAGACCCCGACACCGAACCTTCCGCCGCCAACTGCTCCCGCGGCGCCCTCGCTGCCCTTCAACGAAATGGCTTACGATGGTGATCTGGCCGTCCACCTGCAGATAACGCCCAATCAGGTCGGCCACAACCGCTACTGGGTTCATCTTTCCCATCCCGACTCCTCAGACATAGGTGAAGTCCAGCTGGTGCGTCTCTTCTTCTCCCACGAGTCAGGTGACATGGGGCAAGCGCGCCTCGATCTGGTCGACTTGGGCGAGGACGCCTTCGCCGCCGAAGGCGCCTTCCTCAACCGCGATGGCCAGTGGAATCTGTCAGTATACGTGCGCCGCCGGGGCATGAATGACGCATTGGCCGAAATCACCGTCCCCGTCCCGTCAGCGCAAACCGTGCAACAGATCTCCCGCTCCCCCTGGCGCAACCCGGTTCCGTGGCTGCCCGCAGAAACAGTCGTCGGCGCGCTGCTGATCGCCTTGTCTCTTGTCCCGCTCCTCTGGCGCCGCCCCCTGCTGCGTGCCAGCCGCCCGCTTTACATCGTCTTGGCGATGGCCGCCCTCTTCTTCCTCCTCAGCGGCACACTCCTTGCTCTAACCGCCCTCCTGTAGCCCCGCCACCCGTCCTCTCTACCCGTTCAAGAACGGTCCTGGCGTCCCCGCCGCACCGCATATCTTTCTCTTACACTCCGCAAACGCCCCTGTGATGAACGCAGACTACACTGAACTCAGAAAACACACACGGCCAGTGCAGGTCCGGTGCGAGGCATTCTGTGCCGGATTAGGACTTAGAACGAAAAGGGAGAGATAAATGAGATTCGAGCGCTTGACTGAAAAGGCAAGTGAAGCAATTGTCGAGGCCCAGAACGAGGCCAGAGAATACAAACATGCCAGCATCGAGCCGGAGCATCTCCTGCTCGCGCTCCTGCGCCAGCAGGGAG
>JAPPKG010000265.1:0-11797 GCA_026914085.1 Caldilineaceae bacterium | reverse complement strand
CAAGCTCCCACAGGAAGTAGGTTCGTGCCACCATGTAGATGCCTGCCGTCACCATCGTGGCTGCATGGATTAGCGCCGAAACCGGCGTAGGGCCCGCCATCGCGTCCGGCAGCCAGACGAACAAGGGCAGCTGGGCGCTCTTTCCGGTTGCAGCCAGAAGAAGCAGCAGGCAGATGGCGGTCGCTGTGCCGGCCGTCAACGCACCGGCTCCCTGAGATACCTCCTCGAAAACAACTGACCCAACGCCGGTCCAGATGAGAAACACAGCCAGCATCATGCCGAAGTCACCGATCCGGTTGACCAGAAACGCTTTCTTGCCTGCATCTGCGTAGTGGCCGTAGGACTCGTCATGGCGGTCAAAATAGAAGCCAATCAGCAAGTATGACGCCAACCCTACGCCTTCCCAGCCAACAAACATCCCCACGAAGTTGTTGCTCAGAATCAGCACCAGCATCGCCAGGATGAAAAAGTTCAGATAGACGAAGAAACGCTGAAAGTTCTGTTCGCCGTGCATGTAGCCGCCGGCGTAGATGTGGATCAGCGCGCCCACCCCGGTTACGACCAGGGCCATCGTCACGCTGAGCGGGTCAATCAGCAGCGCCGCCGGCGCATGAAAGCTCCCAATGGTGATCCAGTCCCACAGATGGACGGTTGCCGTACGGTGATGCGCATCCAGGCCCGACAGACCTAAGAAGAGCCCCAGACTGACGACGAAAGACAGGACCACCGCGCCGGAAGCAACGACATGGATACCCCGTTCCCTGAGTCTGTCTCCGATGAACAGATTTATCAGCGCGCCCAGCGCCGGAAAAACCAGAATTAGCCAGGCTAAGTCCAACATACATTCCTCATAACAGCTCTCTGTCGGCCGACTTCGGCTCTGGAGTGGTGCGGAGCAAGAACGAATTTACAATCGAAGTGTGACTAGAGATTAGGAACTGGTCGTCACCACTTCAACAAATTGATTTCATCGATATTGATGCTCTCACGATGGCGAACATTGGCGATCAAGATTGCCAGGCCGACTGCAACTTCTGCCGCGGCAACTGCCATGATCATGAAGACGAAGATCTGCCCCTCGAGATTGCCCCACTGGCGGGCGAGGGCGATCAGTGTCAGGTTCACGCTGTTGAGCATCATCTCAATGCACATGAAAATGATGAGGGCGTTGCGCCGCAGCAGGACACCGGTAGCGCCGACGGTGAAGATTAAGGCAGCCAGGACCAGGTAGTAGCTTGTCTCTACCATCATTCGTTTGCCTTGAGGGAAGCGATGCCTTCGCCTGCGCCTTCCTGCTGGCGTCCCAGCACAAGAGCGCCGATCAGCGCGACAAGCAACAGAAGAGCGATCAACTCAAAGGGAAGCACATACTTTGTAAACAGGGCGGTCCCAACAGCCTTTGGCGTTCCGCCTTGCAAGAGCGCCGCAGTTTCTTCCGTTGGGCCCATCATTCGCGAAAGGGCACTATAGGATACCGTCAGGAGTAAGATTGCCCCCAGCGCGATACCCACGGTACGGCTCCAAGCCCGCTGCGCAGCGCTGAAGTCGTTTGTTTCCCCCCCGATAAGCATAATGACAAACAGTATCAGGATGACGATTCCCCCTGCATAAACAATCACCTGTGCCGCCGCCAGGAACTGCGCATCGAGTGTGACATAGAGAACTGCCAGGGTGGCGAAGTTGGTAAGTAGAAACAGCGCGCTGTGTACCGGCTGGCGGCTTGTCACCACGCCCAAAGCTGCCGCCAGGCTGACAGCGCCAACGAGCAAGAAAAAGAGTAGCGACCAACTCATGAAAAGTTACTCCGGTCGAATGATGACCTTGGGCATGCCTGGATTGAGAAGTTCCTCTTTGGTCAACACGAAATCCTTCCGCTCGTAGTTGGCCATGGCAAAGTCGTGACCGAGGACAATAGCTTCCGTAGGGCAGGCCTCTTCACAGTCACCGCAAAACACGCAGCGCAGCAGATTCAACTCGTAAACCTTCGCGTGACGCTCGCCTGGCGAGAGCGGCGCATCCGGATCGTTCTCTGCCGCTTCCACGTAAATCGCTTCAGTGGGGCAGGCGGCTTCGCACAGGCAGCAGCCAATGCATCGCTCCAACCCGTTGGCATAGCGCCGCAGTTCATGACGGCCGCGAAAGCGTGGGTAGATCGGTATATCCTCGTGTGGAAACTCCACCGTAACCGGCCTCTGGCCCAGGTGCTTGAGCGTCACCCCCATCGCCTTGCCGATCTCGGTCGCACCCTTCAAGAAATCACCGAATTCCATTGAAATCCTCTTTCCCCTTCGCTTTTTACTTCAGGAATACTGCCAAAACTGCCGAAACGCTCACATACGCAAGGCTAAGGGGTAACATGAACTGCCAGCAGAACTTCATCAACTGGTCATAGCGTGGACGACCAATGCTGGCCCGTACCCAGACGAAAAGGAAGAGCAGAGCTACGACCTTGATCAAGAGATATATGGGCCCCAGCCAGATATACTGCTCTGCGAAGGGGCCTTTCCACCCGCCAAAGAAGAGCGTCGCCATGATGGCACTGGTGGAAATCATGTTCACGTACTCGGCAATGAAGAACAGCGCGAACTTCATGCCGCCGTACTCGGTCTGAAATCCAGCCACCAGTTCGTTCTCGGTCTCCGGCAGATCAAAGGGACTGCGGTTGGTCTCGGCCAGGATACAGATGAAGAAGAATGGAAACGCCAGCCACAACCAGATCCATTCCCACCAGGGACGGAAATTCTCAACCAGATCCACCAGGCTGAAACTTCCCGCCAATATGAGAATGCTGACCAGAAAAAGACCCAGCGGCAGTTCGTAGGAAACCATCTGTGCAGAAGATCGCAGCGCGCCGAGCAACGAATAGTTGTTGTTGCTGCTCCACCCTGCCAGTATGATGCCGTAGCTCTCGATCCCCGCAACCGCCAGTATCCAGAGGAAGCCGATATTTACGTCGGCGATGGCGGGGGTACCTTTGGCGATCGGAATAACCGCCCAGATGATCAGCGCTGGCACCAGGGCCAGCGCCGGCGCCAGCAGATAAACCGGCTTGTCAACGTGATTGGGGATGATCTCTTCTTTGAAAAAGGCCTTCACTGCGTCGGCGGCCGGCTGCAGAAGCCCGAACTTGCCCGCTCGGTTTGGGCCGTAACGCACCTGGAAACGGGCCAGCAGTTTGCGCTCAAACCAGGTTAGGTAGGCGAAACCGGTAAGCAGCACAAATATCAATATCAGCGCGCGGATGGCCGGAAAGACCAACAGATTTAGCCAGTCCATTTAACGCCTTTCGATTTTGACTCGCTGGGTAAAGCTGCCGTTGAGCAGCGCGCCTACCGGCGCGCCGGGAAGACTCTCCGGTATCCATGCACAGCCTGCCTGCACCTGCGCGTCGACCACCACGGTCAGATCCAGGTTTCCCTGCTCGCTCCGCACAGTGACCGCACTGCCCGTGTCCAGGCCGAACTCTGCCGCATCGGCAGGATTCAAAGTGACCGTGGCGCCATGGGCCATGCCGTGCATCTGTTCAGTCAGGCTGAAAAGCGTGCCCCCGTCATAGAGGACAGTGCCGGTGACAAGGTTGAGAGGATATTCAGCGTCGCCAAACGCGGTTTCTGATATTCCATCAAACGTCCGCTCGGCGGAAGCACCGGAAACCGGAGCGGAATCGGCGTTCCACTGGCGGCCCTGGTCTCCCAGTGCCTCCCAGGTCAGCCCCGCATACGCCGGTACCGCACGCGTGACTTCTGCAGTCACACTGTGAGCGTCGGAAAACGGCCAGTGTGTGCCCATCTGCTTGGCCAAGTGCGTAAATATCATCCAGTCCGGCGCCGCCCTTGACTTTGGATCGGTGACCGCCTTGGGCGCCCTCTGCACGCGACGCTCCAGATTGGTGTAGGTGCCGTCGCTCTCCGCCCATCCCTGGGCGGGCAGTACGACATCCGCCTTCTGCGCGGTCTCGGTCGGCAACAGATCCGTGACAACGAGAAGCTCCAGCTCCTCTAAACTGGCCGACCAGTCCGGCGACTCGGTAGCAGGGTTGGCGCCGTTCACGAAAAGGGCCCTCATTTCCTGGCTGTCCAGCATCTGCTTGTAAGTGTAGCCTGGGAAGGTGGAAAGTTCGCATCCCCATAGCGCTTCCAACCGGGATCTGGCGTCGCCGTCATCCAGTGGAAACTGGCCGGGCAAACCGTCCGGAAGCACCCCCATATCGCGGCAACCCTGCGCATTGCCGTCCAGGCCGACATAGGCCACTCGTGCCCCCTCACCGACCGCTTGGGCCAGCTGTTCCAGTCCGTCACGGACACCGGGTCCGTTCTCTCCCCGCGCTGCCATTGGCCCGTATACAATAAGCGAACTTTCGCTCTCCTTCAGCAGTTTGGCCGCGGCCTGTATCGCCGGCTCCTCGTCGGACAGGGCGGAACCCTGTACCGCCTGCAGAAGGCGGCTTACCAGTAGCGACTCGCCTCCCGGCAGGTAGGCCAGATAAGGGCCGTCATATCGTGTCAATTCAATCTTGCGGGCATGGGCGATGATCAGCTTGACGCCGCCTCTGAGGATGGCTCTCTTCAGATGCAAGTCCAGAATTGGCAGTTCTTCGCTTGGATCCAGACCGAAGAGCACAACCGTATCGATTTCCGGATCGGGCCCGTACTGCGGTTTCATCAGCTCAGTCAGAGCGGGCAGACCGGTGGGCAGGGCCGCGACCTCCCCGCCATCGCGGTGGTCGATGTTATTTGTCCCGATCACCGCGCGCATGAACCGCTGCAACGCGTAGTTGCTCTCGTTGCTGATCTTGCCGCTGCCAATCGCCCCGATGCTGTCGGCACCGTACTTTTCCTTGATGCCGGTCAACCGGTTGGCTATGTAAGCCAGCGCCTCACTCCACTGCACAGGTACCAGTTTGCCGTTCTTGCGCAGCTGCGGTGTGGCCAGCCTGTTCCCATCGTTGACCCAGGCGTGGGCAAAGCGGCCCTTGTCGCAAATCCACTGGTCGTTGACCTGCATATTCTCGCGGCCGACAATGCGCCGCAACTGGTGAGTGCGGCTATCCAGTCGTACATTGCAGCCCACCGAACAGTGCATGCAGACGCTGGGCGTCCGCTCAATTTCCCAGGGGCGGTAGGCAAAACGGGAGACGCGATTCGTCAGCGCCCCGACCGGACAAAGGTCGATTATATTGCCGCTGGTCTTGGCGTCTACCGGACGCCCGTCTTGGATGTCGACGATCGTATCGTTGCCCCGTTCGAACAGACCCAACTGCGGTTTGTCCTCCCACTCCTCAAGGTAGCGAATGCAGCGCCAGCAAAGCACGCACCGCTCCTGGTCCAGCACAATCGTGTCCGAAATGTCGTAATGTTTCTTCGCGAGCCGCTTCGGTTCGATCAACTGGCTGATCCCCGGACCGAACCGCATCGTCTGGTCCTGCAGCGGGCATTCGCCGCCTTTGTCGCAGATCGGGCAATCCAGCGGATGATTGAGCAGAATGAAGGCAAGATTCGCTTCCTGCACCGTCCTCACCTGTTCGGTATCCGTCCGCACAACCATGCCGTCGCCTACCGGCATCGTACAGGAGGCCATCATCGCCGTACCCCGAGGACCGTCCACCTCGACCAGGCACATGCGGCAGCAGCCAACCGGGTCCAGCTTGGGATGCGAACAGAAGACCGGAATCTCGACGCCCGCCATGCGCGCCGCGTCGACCAGAAGCGTCCTGGCAGGAACCGACACTTCCTCTTCGTTGATGGTGAGCGATACGTTTTCAGTCATTGACGATTACGTCTCCGAAAAAGAGGAGAACCTCTGCGGGTCCAGCCTGTCTAGGCTGTACTTCCTGCTGGCGGAAGTATGTCGTCAACAGCCACTTCAAGATCGGGGAAAGCCAGCGGCGCCACGGACTCACCGCGATGGTAGGTCAATCTCGTTTGATATGCCGCCTCTCCGCTTACAGGCGTTCGCGGGTCTCGGTATACCTCCAGGAAGCCGTCGACAAGATTCCAAAGCCAGTACTCAGTTATCCCCGCCTTCGCGTATATTGCCCTTTTGAGAGAGCGATCGTAAGTGAGGCTTGAGTCCGAAACTTCCATCAACAACAGAATCTCCTCTGGGTAGGGATGACGTTCATCAAGTTCAAGTCCAGATTCCGTTGAAATGACCAAATCTGGTTCGGGCTCGGTCATCTGTTCAGGTATGGTTACCGGTCCCTGTGTACGAACTTCTATGTCTGCACGTGCATCCAAAAGAGAAAAGGTCCTTCGCAAGCGATTTACTGTGCGGATGTGAGGGGGATTATTTGGACTCATGTCCACCAGAATTCCTTCAACCAACTCTACTCTATCGTTCTCCTTGAAGAAGCCGATGTCTATCAACCAATGGAATTCATCCAGCGTGAATCGCCTCAGGGGCATACCCTCCGCCAGCGTAACCGGCAGATTCGCGTCCAGAATCTTGCTGCTATCGCTCCTGATCTGCTCGCCGGCGTCAGGAATTGCTACTGCGTTCATCCGTCTGTTCCTCAGTCGTCACCCTGAACCAAATCATCGTGCAGCACGATATTCCCGCCGGCCGGCGCAAATGTGGTGTCGCGCAAACCGCTTTCCTCGTGCGTATTCGGGCGGTAATCCGGCCGAATCGGCAGAACAGGACCGATCTCGTCAGGATTGGTTTTCTCAATTTGCGTCGAAAACTCTGGCCGGAACTTGAGCAAGTTGCTCTGCAGACCCCACACCGATGCCTCGCCAAAGGGGCAAAAGCTCTTGCCGGCAATATTGTCGGCGATGAACTCCATCAACTCCAGGTCCCTGCCCAGGCCCTGCCCTTCCTCGATGCGAAGCAGGATCTTCTCCAGCCAGGCAGTACCCTCGCGGCAAGGCGTGCACTTGCCGCAGCTCTCTTCACGATAGAAACTGAGCGTGCGCCGCGCCACCTCGACCATTGAGGTGCGGTCGTCGATCGCGATCACGCCGGCCGAACCCAGCAGCGAACCGGCCTCGGTGATGCTCTCGAAATCCAGCGGCGTATCGAACTGATCCGGTGTCAGCAGCTTCATCGAGAGGCCGCCGGGAACGATCGCCTTGATTGGATGGTTCTCGTCCTCCGGCCCGCCACCATACTTGTTGACCAGTTCACTTAACGGCGTTGCGTGCGGAAGTTCGTAGAGCCCCGGCCGCTTGACGTTCCCGCTAAGACAGAAAATACGCATTCCCGGGCTGCGTTCCGTGCCGTACTCCTTGTACCAGTCGACACCGTGGCGCATAACGTGCGTCACGTTGCAGATTGACTCGACGTTGTTCACGATCGTCGGTTTGGCATACAGGCCTTCCACGGCTGGGAATGGCGGCTTGAGGCGCGGCTGCCCGCGATAGCCTTCTAGGCTCGTCAGCTGTGCGGTCTCTTCCCCGCACTCGTACGCGCCCGCGCCGCGGTGCATCACGATGTCCAAATTGTTGCCGCTGCCGAAGATATCTTCGCCCAGGTAGCCCTTGGCTCTGGCCTCGTCCAGTGCATTCTGCATGCGAACATAGGCAAAATAGTACTCGCCCCGAATATAGATGAACGCCTTTTCCGACTCGATGGCGTGACAACTCAGAATGATCCCTTCGATCAGCTGATGGGGATCATATTCCATCACAATTCGGTCTTTGAAAGTGCCCGGCTCCGATTCATCGGCATTCACGACCATATAACGGGGTTGCA
The DNA here is from genome assembly GCA_026914085.1 of Caldilineaceae bacterium. GTDB lineage: Bacteria > Chloroflexota > Anaerolineae > Caldilineales > Caldilineaceae > Bin5. The sequence goes on along the minus strand of JAPPKG010000265.1, from coordinate 4,105 downwards.
CGCCCGGCGGCAAAAAACCCCATTTGACCCCTGTGGGAAAACCGGCGCCGCCGCGACCGCGAATCCCGCTTTCCTTGATCTGCTCCACCATGTCGGCCGGCTCAATCTCGCTCAGCACGCGTCGTGCCGTGGCATAGCCTCCGTCCGCCTCGTAAGAATCGATCCTGTGGCTGTCCGGTTCGTTGAGGCGGTCCATCAGGTATCGGGGCTCCATTCCTCCCGTGCGGTAAGGGCCGTCCGACGCGCCTTCACCATCGGGGTCAGCCTCCGGCGTCCAGCGTTCCAGCGTATTGAAGCCGTTGCCGGACTTCAGCACTTCAATCGCCTTCTCCACGTCTTCGGACGAGTCGAGATTCTCGAAATAACGGATCTGACCAGTCTTCTGGTCGGTAACGATCGCCATCGGTGCCGTGCCGCAAGAGCCGAGACACTCCATGTGATCGAGAGCAAACTTACCGTCCTCGGTCTTCTCCCCGTGATGAATGCCTAGCGCGTTCTCAAAATTGTGCAGGCACTGGTTCCCGCCCCGCAACATGCAGGGCACGTTCGTACAGACCTCGATATGATACTCGCCTTTGGGCGCCTCATGCAGCATGTTGTAGAACCCGACGACCGCGCCAACCTCCGCCGGTGCGATCCCCAGAATCTCCGCCAGTTCGTCCTGCGCATCCACAGGACAGTAGCCGTACTCCCTTTGGATTACGTAGAGCGCAGGCAATATCCCCGACCGCTGCCGGCCCGCGGGGTAGCGTGCCAGTATTTCGTCAATCTCCTGCCGCATCTGTTCCGTTATCATTGAATTCCCCGGTTGCAGGCGAACGGTAAAAGGTCCCTGGCCCTGAGCATGCCTAACTGCAGCAGACCTATCGGTCTACCTCACCAAGTACAATATCAATTGAACCGATATTGGTTACGACGTCAGACAGCATCTCACCGCGACTGATATGGTCGATAGCATATAAGTTGTTGAAGCTGGGACCGTGAACGTGTAACCGGTACGGCTTAGCCGAACCGTCACTGTAGACAAAGAATCCCAACTCGCCCTTGCTGTTTTCAATGCCGTGATAGAAGTATCCCGGCGCCACGTGAAAGCCCTCGGTCATCAGCTTGAAGTGGTGAATCAACGCCTCCATGCTCACGTCCAATTCGGCGCGCGGCGGCAGGGCCACCTTGCGATTGTTCGACTTGTAAAGGCCGCTGGGCAGGTTGTCTACCGCCTGCTCCAGGATGCGTACACTCTGGCGCATCTCCTCCAATCGGATCTTAAAGCGCCCGTAGCAGTCGCCGCTGTCGCTGGTCGGCACCTCAAACTCGTATGCCTCATAGCCGCTGTAAGGTCTGTCGCGGCGCAGGTCCCAGTCGATGCCGCTGCCGCGCAGCATCGGCCCTGTCAGACCCATGCTCAAAGCATCGTCGCCGCTGATAAATCCGATTCCGGTCAGGCGCTCCTGCCACAGCGGCGCCTCGGTAACCATCGCCTCGTACTCGCTGATCTTCTGCGGCATCACCCGCAGGAAATCCTTCAGCTCAGAAACGAAAGCGTCCGGCAGATCCTGCCAGACGCCGCCGATACGAATATAGCTCACTGTCAGCCTGGCCCCACAGGCCATCTCGAATAGGTCCAGGATTCGTTCCCGCTCGCGCGTTGCGTACATCAGGAGGCTCATGCCGGTGCCCGATACATCCAGGACGTGCGTCGCCAGCCAGAACAGGTGAGAGGCGATTCTTTGCATCTCCGCCATGATCACGCGGATCACCTGGGCCCGCTCGGGAATCTCCAGTCCCAGCATATGTTCAATCGTCAGGCAATAGCCCAGATTGTTCGACATCGCGGACAAGTAGTCCATCCGGTCGGTATAATAGACAAAGTCTTTGTAGCGCTTGTTTTCCCCCGTCTTTTCGAAGCCCGAATGGAGAAAGCCTAGGTCCGGGTCAGTGCTCACAATGCGCTCGCCGTCCATCTCCACGACCAGGCGAAGAACGCCGTGCGTGCTGGGGTGGTGCGGCCCCATGTTGATGACCATGTTCTGGCGGCTCATCCCCGGCGGCAAGTCGGGAACCGTGCTTTCCGCCGGCAATATCTGGGAGCCAAGCGTTTCAAACTCAGGATCATCCCACGTGAAGGTAAAGGGTACCTCTTCCCCGCCTAGCGGGGCCTGTTTTTGCAGCGGGTGGTTGGGCCAGTTCTTGGGCATGAGGATCCGCCGCAGATCCGGATGGCCGTCGAAGCGGATACCCATCAGATCGTACACTTCCCGTTCCGGCCACTCTGCCCCGCGGTACACGCCGGTCAAACTGTCAATGTGCGGAATCTCGCCGTTGTCGCCCGGATCGGTTCCACAGTCGGCAATGACCGTCAGGTGCTGGTTGCGGGAATAGGAGCGAAACTGGTAGACCGTTTGAAAGCGTGCGTCGCCGTCCAGAGGTAGACGGGACCGGTCCACGCTGGTTACATCTATAAGAGTTTCATACTTGAGATCAGGTTCATCACGCAAAAACGTGGCGAGCGCCTTCAGTTGCCCCGGCTCAACCAATACCACCTGATTGCCGTTGTGCAGGCCGGCCGCAACGATATCCTCCCCAAACTGTTCGCAAATCCGCCGTGTATCGTCGGTTTCTCCGGTTGGCATCGGCGCCAGCGCGGGGATACCCGGTGGATTCAGCGTTCGCTGGGTCTCGTATGAGCGAACAACCGGGGCTACATCAAGTGGCATCTCTCAACTCGCTCTCAATTCTACCTGTCGGCCCGGAAGTTAACTGGACCGTGTGCACTCTGAAGCACTGGTGGGTCAAGCACCCAACGGCATAATCTCGTCAACTGCTAACGGCTCCTCGACCTTGCGCCACTCACCAACCGATTCGCTCCGCTGTTTCGCACGCAGCAAATCCATTGCGTAGAGCAGTGACTCGGGCCGGGGCGGGCAGCCAGGAACATATACGTCGACGGGAATTATCTTGTCCACGCCCTGGATGATTGCATAATTGTTGAAAGGCCCACCCGCACTGGCGCAGATTCCCATGGCAATTACCCACTTGGGGGCCAGCATCTGATCGTAAATGCGCTTAATCACCGGCGCCATCTTGTTGCTGACGCGACCCGAGACAATCATGAGATCGGCCTGCCGCGGGCTGGCCCGGAAGAGCTCCGACCCGTACCGGGCAATGTCGTGGCGGGCCGTGCCGGTGGCGATCATTTCCATCGCGCAACAGGCCAGCCCGAAGAGCAGCGGCCACGTGCTATTGGCCCTTCCCCAATTTATCACGCTGTCCAGTGACGTCGTCAAAATGCCTTCAGGAACCTTTTCTTCTAAACCCATGTCCGTTCCTTTGCACTTACAGCAATGCAGCCCAGTCAGACGCGGCAGCTACTGGCTTCCTGCTCTCTCGGCCTTCCAGCTTTCGTCTGCAGTAGTAAGTTGTCAATACCCTGGTAAGAGCTGCACGCAGCGGCCACTTCCCTCGGTCACTAGTCCCAATCGAGAGCGCCCTTCTTCCATTCATAGAGGAAACCTACCACGAGTACAACGAAAAAGGGAATCATCGCCAATAGGGCAAACAGGCGAAGGTCTCTCAAGACGGCCGCCCACGGGTAGAGGAAGATTACTTCGATGTCAAAGATCAGAAAGAGCATGGCAACCAGATAGTATTTCACCGGGAATCGCCGACGGGCGTCGGCAAAGGGAATGATCCCCGATTCGTATGGCTCCAACTTCTGACTGTTGCGCTCTCGTGGACCTAACAGTGAAGGCAGACCTATGGCAATTACGCCGAATCCGGCCGCCAGCAGGATCAGTATGAGAAGTGGCAGATAGTCGCTTGCCATCCCTGTTATCCCTTTTCAGCGTAACTGAAAGGCTTGGGGAACTGTTCGTGCAATTTTCCACGAACGCATTCATTCTAGCACGAACCAAAATCTCCTGTCAAAGCCCGTCGGTATCGATGGTTCATCCCCAAGTGGAAGTGAACTTTCCCGTACCTCGGGTAGCAACGGAGCCATGTTCAGTCCGCGACTAACCCTGAAGTAGGTGGAGCCCCTCCTCTGACCACTGACCACTAACCACTGACCACTGCAGTTATGGGCGGTCGGGCCTATTCGGCCCTCCCT
>JAPPKG010000400.1:0-11852 GCA_026914085.1 Caldilineaceae bacterium | reverse complement strand
ATAGGCCCGACCGCCCAAAAGCGAGGAGAGAGCGAAGAGGAGTGAGGAGAGAGAAACATCATTGCAATGTTGAATGATGGTCGCCATTTGGCAGGGAGTCAGGGGTCAAGTGTTCTTGATGATTTCCTGGCTGAGCTCGCCGGTCTCCTCGTTCTTCATGATGACCTTGATCTGGCCGCCCGGCATCCGTTCCTGTTTGAGGATTGTGAGACCGGCGGCGGCAGCGAGGGCTTCGGCGGGGTCAGGTTCGACCGCGGCGGCGGCCTGCTGACCGCGGCTGTCGCGGATGAGGGGGACGTTATCGCGGCCTCGCCAGACTTCGAGCTGCACCGGCTCCCACTGGCGGGAGGAGGCGGAACGGTAGCAGGCGTCGATGACGGCGTTGACGACGTAGCCGTCGTAGAAGGTCTCTCTGGGTTCGGTGCCCTGGTCGAGGGAGTTGAACATGTCGTCAAACATGTCGCTGTAGCCGAGCTCGACGACCTCGTCGCCGACCGGGAAGAGCCAGCCGCTCTCGGACTCGGCCTTTTCGGCGACGTAGCCGGCGCCGGCGCCGCTGGTATACATTTCATAGCCGGTGCGCAGGAAGTGATTGAGCCAGATGGTGCCCTCGGTGCCGGCGACTTCGTCGCGCAGGTCCATGCCGCCGCGGAAGGACCAGCTGACTTCGAACTGGCCGATGGCACCGTTTTCGAAGCGGATGAGGGCGATACCGTTGTCTTCGGCGTCGATGGGGTGGACGAGGGTGTCGGCCCAGCACATGACTTCGACGGGGCGGATGTCTTTGCCGATGAAGCTGCGGACGATTTCGATGCAGTGGCAGCCGAGGTCAACGATTGCGCCGCCGCCGGCCTGTTCGAGGTCCCAGAACCAGTAGCTGTGAGGGCCTGGATGCGTTTCGCGGGAGCAGGCCCAGGTTACATGGCCGAGGGCACCTTCCTCGACGGAGGCGATGGCCTTCAGGGTTTTGGGCGTGTAGCAGAGGTCTTCGAGGTAGCCGCCGAAGACGCCGGTTTCTTCGACTTTGTCCATCATGCGCTTGGCTTCGGCTGCGGTGCGTCCGAGGGGCTTGGTGCAAAGAATCGCCTTGCCGGCGGCGGCGGCCAGGTCTACGCACTCTTCGTGGATGTGGTTGGGCAGGCCGATGACGACGGTGTCGATATCGTCTGAGGTACAGGCTTCGGTCAGATCGGTTGTCCAGGCGGGGATGTCCCATTCGGCCGCGAAAGCTTTTGCTCTTTCTTCCGTTCGGGAGTAGACGAGCTGCACTCGGTCTCTGCCCCTGCCGCCATTGAGAGCCATTGTGTAGAACATGCCGATCAGGCCGGTGCCAAGCATTGAGATTCTATGTTCCTGCACGTTAATCGCTCCTTCTGAGTTGAATATAAGGGATTCTGTTTTGGGACTATGATAGTCAGTCCGCAACTCTGCGTCAATCCTGTGCAAAGATGGGGCGGCGAGCTTCTTTGAGGCGGTCTCGGGATTTCAAGGGCCCTTGGTAACTTCGAGAGCGGCCTGGGCCGCGGCGGGGATGCGCGGGCCGAAGGCAGCGAAGCGTTGATCCTGAGTTTGGCCGCGCACGTAGCGGACATAAATCTGGGCGATAATGACCGTCACCCGGTACAGACTGAGCGCATGGTAGAAGTGAATGTCGGACAAGTCGCGGCCGCTGTGTGCAGCATAGTGGGCCACGAGGTCCTCGCGTCGCAGGAAGCGGTCGTCGATGGGCATCATTGCCATCGTTCTGAAGTGGGGAGGGTCGTCGGGTAGGCACCACCAGGCCAGCAAAGCGCCGACGTCCGAGAGGGGATCACCGAGCGTGCACATGTCCCAGTCAAAGACGGCAACGATGCGGCCCGGGTCATCGGGGGCAAGCATCACGTTATCCAGCTTGTAGTCGTTGTGGACGAGCGAAGGCGAAGTTTCAGGGGGTTCATTGGCGCATAGCCAGTCATAGACTGCGTCCATGGCTGGCAGCTCCTCCAGCCTGGCAGCCTGCCAGCGCCGCCACCAACCCTCGATCTGTCTCCTGATGAATCCAGAGGGTCGACCCAGTTCACCCAGACCGATAGTTTCGTAGTCGACGGCGTGGAGGTCGGAGAGCGCCTCGACAAGGGCTATGCTCATGCGGGCAGGGGCGTCGCTCCAAGCGTCATAGACAGGGGGAAGGGACTCTCGGACGACGATGCCTTTGCGTCGCTCCATCACGAAAAAGGGTGCGCCGACTATTGACTCGTCATCGGAGAAGAGGTAGGCCCTGGGTGCTGAGGGGTACAGTTTCCAGAGCCGAAGAAGCACTTTCGACTCTCTGGCCATGTCATGGGCTGAGGGGGCCACCGGGCCCAGGGGAGGGCGACGCAAGACGTACTCGTGGGTGCCGTAGTCGAGCAGATAGGTGAGGTTGGCCGCGCCGCCGCCAAATTGGCGCACAGTTAAGGGGTATTCAGTACCGGGCAGCTTGCCGCGCAGGAATGCCTCGACGGCTTGCTCGTCAAAACGCTCATCGGCGCGAACGTTGATTGTATCTGAAGGGTGCTGGGAAGACATTGATATAGAGCAGGACGGCGACTTAGTTGGCACTGCGCGGGACACGGAATCAACCGCTGTATTTCGGGCGATTATATCGCAGTTTAGCAATTCTGTCCCTTCAGTGGGGAACCGCTGCCGGATACGGTCAGACGAGGAGATTGCTGCGCGCGTGGGCTTTGACATCTCCCGGTAAATCAAGTACCGTTTAGGCGCGGATTGGAGCCGCCAAGGAAGTCCGCGGTCGGCAAGCCAAGATAGAAGAAGCGGAGCCCTTCTACCCGGTGCGGCGTGCCGAAGGCTGAGAGCCGGCCAGCGACTCAGCGGAATAGAATCGCGATTTGAGCCATATGTCCCCCAATCATGGCTGACGACGCAGCGCGAGTGCAGTACCACCGGCTTCTGGGCTCGGGCATGCGACTGAGCCTGGCGGCGGTCCAGGTGAATGTTACGACGGAGTCGAGCATTCTGAGCGAGTCGCCCAGAGTGGACATTCTGCTCTTGCGGCGGGAGGGCACGGCCTGGACGGAAGCGCAGCGGGCGCGACTGCCGGACGGTATACGCGACAGTTCGGCTGCTCATATCCTCATTGAATTCAAGTACACTGAATCGGTAACCGAGGATGGGATACTTCAGGCGGCCGCCTACGACCTCTTCTACCGCCAGGTGCAGAGACTTTCGAGGGAACAGACGCTGCCGGTTGTGCTGAGCGCGAAGACTCCTCAGAGGAGCCGGCTGGCCCATTGGGGATACGAAGAGTCGCAGCGAGGCGTGTTACTTACCGAACTTCCTTTTGTGGGACGCGTAATGCTTCTGGCGATGAACCGGCTGCCGGCACATTCAAATAACGCCATAGTCAAACTCTTCGCCAGTCTCAAAAGGGAAAGGGATGCAGGCTTCGCTTCGCTGGATAGAGAAGTGTTTGCGGATTCGACAGACTTGCATGCCTATGTTCTTGGGCTGAGGCAGACCTTCAGTGCAAAAGGAGAGTCAAATATGGCGGAGGTGATTACTCCGGAAAAGGTGTTGGCGTACGGCAGGCGAATACGTGAGCTTGTTTTCGAGACGGGAACACCTGAGGAAAGACTTGCGGGCCTTCGCCCAGACGAAATCCTATCGGTCCTTACCCCGGAGGAAATCCTGGCGGGCCTCAATCGCGAGAAGCGTCAAGCACTGCTACGGCGGCTGCAGGATGAGATGGGGAGCGACGCCGATAGTGTAGACGACACCAGTCAGAATATATAGGAGATTCTCCCTCCCAGGAGTGCTTTTGGGCGGGACCAGGCACCAGGCACGACGCTTGTGCGAATCCATTTTCCAGGACAGGCCCAGTATTGCGGAGACTGTTTGACATGAAAATCACAGAGATTAAGGCAGTTCGCGTCAACTTTCCTGCACCAGAAAAGAGGACGGAGCCCCGACGGAAGGGCTGGGCGGAGACGGCCGAGGTCGCCAATCCGATGTCCTGGTATCCGAAGGTCAAGCGGCATCGCAGCCTGTGGACTCCCAAACACTGGGGGCCGGTCTGGTGCAAGGTTACTCTGGAGGACGGGACGTGGGGGCTAGGTTTGACGGACAATGGGCGGGTGGCCGCGGCCATTATTGACGATCATATTGCGCCCAATCTCATCGGCGAGGACGGTCTGGCAACTCAGAGGTTGTCAGACATGATGTTCCGCATGACAAAGCCTTACGGTTCGGTCGGATTGGCCGCCTATGCGGTCAGCGCCGTGGATCTGGCTTTATGGGATGCAAAAGGAAAGCTGCTGGGCCGGCCGGTTTACAGTCTTATCGGCGGCCCGCAGAAGGAGAAGCAGTTCTGCTATTCGACCGGGAACGATCTGGACTGGTACAAAGAGTTAGGCTTCAAGGCGTTCAAGCTGGCATGCCCGTATGGGCCCGCGGACGGACTGGACGGCCTGCGCAAGAACGAGCAGATGGTGGCAGAAGCCAGGGAACTGGTCGGAGACGAAGCCGAGCTGATGCTGGACTGCTGGATGGCTTTCGATATTGAGTACACGGTGAGATTGGCGGAAACGCTGCGCCCCTACCGGCTGAAGTGGATGGAGGAGTGTCTGCTTTCGGAGGACCTGGACGGCCACGTTGAGGTGCGGGAGCGCATACCCTGGCAGACGCTGAGCACGGGGGAACACTGGTATACGCACATGCCATTTCAGTGGGCGCTACGGCACAATGTCGTCGACATTCTGCAACCGGACATCAACTGGGTGGGCGGGCTGAGCACGTGTCTGAAGATCGCAAATGCCGCGGACGCCGCCGGCAAGAAGGTGATCCTGCACGGAGGCGGGAGGAATCCCTTCGGCCAGCATTTCACCCACGCCATTGCCTGCGTACCGTGGCTGGAATACTTCATCGGGTCCGCGCCGGGCGTACCATTGGAAGAGTCGGCGGGCATTCCCGGGCAGGCTGTGGCAGAGGAAGGCTGGCTGGTGCCCACCGATGCGCCGGGCTTTGGGCTAGAGATACAAGAAGACTGGATTGAACCCTATTTTTGAGTAAAGAACTGTGCCAAAGATGAAATTATAGCTCTGCTCGCCTTTCCTACCCACTAAGGAGCATCAACATGCTGACCCGACAACAGATTGACTTTTACCATGAGAACGGCTACCTCGGCGTGGAAGGCGTCCTTTCGGCTGAGGAGGTAGCGGACCTGCAGCGGGTGACCGATGAGTTCGTTCAGCTCAGCGCCAGCGTCACAGAGCATACGGAAGTCTTTGACCTGGAACCGGGACACACGCCGGAGTCGCCGAAGTTGCGCAGACTCAAGGACCCGGTCATGCAGCACAAGGTGTACGAAGAATGCCTAAGGCACCCTGGGATCCTCGACATTGCCGAGCAGCTCGTGGGGCCGGGTGTGCGTACGAACGGCAACAAGCTGAACATGAAGTCACCGGAATACGGCAGCCCTGTCGAGTGGCATCAGGACTGGGCCTTCTATCCGCATACGAATGATGATTTGCTGGCCGTGGGTGTGTGCATGGACGACATGATGTACGAGAACGGCTGCCTGCTAGTCATTCCCGGTTCGCACAAGGGACCGATCTACACGCATCACCAGGACGGGCACTTTGCCGGTGCGGTGACGGTTGAGGTGCCGGACGCGGACAAGGCGGTGCCGATAGAATTGGAGGCGGGCGGCATCTCGATCCACCATGTGCGGACTCTGCATGCTTCGGCGAAGAACGTCTCCACACGTCCGCGAAGACTGCTGCTTTACCAGTACTGTGCCGTGGACTCCTGGCATCTAATGGGTTACTCCAATTGGGAGGCCTATGCGGATTCGGTTCTGCGCGGCGAACCGTGCAACCGTCCGCGGCTGGCGGATGTGCCGGTGTTGATGCCTTTGCCGGAGGCTTTGCGCGGGGGCTCGATTTACGAGACGCAGACGATTCTCGAGAAGCCAGTATTTGCGAAGGCGGCATAGGCAATTCATGATCATCGACAGTCATTGCCACGCCTGGGAACGCTGGCCGTACGAGCCGCCGGTGCCGGACTTTCACGGCAAGGGCCGCTTCGAGCAGCTACTAAACGAAATGGACAACAACGGTGTGGACCAGGCTTTCCTGGTCTGTGCCGGGATCGAGCACAATCCGCACAACAATGAATATATCGCCCGGATGAGCAGCTTATATTCCGGGCGAATTCGTCAAGTGGCGGACGTGGATTGCAGCTGGTCGGAAACATACCACACGCCGGGGGCGGCTGACCGGCTACGGCAGGCTGCTGAGAGGTGGTCGCTGCAGGCTTTCACGCATTACATGAAGCCGGACGACGATGGCAGCTGGCTGTACGGTGAGGAGGGGCTGGCGTTTTTCGGGGCGGCGGATGAGATGGGCCTGATCGCCAGCATCGCCTGTTCACCGCATCACCACGCCGCGCTTCACCGGGTATCCGAGCGCTTTCCGCAACTGCCGATTCTCATTCACCACATGGGACATCCCATAGTCGGTGAGAAGGAGAGGCTGGCACAGGTACTGGCGTCGGCGCGTCTCGAAAATATCGGCGTCAAGGTTTCAGGATTTTACTACTCGACGAAGCAGGGGTTCTGGGACTTCCCTTACGCGGATTCGATTCGGGAAGTCGTTAGGCCCTTGTACGACACGTTTGGGCCCGAGCGGCTGTATTGGGGTTCCGACTATCCCGTCTGCTTGCGCAACATGACGTACCCACAGGCGATTGAGTGCTTCCGAAGCCATTGCAGCTTCATTGGGGAGGCGGATCAGGCGCTAATCATGGGCGAAAATCTGCACCGGCTGCTCGACTCAGGCGGTGACGGGTAGGGGACGGACAGAGGAGGTCCACTCCAACTGTTGTTCGACTACCGGCTCCTGCTCCTGCGCATTCAGGCGAGACTGTACGAGATTGAGATGGCGGTAGATGCCGTCGATGCCCATCAGTTCGTCATGGTTGCCCTGTTCGGCGATGCCCTCGTCCTGCAGCACGACGATTTGGTCGGCGTTACGGATTGTGGAAAGGCGGTGGGCAATCATTAAGGTCGTTCGACCGGCCATCAGGCGTTCGAGCGCCTGCTGAATCAGCTGCTCCGTTTCCGTGTCCACTGAAGAGGTCGCCTCGTCGAGGATCAGAATGGGGGCGTCCTTGAGAATGGCGCGGGCGATGGCGAGGCGTTGTTTCTGGCCGCCGGAGAGCTTCACGCCCCTTTCGCCGATCAAGGTATCGTAACCATCAGGCAGCTTGTCGATAAACTCGACGGCGTTGGCGACGCGGGCCGCCTCCTCCATCTCTTGGTCACTTGCGCCCGGCCTTCCAAAGAGGATATTGTCACGTACTGAGCCGTGGAACAGGAAGACGTCCTGCAGGACGATGCTGATCTGCCTGCGCAGACTCTCCATCGTCAGGTCGCGGATGTCATGCCCATCCAGCGAAATCCGGCCTTCGTTCACATCGTAGAAGCGGGGGACGAGGCTTGCCAGTGTACTCTTGCCCACGCCGGTCGGTCCAACCAGAGCGGCCACGGACCCGGCGGGAATCTCCAGATCAATGTTGCGTAGAATGGGACGGTCGGTCAGGTAGGAGAAGCTGACGTTCTCAAAGAGAATGTTTCCCTGCGCCCGCCCTGGGTATTCCAAAGCGTCAGGCCGGTCAACAATGTCCGGCTCCTCATGGAGGAGCTCGCTAACGCGCTCCGCTCCGGCCAGTGCCTCCTGGATTGCCTCCCAAGCATGGCTCAGATGGCGCACCGGCTGGTAGAACAGCTCCAGGTAGAGAAAGAAGGCGACGAGGTCCTCAATCGGCAGTTCGCCGCCGAGGGCCAGTCTGCCGCCGAAATAGATAACGACAACGACGCCGAGGGCCGATGCGAAGTGAACGAACGGCTCAAAGGTGGCCAGCAACCTGAGCGCGTGCAGGAGGGAGCGTTTGTAGTTATCGATGCGGACGCCGATTCGCTCTGACTCCATCCTTTCACGGGTGAAGGTCTTAATCTCGCGAATGCCGGAAAGGTTGTCCTGCAGGATTGCGTTGAGTTCACCCAACTCGGCCTGGCGCTCGCGAAAGGCTGGGCGTACATACTTGGCAAAGCCTCGCATTGCCAGGACGATCAGTGGTATGGGAACCAGTGTCAGTAGCGTCAGCTGTGCGTTCATGATGAGCAGCATGGTACTGACGCCAACCAGGGTGAGCACGTTTACGAGCACGTCGGGGACGGCGTGGGCGATCAATTTTTCAAGCAGATCAGAGTCGTTGACCACGCGTGACATCAACTGGCCGGTCTGCTTGTCTTCGTAATAGTGCAAAGACAGCCGTTGCAGATGCCGGTAGATTGCGACACGAACATCGGCCACCACACCCCAACCGGCCACATGGGCCATGTAACTGCGCAGGAATTCCAACCCAGCTCTGGCAGCGTAGATGGCCAGGGCAAAGAGGGCGAGTCGACCTATCAGACTGTAGGAGAGTGAATCCGTGTTCCCGGCACGGACGGTTGCGATCAGTTCACGGATGAACCAGGGAGCAAACAGTTGCACGCCCACCAGAAGGACCATACTGACGACCGTTGCGAGCAGCGGGGTCCGGTAGGGAAGGGTGAATTTGAAGAGTGTCTTGGCAAATTCCATGAGAGATACAGATTGAGGTGACTACGGCTGACTGAACTTCAGAGACGAGTTTATTGCTGGGTGCGCAATTCAACAAAGGTGGTTTCGCCGTCACGTACTGTGATCTCCTGTCTGACTTCCTCACCATTAACGGAGCCGGTCAAGAGATAGGTACCGACGGGGATATGGCTCAGGGCGCCGTTCTCGCCCCAGGACGGGTCCGGTCCGATGCTTTCCAGTTCCGGATAGGTTTCGACAACGCGATACCAGCTTACTCCGGTCTCCTCATACCGATAAAGGGAGAGTTGGACGCCAGGCCAGGTGCGGCCGGTGGCGGAAAGCAGCCGGACGACAAGGGTACCTGTATAGGCTGCGGGACGCATCCACGTGGCGGGATTGACGGTGTGCAGGTAACTGTTCTGCCCGATGCGGACTTCCATGTGCAGGTGTGGGCCAATGGCGATGCCAGTCATGCCTACGCCGCCCAGATAGTCACCGGTTCCCACCCATTGACCTTCCTGGACCTCTACGCTGACAAGATGGCCGTAGAGGACAAAGACGTCCTGTTCACCGCGAGAGGTGTTCAGCTTTCGATCGAGGCGGATGACAACGGAATTGCCGTAGAAGTCATTGTAGGGCCCGAGAAGCTCCGGATTGTCCGGTCCGGCATGGACAACCTCGCCGGATGCGGTGGCGAGAACAGGCGTGCCGACCGGGTTGCCAATGTCGACGCCGTGATGGATTCTGTAGCGGCCGCCGCCGGTGCTGCCGAATTGGTAGCCAGGGCTGTACAGTTGATTGAATCCACCTGGAAAGGGGGGCTCAAGCCAAAAGTGTGCGCCGCTGATTGGGCTAGGCGGATCGAAAGTCGGCCAGAGGCTGCCAGGCCCGCTTGGTGTACGCGGGCCCAGGCCGGTATCGGCGCCTACTTCGACTTGAGTCGACAGTGAAGTGCGGGCCTTGTCGATCTCTTCGCGCAGGAGATTCAGTCCGCCCATAGGGGGTCGGGAAGCAAATCGCATCGCCGCGTCCTCAGACGGGACAGGCGTACTCAAGGCAGTTGGGTAAAGGAGGCTGAGCCCGGTCATGGGGGGTCTCGAAACGAACTCGTCGCGAAACGTGGGGTTGAGCTCGTCTCTGTAGGGTTCGGGGAGCAGAATGCCTTCTGCCTCAAGCTGGGTCAAGGCCTCGGGATCGTAGCGGTAGATGGGATCGATGTTGGCAGGGCCAGCCAGTGATTCTGTAGTGTTAGCAGTTGGCGCCCGCTGGGTAGAAACGTCGTTTGCGGCGTCGTCACTGCCGGTATCCTCGCTTTGCGCGATCGCGGGCGCAAGCGGAGCAAGTTCTACTGTAGGCCGGTCGGAGGCCTGTGAAAGGGATGCCGGAATCTGTTGGGCGACACGTGTCGAACCGGCCGTTGAAACGGATTGCATGTCTTGTATCTGCGTTCTCGCGGCGGGGAGCGCGATGGCAGAGGTAGGAGCGGGCACAGGGACGGGAACGGGCCTGAGCCCCTGGGAAGCAACCGGGGCGACGAGGCGACGGGGCAGATAGAGGCAGCCGACGAGAACGACGGTCAGGGCGATCGCAAATTGGGAGCGGAGTGGTGAGCGCCGACGCCGTAAGGGTCCCAGCCAAGTGCCGGTTTCCGGAGCCTCGACTGTCTGGGGGTCCTGCGGTTGTGCTACAATCAGGGAGCGAAGTCGTCGCAGGAACTGCTTCCACCGGTTCGGCTTGGGGCGATGGAAACTGCTCTCCACCATTGAATCGGCCAGCCGCCGGAAGTAGGCCAGCCCCAGAGCGGTTAAGAGGAAATCATGGCCCAGAGTGACGTTCTGGAGCAACGAGCGGATGACGAGTCCGATAAAGCCTGTATTCAAGAGGGGGCTCCTCGCACCATCCACTTCGACGTATTCACTCTATTTCCGCGGATGTTTTCGGGGGCGCTTTCAGAGAGCATACTGGCCCGAGCACAGAATAAGGGCATTCTTCAAGTAACGCTCCACAATATACGAGACTACGCTACTGATCGACATCACACGTGTGACGGCTATCCCTACGGCGGGGGCGGTGGCATGGTGATGCGTCCTGAGCCCGTAGTTCGTGCGGTCGAGTCGGTTTTGAGCCGTCCCTCCGGCTGGCAGTTGCCGGAAGAAGCGGCCCACGTCGATCTGCCGCCCTGGAATCCTGACGAACCGCCAAGTCTGCGACAGCCTACGCCGATTATCCTACTGACACCGCAGGGTCGCCGATTCAATCAGGACGTTGCAGAACAACTCAGCAAGCATGGTCGTCTGGCGCTTGTGTGTGGACGCTATGAAGGCGTCGACGAACGGATTCGTACCCAATTGATTTCAGATGAACTCAGTATTGGCGACTTTGTGCTCAGCGGAGGTGAAATCGCTGCACTGGCGGTCATTGATGCTGTAACGAGAACGCTGCCGGGCGTTCTGGGTCATGAGTCAGGCGCTAAGTATGACAGTTTTTCGGACGGCCTGTCCGGCCTTCTTGAAGGGCCCCAGTATACGCGGCCGACTGAATTCCGGGGAGAGATCGTGCCGGAGGTCCTGGCCAGCGGGCACCACGCAAAGGTCGAACGGTGGCGGCGTGAACAGTCACTCCTGCGCACGCTCAACAGGCGTCCGGAACTGTTAGTGCGAGCGACTGAATCCGGGCAGTTGACACCAGAGGACCGCCGATTTCTGTCCAGTCAGGGTTGGCAGTTGCCAACTGATGCCGAAGGCCCTCTCCCCACTTGACCGGACAAGAGAAGCCGTAGTTTATCCCATTTGTTTTCCTACGCAGCAAGACGGGACAGGCGCCTTTGGGCTGCCATGCCCTCAGACTCTGTCCACTGAAAAAGAGTCCGTGAGCAGTGCCATTTTACCACTGCGGATCGGCCGGATCCAAATATAATTTATACGCATCTTGGCGACAGAATGACTACGAACGCAACTCAAGCGGTACGGAACGCGGGCGAAGTAGCGATTGAGTCGGAGCGGGGCTTGTTTTGGGTGCGTCCCAGTCCATGGGCGGTTATGGTTGGGCGGGGAACGGATGCCAGGGGTGGCTTGAATTGCTCTCAGGCCTGGGGAGAGAGGTGCTGGGCAGGCACAGCGCCGGCGGCTACGGGGATTTGATGGGACTGGTGGGACCCGGTCTGGCTAGACACGTTCGAATAGGCACTTGTCACCAATGTCGACACCCGGTCGATGAGGCATGTTGTTGGGGGGGGGCGTTGGGGGGGGG
>JAPPKG010000228.1:0-11878 GCA_026914085.1 Caldilineaceae bacterium | reverse complement strand
TCGATATTCGTAACAGGTGCCTAATCGACGGTGTCCAGCCAGACCACGTCCCGCCAGTCCCATCAGATCCCCGCAGGTGCCGGCCTTGTGCCTGCCCTCACGCCTGTTCTCCACCTCCCTCGCCCGACCTGAATGGCCGGGTGCCATCCCCGACCCGGGCCTTTTCGAAACCTGACGACAACCTCATTCACCACAACCGCGCTCTCCTCAACCGACGCTTCTCACCCAGGAACAGAACGCACCCATTGAGAAATATCCCGAATTGGTATAATGTAACTTCCGAAAGCTGCCGGCAAGCCGCCGTAGTCGTCCTCACATCAGAGAACTGTCAAAGCGCCGAGCCTGTTCACTCTGCCCACAGCACTGAGAAACTCTCGCCTCGAATCCAGCCAACTCAAAACAAGAACTCAGGAGAGAACCATGCCAATAATGACCCAGACCCAGATCGACGAACTCCTGCATAGCAACACCATCTGCCGCCTAGCCTGCGTCGACTACGAAGGCGCGCCCTACGTCGTGCCCTGCTGGTTCACATACGCCGACGGAGGCTTCTACGTCGTGCCCCGAGCCCGCTCAGCCTGGGCCGGCTATCTGAAAAACGATGGACGTGTCTTCCTCTGTATAGACGCCGTCGACGGGCGCCGTGTTCTCGTCAAGGGGACCGCCACTGTCGTGGAAGAGCCAAACGTTGGCGGTAAATGGGTTGAAATCGGCCAGGAGATGGCTGAACGCTACGGGGGCGCAGACGGCCTCAAATATCTCGAAGCAACCATGCAGGAACCGCGCTGGCTCTTCTTCATCGAGGCAAGCGAAATGCTCTCATCCAGCGGAGGCTGGGCGCAAAAATACAAGCACTACGACTGGTGAGAAAAAACACCGAACTGAACTCTTTCTGTTCTGTATGGACCCGGCGCCTCGTCTCTGAGGATATACAAGCATTGGAACAGCGATCTGCGCGAGTAAAGTACACATCCGCGAAGGGCCGCGCAGCAACACAACGAAAATCCGTCACGCTCTTGGTGTTCTTCGCGTCCCCTTCGCGTGACTTCGCGGATCAACTGGTCTTGTCTGTCCCAACACTCATCTGAGATACACGCTATCGAACCAACCCGCCTTAACCTATCGCGGACTTACTATCGGCCTTCCAAAAACTTCAAAGAAACCTTCTCCCATCCCCCTTTCCACTCACTCATACCGCAACGCCTCCGCCGGATAAATCCGCGACGCCTGCCACGCCGGCAATATCGTCGTCAGCAACGAGAAGAACCAGGCCGCCGCCAGCATCCCTGCTATCGTCAGCCACGGCGTCGGAAAACTCAGTTGCGTCGCCAGGTCATAAGCCTGGCCGATCGTCATGTCGCCCAAAATCAGACCCGTGATTCCACCCAAGAGTATCCCCGTGAGCGCAATGAAGTTGGCCTCCAGCACGAACAACAGCGCCACCGTGCCCGATGGATAACCAATCGCACGCAGCACACCGATCTGCTGCCTTCTTTCAACCACCGTACGGCTGCTGATCACGCCCAGACCCGCAATGCCTACCACCAGCCCCAAAGCCAGGAATCCCTGGAACAGTCCCAGAATCCCCCGCAAAATCGCCTGCCCGGCTGCAAACAGTTCGGATAGCGGCGCCGCATTCAAGCCGCTGCTCAACATCGACCTCTCCAAAGCCTGCGCTGTTTCCCCCACGCTCGCGCCTTCCACCACTTTCGCATAGAAAACGTCAGGTTCCACCGGTTCGCCATTCAGAATATCCAGCACCCGCCGGTTCATCTGAAAACTGGCCTCAGCCAGCGTATCGTCTTCTGCAAGTACGCCGATTATCTGGACGCTGTGCCTGATCTCAACCGCGCCTTCTGCGCCAGTCGGCCTGCTGGTCGAGACCTCCGCCTGAACGCCGCCAATGTCGAACGCCGCTCCCGTCGTCAGCCGGTCCGGCCGGTTACTGAGCTCGACCATAACGTGGGGTACCGTTCCGCCCTCCTCCAGGTAGAACCCCTGCAACTCGATTCCTCTGTCCCACGGCGGGCCGCCCGAACGTCCGCCTCTGCCAAACCTGTCCCCGCTCCCTTCAGCATCCTCCTCGGGAGGCTCCTCGACCCACCTCGTAGTCACCACCGCTACGTCGTCCCGTTCCGCCAGCGCCTGCCAGACCGCCTCGTCGCTCCCGTAACCCTCCGCACGCATCTGGAATCCGTAATGCAGCGCAGCCTGTTTCGCATAGCCCTCGTCAATCCCGGCCATGAAGACTGTCGAACTTCTGTCGATTCCATGTTCAACCGGCTCCACCTGCTGCGCCGTAACGCCCATACGCGCCACCGTTCCCAGCACCGCCACCTGCTCCCTGGGAAAGTCAACTCGCCTCTCCGCCTCCTCGTGAATGTCCGTGACCGGATCGAACAGACTGAGCAGACTCCGTGACATGACGATGTCAAATCCGGCCGTGCGCTGTTCGTTCGGCTCCGTCACCACCTCGGTCGCCCGAATCACCACGCTCATCACCGTAACCGTCGTGATCACCATCGCAAACAGCAGGATCGCCGTCCCCGTCCTAAATCGATTGCTCAGCGGATACGCCACCGCCGTCTTCAACACCGGCGTCAGCGGCCCGATTCCCCCCACCAACCGCACAAACAGACCGGCGAGGCTGTCCGCATTGAACATCACCACCATGATCGCGCCGATTATGATAAACGGTCCGCTCAGCGCAAACGACAGCAGCGTGAAACCAGGGTTCTGGTTGAACCAGGGAAGGTCCGTGTCGAGCACACTGCTCCACGGCACGCCCCAAAGAGCAAGGAAACCAACGCCGATGAACGTATACGCCAAGCGGAGGCGAAGCCCGGACTGTCCCGATGTCCACCGGCGGCCCAACCACGCGCCGCCCCAGCCTACGCCCACCAGCAGCAGTGTCGCGCCCATGAAGGCAACCGTCTGCCCCTGATCCCGGCCCAGCCATATCAGATAACCGCCGGCCCCGAGCAGGAAAACGATCGCCAACCCGCGGAGCGCTTTGCCTATTGCCCCCTGCCTCTTTCCGTTCGACGTGTCCGGCAAATTGCGGATTGCCGTGATGATATTGAGACGACTCACGTTCCACGAAGCAACTGTAACCACCACGAACGTCAGTATGACGCCCAGGCAGTAGGCAATGACCAGAGATGTAGGCGCCGCGTGCCAGTAGAAGCGAATCGGCGCCGCCGCTCCCTCGACACGCTGAGCAATGCTGTTAATGAGACCGCTCATGACGCCAATCATGCTGTACGAGACAAGCAATCCCAGGCCGAGCCCTACCAACGCCGCCGCCAGGTCGTATACCAGCCCTTCCGTGACAAACATCTGTACCAGGTGGCCCCGCCGCATCCCTACCGCTCGCGCAATGCCCAGTTCGCTGCGCCGTTCCGCCGCTAGCATCACGAAGATCAGGAAGATCAACAGCACGCCCGCAAAAATCGACAGAATCCCGAAGCTCGAAAAAACCGTCCCCAATGCGATGCCGCCGATTTCCGCTACATCGGTGACGAACTGCTTGCTCAGCGGCGCCAGCACCTCGAAATCCCGCAGATCGGCCATGCCCGCTTCGAGTGCTCGCCTTTCGTCCCCCCCTAACGGCAGATCTCTCAGCCAGTCCTGGACTGCTCCGCTACTCAACGCGCCGCGCAAAGCCATCGGAATCTCGCCCTCCGCCGGACCGCCGACATAGTCAGCCAGCACATCAAGGTCGGACTCAAAGCTAGTCGCCTGCGTCCACATCCCCGCAATCTGCATGATGAAATCCGGTACGTCGTCCTCGAATAGTGGATTGACCGGCGCCACTGACTCTCTTCGAATTACCTCCGCAATTTCCGGCCTGCGCAGGACCGCCAGTAGCCCGGCCAGCCGCTCCTCGTTGAGCGACAGCGCCCGCAGCTGGTCGCTCACCTCAGCCGTGTGCATCATTCCGCTCTCTTCATCGCCGGCGTTCGAGATCAATATGTTGTTGACCTTGTCCGGCATGAAGAGCAGCTTCTGCGCCTCATCCGTGTGCATTATTACCACCGGCAGGACCGCCCCCAATGGTCCGGCCTCCGCTACAACCGCACGTACCCGATAGGGAGCCGGAATCGGCCCGATGAAGACCTCCAGCAGGTCGCCCGCGCGTGCATCGAGCTGTAGAGCCCCAAGCTCGTTCAGGTACACCTCCCCCTGGCGCAACTGCAGCCCAAACTGGCCCAGCGTCTCGTCCACATCCTGCCCCAGTGTGTTCAGGTTGATCGAGCTGAGCGCCTCTGTCGCCGCCGCGATCAGTTCCTGCTGGTTCGGTACGTCAAGGCCCAGCATCGGCAGTGTCGGAACTGCAATCGGCGCATCCGGATCCAGATTGAATTCCGCCAGATCCGCATCGCTGATCCCCAGCCCCTCAAGGCTGATCACGTCAGAGTCAATCTCGTCGAGTATCTCGCTGGGGAACCCAAGGTTTCTCAGGATCTCTGTTGGTAGCGCCAACTGCCGCAGCGTGAAACTCGGCCCTTCCTCCTGCAGCAACACAGCCCCTGCCGCTCCAAGAGCCAGCAAAGTCCCAACCAGACTGGTCTCTTCCAGCCCGATCGCCGTCCCGACGACTTCCGCGGCCTCTCCCGACTGCTCCCACAGCTCGACAAGATCGACAAAGACATCCCCAATCCCGCCGCGCAGGTCAGCCGTACTTACCGGTTCGCCGTCAATGTCGTGCAACCCGAATCCTGTGTCGTAGCCCTCATCCACGGCAAAAAGGAAACCCAGCGGCTCCCCCTGCCCGGTACTGACGTTGCGTATGATAGTTGGAAAGAGAATAGAGCCGGCTACCCCGTCGATAAGGGGATATTCTGCCGCCTGTTCCTGCAACTGCCCCTGCCTCTCCTCCGTGATGCCCGGCAACCCCTCATCCAGAACCGCGATCAAGGCGTTGATGTCGCCGCCGGTCAGTGCATTGAGCAGCGCCGCGCTTTCCGGACTGCTGGCTGCATCAGGGTCGATTGTGCCGCCGTCTGCCAGCTGCGTTAGGTCCATCAGAAACGGCGGCGACACAACCTGGTCGATATGCCCATAGGCGTCAATAGTCTGACGCCGCACCGTCTTGTCCAGCGTGTCGCCAAGGCTCAGCGCCGATACAATGATCATCGTGCTCAGCGTGAGACCGATAACAATAAGCGTTGACTGTGCCGGGCGCCGCGGAATATTGCGAATGCCCAGTTTGCCGATAATCGGGTTGCGTAACGATATGAGCGCAGCGCCTGCCAGAATCAACCCGAGAGCAACCGCCAGATAGAGTGCGACCGGTCCGAGGAAGCTACTCATTTGCCACGATCTCCCCGTCCTCCATCTGCACGATGCGCCCGCACAGGCCTGCCACCTGCGGGTCATGCGTGACGATGACAAAGGTCCGCCCCTGCTCCCGGTTCAATCGCTGCATCAGCCCCAGCACCTCTGTCGAACTTCCCACGTCCAGATTCCCGGTCGGCTCATCCGCCCACACCAGCGCCGGGTTATTCACCAGCGCCCTCGCCACCGTGACCCGCTGGATCTGTCCGCCCGAAAGTTGCATCGGCCGGTGAGAAGCACGGTCGGCCAACCCAACGCTCTCAAGACTCGCCAGCGCCCGCCGCCGCGCCTCCCCCGGTCGCACACCGCTGACCAGCAACGGCATCTCCACATTCTCGACCGCCGATATCACCGGCAACAGGTTGAAAGACTGGAACACGAATCCCATCCGCCTGGCCCTGTAATCAGTGCGCCTGCGGTCATTCATGTCAGCCAGAGAAGTACCCTCGATCGTCACTTCGCCTTCATCGAAGCTGTCCAGCCCTGAAAGCGTATTCAGCAACGTAGTCTTGCCGCATCCGGACGGACCCATAATCGCCACCATTTCGCCTGTCCCAATTGTCAGGTCCACCCCCCGCAGCGCATGCACCTCGATCTCGCCGCTGCGAAATGTCTTGTGGATATTCTCAGCCACCACAATCGGAGCCGTCGCCTCCTCCTCTTCCCTGACCTCCCACTCGTTACCCTCCGCCGGCTGATTCCACGTGGCCGGCGCTCCTCGTACGGTAGTCTGACTCATGTTTTTCAATCTCGTTTCCAAAGGTTAGGGCGCTCATCGCGCCGCAAGTGTCCCGAATCTGAGCAACGGGCATGTTATACTTACATGTACGCTGCCGCCGCCAAACCGTTTCCCTGCCCCACTTCAATCAACTGCCAACCACCTTCGCCTCGACCAGGAACTGCAGAAGATGAAGCTTCTCAACGATGCGCAGATGCAGGACTTCATAACTAATGGCTATGTGACAGTAAAGGCCGCGTTTACGCCGGCCTTTCATGAAACCGTGCGCACCCAGGCCGAAGAAATCTTCTCCACCCAGGGAAATCCCGGCAACCACATCCTCCCCGCAATCCCCCAGTTGGCCGACCTCTTCTCCCATCCTGCCGTCACCGGCGCCTTGACCAGCATCCTCGGCCCCGGCTACGCCATGCACGCCCACCGCCACTGCCACCTGACTCCTCCCCGGCAGTCAGCCCAGCGCCACCACCAGGACAGCTACGAAGACGACCAGAACGTCCGCCACCACCGCACCCGCTGTGCCATGGCCTTCTACTACCCCCAGGACGTGACCCTCGAAATGGGCCCCACATCGGTCCTGCCCGCCTCACAATACTATACGAGCCGCGACCAGGCCGAAAAACGGCAAGAGGTTCGACTCTGCGGCGAGGCAGGCACCGTAACAATCGTCCACTACGACCTCTGGCACCGCGCTACAACCAACCGCAGCCACCGCAACCGCTTCATGATGAAGTTTCTGTTTTGCCGAATGCAGGAACCGACCGCTCCCAGCTGGAACTGTACCGACCGTTCATGGAGCCAATCGGGCGCCGCTGAGGAACTACCGCAACTCTGGCGCAGCGTATGGAATTGGCACGCGGGCAACGAAGTCTCACATCACCGAGAGGATGCCTCCAATCGCGGTAGCCCTTTGGCCCCAGGAACGGAGAGCAAGTCAAACGAAGAAGTAGCGACCCTGTCCGAAGCCGGACGGTTGGAGAAAGCCTACCGGCTGGCCCGCCGCGGAGAGCAGGGCGCGGCAGAACTCGCCAAAAGGCTGGCACAAGAAGCCGTCGAGCTGCTCGATCAGAATCAGGCCGCCCGCCACACCAACCCTAGCCAGCTCCACTCCAATTTCGGACTCAGCGCCCAGGGAGCCGCGGCAGTTCCCTTCCTGCTCGAGTCGCTGGAATCCGCTGACTGGCCCCTACGAGCCGCCGCCGCCGACACTCTTGGCGACATTGGCATTCCGGCCTCCCGCGCAGTCCCCCATCTCCTCGACTGCCTGGACGACGATTCCGAATGGGTGCGCCGCAACGCCGCCGAAGCCCTCGGCAACATCGCCTCACCCGAGGCGGTCCCGCGCCTCGCCCACCTGCTTACCCAGGACAGTTGCCACTTTGTCCGCCACAACGCCGCCCTCTCCCTCGCCAAAATCGGCCCCCACGCCGCCCCCGCATCCTCTACCCTGAAACGAGCCCAAAACGACACAAACCTCTACGTGCGCGAAAATGCGCACCTCGCCCTGGCGCGCATTCGTACCGACTAATATCCTTGACATTCCCTACCAACCAGCCACCCCCGTAGGTGCCCCCCTAGTGGGTGCCCACGTACGCGCCACGATCACCTTCTTACCCAAAACCTCCACCCCTCGTGGGTGCCCTCGACTTCCACCCACTGAGCAACGCTACGAAAACGCCCTCCTCACCGGTCCCCCAAAAAAACCCTGTCCCTGAACCAACCAACTGCCCTCACCTGCCACTTCCCGCATCCCCTTGCCGCCATCCACACACGCTCACTGCTACCTGATCCCCCGACCTGCCCTCTGATCAGGCGTTGCCGTCGGCGTCGGCGTTACCGTTGGCGTAGACGTGGGCGTCGGAGTAGCACAATCAGCCAGTCCAGTCTCGTCTAGGTCGTTAGAGCTAACCCTGCGCAGTGGAACCGGAATACAACCACGCAACTGATTCCCCGAAAGGTACAGTCCAACCAGGTTGGACAACCTTCCCAGCGATTCGGGTACTGACCCCGTCAAACTGTTGTTGCGCAAGTACAAGATCCTGAGGCCGGTGAGAGCGCCAAGCTCCGGAACTGGCCCCGACAGGCGATTGTTGTGCAGACGTATCCTTGTCAGTTTGGTGAGAGCGCTAAGGTCTGGAATCTCCCCACGTAAGTAGTTGAACGAAAGATTCAGCACTCGCAGCTCAGTAAGGTCGCCCAACTCCGGAACGGATCCGCTCAACTGGTTCTGACGCAGATTCAAATGCTCCAGTTCCGTGAGTGCGCTGAGACTCGGCAGCGAGCCGCTAAGATTATTGGAATTCAGGTTGATTCTCGTAACCCGCCCATCGCTATTCGTAGTAACACCGTACCAACTGTCAAGCGCCGCGCCTGTCAGCCAGTTGGCGCCTGCCTTCCAGTTGGCGCCTGCCTTCCAGTTGGCGCCGTCCGTCGCATTGTAAAGCGCCGTGAGCGCCTCCCGGTCTCCTTGTGAGGACCCCGGTGTTCTCGTAGCCGTGGGGGTAACTGTCGCGGTCGGTGTGACCGTGGCCGTTGGTGTAGCCGTTGGCGTCGGTGTGGCGGTCGCAGTTGGCGTGAATGTCGGCGTTGCAGTGGGGTCATCCCCCGATATTTCAGAGAACGCCGATGCTGATCTCAGCCCCGGTTCAGGCGTCGCCGTGAATGTAGGCGTAGGCTCAACGCAATTCGACAAGCCCAAGAGGTTCAGGTCGTTGATACTCACACTTCGGAGCGACTCAGGAATGCATCCACTGAACTGATTGTACGCAAGGCGGAGCACAGTCAGCGCTGAGAGTGATTCAAGTGAACTGGGAATCTCTCCACTCAGCTCATTGTGACTCAGAATCAGCCATTCGAGTTTGGTAAGAGCACTGAGACTTGGAATCGTTCCGCTCAACTGGTTGTCCTCTAAGTCCAGAAGTCTCAGTTCCGTGAGAGCGCTGACGCTCGGAATACCTCCACTCAACTGGTTGTGGTCCAGAATCAGCAATTCGAGTTCTGTGTTTGCACTGAGACTCGGTATCTTTCCGCTCAGCCGGTTTTGCCCGAGATCCAGAAACTCCAGTTTTGTGAGGGCGCTCAAGGTGGGGATCGAGCCGCTCAAATCGTTATCATCGAGATACAGGTCCCGCAGATTTGCCAGGGCGTCCAGGCTGGGAATCGAGCCGCTAAGATGGTTGCCTTGGACCCACAGCTCCTCCAGGCTCCCTAGAGCGTCCAAACTCGGAATCCCCCCGCTCAAATTGTTGGAAGCCAGGTGCAGAGTTTCCAAATCGGTAAGAGCGCCCAGATCGGGTATTGATCCGCTCAAGTCGTTGGAGGAAAGTCTCAAGTCTCTAAGATTTGAGAGGGCGCTCAGGCTGGGAATGGCGCCGCTCAACCTGTTGTGACTAAGGTCCAGGTATTCCAGTTTCGTAAGTGTGCTCAAACTGGGTATTTGCCCGCTCAGATCGTTCACGGCAACATTCATGTATTTCAACTCTGTGAGATTGCCCAGATTGGGAATGGAGCCGCTCAATTCGTTCCATGCAAGGGAGATCAGTTCCAGTTTCGAGTTGGCGGCCAGACTGGGAATGGGGCCGCTCAAGTCATTGTTAGCGAGCTTCAATTCTTCTAAATTTGATAGCGTTTCCAGGCCGGGAATGGTGCCGCTCAAATCGTTATGAGTGAAAACCATGCTTTCCAGCCGTGTCAGCGTGCTCAGATCGGGAATCGAGCCGCTCAAATTGTTGTATGAGAGGTCAAGAGTTTTCAACTCCGTGAGAGCGCTGAGATCAGAAATCGATCCGCTCAGCCAGTTCCTTGAAAGCTCAAGCGCCGTAACGCGACCGATTTCGTCAGTTGTAACACCGAACCAGTTTCCGAGAGGCTCCTCGCTCAGCCAGTTATCGTTCTGTTTCCAGTTTGCACCGTCCGTCGCATTGTACAGAGCCACGAGTGCTGCCCGGTTCGCAGCGGCAGATGCTGGCGTGCTCGTGGCCGTCGGCGTTGGCGTATCCGCTGGCGGGTCGGTGGCGGTGGCTGTTGGCGTCGGCGTTGCCGTCGCTGTATAAGTGGGAGTCGGCGTTGCCGTGGCTCCTGGGGGCAGTGTGGCCGTGGGGGTCGGCGTCGGCGTAGCCGTCGGTGTGGGCGTCGCTGTAGGCGCAGCGCAATATGGCAGCCTTACCCTGTCAAGATCGGATTCATATAAACTGAGCAACGATGATGGAATGCATCCGCTGAACTCGTTGCCCGATACAAAAAGGCGTTGCAGATTCGGAAGCGTACCAAGTGAACTTGGGATTTCCCCTGTCAACTGGTTGCTTGACAGGAACAACTGTCCTAGCTTCGTCAGCGCAGTTAGGTCGGGGATCGATCCGGTCAACTGGTTGCTTCGCAAATACAACCCTGTGAGACTTGCTGGAAACAGGTCGCTTGTTATTGACCCACTCAAGCGATTGAAGGAGAGAATAAGGCTCCTCATTTTCGTGAGTGCGCTTACATCCGGAACTGACCCTCCTAACGAATTGCTGCTCAAATCAACTGACTCCAACTGCGCTAGATTCGACAGACTCGGGACTGACCCGCTCAGCTCGTTTCTTGAGAGGTTCAGGCTTTCTAAATTTGTTAGCGCCGACAAACTGGGAATCGACCCGCTCAGCCTGTTATTCGATAGATTGAGGTTTTCCAGTTCTGATAGAGCATCCAGATTCGGAATTGTACCTGTGAGGTCATTACCCTCAACTGTCAAATACTCGAGGCTTGTCAGTGCACTCAATTCCGGGATTGAACCGCTTAACCGGTTATCGTTGATGTACAGGAATTCAAGTTTCTTCTGCGACTTGAGGTTGGGAATCGACCCGCTCAGTAGGTTACTGCTCAGTGACAGTCCCTCCAATTCAGTCAAAGTCTCCAGACTGGGAATCGACCCGCTCAGCCTGTTGCTCCTCAAATAGAGGTTTCTCAAGCTTGTAAGGGCGGTAAGGCTGGGAATCGACCCGCTCAGTTCATTTGAAGAAAGGTCCAGTAAAGCCAGTTTCGTCTGAGCGCTCAAACTGGGAATCGACCCGCTCAACTCATTCCCACCAAGGTCCACGTGTGCCAACTTTGAGAGGGCGCTTACGTCCGGAATCGGCCCACTCAGTTCGTTGCGCCTGAGGTTCAAAGTCCTCAAGTCTGTGAGAGCGCTCAAACTTGGAATCTGACCGCTCAACCCATTTGAACCGAGACTCAAGTGTTCAACGCGGCCGTCAGAGTTCGTGGTAACGCCATCCCAACTGCCCAGCGGACTGTCGCTTAGCCAGTTGTCATTTCGCCTCCAGTTATCACCATCCGTCGCATTATAGAGCGCCACCAACGCCTCCCTATCCTCCGCCGAATCAGCCCGCGTAGCCGTAGCGGTCGGCGTGGCAGTTGGCGTAGCCGTGGACGAATGCGTAGCTGTCGGAGTGGCGGTCGGCGCAGGTGTCAAAGTAGCCGTCGCCGTCGGCGAGTGTGTCGCAGTCGGTGTTGCTGTCGGCGCCGGCGTCCACGTAGAGGTAGCCGTTAGCGTATGAGTCGCGGTCGGCGTGGCCGTCGGTACCGGCGTCAAGGTTGGCGTAGCAGTTGGAGTATCAGTGGACGTCGGCGTAGCTGTGGGCACCGGTGTCAATGTAGGCGTCGCCGTGGCAGTCGACGTATGCGTTGCTGTCGGCGTGGCGGTCGGCACTGGTGTCAAAGTGGGCGTCGCCGTCGGCGAGTGTGTCGCAGTCGGTGTTACCGTCGGTAACGGCGTCAATGTGGGCGTAGCAGTTGGAGTATCAGTGGACGTCGGCGTAGCTGTCG
>JAPPKG010000197.1:5654-12081 GCA_026914085.1 Caldilineaceae bacterium | reverse complement strand
CCGCAGGCGGGGGGGGGGGGGGGGGGGGGGCGCGCCGCCCCGCCGGGGGGGGGGGGGGGGGGCCGGGCGGGGGGGGGGGGGGGGGTGGGGGGGGGGGGGGGGGGGGGGGGCGCGCCCCCCCCCCCCCCCCCCCAAAATTGGGCGGCCATAATCGCCCCCACCGCCCGGAACTGCAGTAGTCATTGGTTAGTGGTCAGTGGTCAGAAAGGGCGTTTCCTCTCTATCAGAGTAGATCGTGGAACGGCGATGTTCCAGTTGCTGCCAGAGATTTGCGTGGAATCACCCACTTTTTTGAATGTGCACAAGTAGGGGTTGAGATTGACTTTGGCACTTCCACTTGATACAATGCAGCCAATTGTCGTTCAATTGGGTTGACTCAAACGGAGCGGTCGGTGGGCCGCGGTGGAGAAACAGATGCCGAATATCAGATCAGCCGCTAAGCGGGCGCGCCAGGACCTACGGCGCCGGGACCGCAATCGAGGATATCGCAGTGCCGCCCGAACAGCTGTGAAGAGGGCGCGTGAATCAATTGAGGATTCCGATCCGGAGGCGCCTGAGGCAGTGCGCCAGGCCTTCGTAGCTTTGGACAAGGCTGCGCAACGCGGCGCCATACATGCCAACAATGCCGGACGCCGCAAGAGCAGACTGAAGCGCATGCAGAAGAAGGCCCTGGCAGAATAGAGGCAGTAGAGTTGCAGCCAGGGATATGTCCCGGTTCGGCCTAATCCGGGACATGAGGAGTTTTCGAACAGAAGCCGCCTGTGTTCGCAGCAGGCGGTTTTTTGCGTGCTCAGTTCCTAGTCGGGCGGGGCGTCGTCCCATTCGCCAAGGCGGGCGTAGTAATCGCAGTCGTCCTGCATTACGCAGCTGGCACAGCGGGGCGTGCGGGCATTGCAAACAGTGCGGCCATGGCGAATCATGTTTACATGCAGGCTGAAGTAGGTTTCTGCCGGTAGCATCTCCTCCCAGACAGCCTTGATCTTTTCTGCCGACGCACGGCGGCCGCTGATGCCGAGGCGCTGAGTCACGCGCTGTACGTGCGTGTCCACGGGAAAGGCTGCCATGCCGTAGCTGAAGAGAAGGACGATGCTGGCCGTTTTGTGGCCTACGCCGGGAAAACGCTGCAAGTAGGATTGGGCGGCTGCCGGCTCCATTTCACGCAGGTGCTCCAAACTGTAGCTCCCTTCCTCTCTGAGGAGGATCTCCAGTGTCTGGACGATGTGGGGCGCCTTCTGGTTGTACATCCCGGCCACGCGGATGGCGTCTTTGATCTCATCCAGGGGCGCGGTGCGCACGGCGTCCCAGTCACCGTCGAACCGGTCTTTGAGCGTTTGGAATGCTGCGCCTGAATTCCGGTCGTTTGTGTTGGCGCTGAGGATGGTTTGGATCAACTGCTCGAAGCCGGAACGGGAAGGTTTCCACTCCGGCTCACCGTATTCTTCCAGGAACAGTTGGTAAATCGTGCGGGCCCTGGATGCCAACTCCCGGTTCTCTGCGGCCATTTTCTCGTCGCGCTCGTGTTGGGGCCTACGACGTCCAGCTTTGGGTTGCGATGCGGGGCAGCCGCGCCATGAGGCGGCTGGCTACCTCGTAGTTGTTGGTCTTGAGGCGGGCGGCGGCGTCCTCCACGGAGATTGTCGAGCCGTGCTGGTCTCCGATCAGGACGACCTCGTCGTCGCGGGTAACAGGGAGCCCCGATGCCGCGAGTTCGGTTACGTCGACGAAGGCATGGTCCATACAGATGCGGCCAACGACGGGCAGCTCGCGACCGCGGATGAGTACAGTTTTCCAAGTACGGGGACTGCGAGGGAAGCCGTCGGCGTAGCCCACAGGTATTACTGCGACTGTGCTGGGACCGGGCGCCCGCCATGTGTTGCCGTAGGATACCGATTCGCCGGCTTTGAGGCAGCGCACCTGGGCGATGCGGGCCTTCCAACTGAGAACGGGCCGCATCTGCGGCGGCGCGGGTACTTCGTCGCTGGGCGACAGACCGTAGAGGAGGATGCCGCAGCGGACCGCGTCCAGATGTGTTTCCGGAAGGTCGATGGTTGCGGCTGAGTTGGCGGCGTGGGCGATGGGTGGGCGACAGCCGGCGCGGGTGAGCCGCGCCAACAGTTGGTTGAAGCGCCGAAGCTGTTTGCGGGTGTATTGCTTGTCGGACTCGTCGGCGGTGCTGAAGTGCGTGTAGATGCCTTCGAGATTAAGGTGCGGAGTCTCTGAAATCATCGCGCAGAGATCGGGGGCGGCGTCAGGATCGATGCCGAGGCGGTGCATGCCTGTGTCGACCTTGAGATGTACGGTCAGAGGGCGACCGACGCGAGCAGCGGTCTCAGCGAAGGCGAGGGCAGCGGGGCCTTCGTAGACGGAAACTGTGAGGTCGTATTCGAGCAGCGTTTCGGCCAGTTCCGGGGGCGTGTATCCGAGCAGGAGAATCGGGGCGCGCACGCCTGCTTCGCGCAGGGAGATTGCCTCGTTCACGGCGGCGACTGCGAGGCGGTCTACGCCGGCCTGCAAGGCGGCCGGCGCGATCAGGTCGGCGCCGTGGCCGTAGGCATTGGCTTTGACAACGGCATAGAGAAGCCTTTGCGGCCCGATGCGCCGCCGAAGTTGGCCTATGTTGACCGCCAGTGCGGAAAGATCAATCTCCAGCCAAGTGGGACGGGGTATTGGCTGCTGGTGTCGCTGCTCCTGGAGAGAGGTGGAGGCTACCATCCGTTCAGTTCCCGCAGCCTCTGCCACTGTTCCCATTCGAGACCGGCTTCACCGAGACGATTTGGCTTGCGTTCGCCGTGGTAGTCGCTGCCGCCGGTTTCGAACAGGCCGAACCTGGCCGCCAACTCGGCAAAGCAGGCGATCGGTCTGTCGGTCGAATCTCTGCCTTCAGGGGCATAGGGATACTGGATTTCGAGTCCGTCGAGGCCGACGTCGACCAGGCGGGCCAGAGACTCTTCGAGGCTGCGAATGCGCCGGTAAATGCCTGGATGGGCGAGTACGGCTTTGCCGCCGGCGGCGTGCGTGAGCTCGATGGCTTCTATAACGCCAAGGATGAAAGGGCGAGGCACGTGCGTGGGGTTTTGGGCATCGGAGGCGAGATACTGCTGGAATACGTCGCTAAGGGAAGTGAACTTGTGCGGGTTGTACTTGAGTGCGATCTGTGCGATGTGGGGGCGGCCCGGTACGCCTTCGGCCAGCGCCAACACTTCATCCAACGGGACACGGATTCCATAGCTTTGCAGGCGCTCGACCTGGCGCGATTTTTGTTCTATGCGGCTGTCCTTGAGCCGGTTCAGCGTAGCGAGCAGAGTCGGATTGGTGGGGTCGATGCCATAGCCAATGATGTCAAAATCACGAAAGTCGTTTTCGCGGTCGCGAGAGGTACTAAACTCGACGGCGGGAAGGACATGCACGCCTATTTCGGCACCGCGGGCCTGAGCGTCAGCCACACCGAGGACGCTGTCGTGGTCGGTGACGGCCAGAACGCGGATCCCCAGTGCGGCGGCTTTGTCGACCAGCTCTTCAGGTGAGTCGGTGCCGTCTGAACAGTTGCTGTGGGCCTGCAGGTCCACGGGGTATATGCGGGGGGAACGGTCGCGTTGGACATCCATAGCGTTTCTGTCCTATCGCTGTCAGGCGTGCGAGTTGAGCAATTTGGGTGCTATCTGTAGCCGGCATGAAAAAGAAAAAACGTCCGGGTGGCCCCGGACGCATTTCCAACCCCGCAATGTCGTGTGATCCAGTGGGTACGAACCGAGGTTCGTAGGTGGGCGCCGGCTGGTCGCTTCCGTCTTGCCCTCTCCCCTGGTAGGGCGGGCTATCACATCCACGTACCTTCACCTTGCTCCCGTGAGTCTGTTGTTGGTTCGCCCTCAAACTAGTCAATCACGGGCATTGCAGGGCTGCAGTGAAACTATAGCACAGTATGAGATCCCCTGCCAAACAGGGTTTTGGCAATCACCCGGTCAGGCACCTGGCAAAGTCGAAGGGAATCGCGAGTCGATCCTCATTCGTTTGCGAAGGTTGGTCAAGGCCAAGAGCGGGACATCTTTTTCATGCCATTAATGTTGACAGCGCGGCACAGTGTGCCAGCCACCGTCTCATAGTGCGGCCTCCTTCTGCTCTCTGACAGCGATATGGAGCTCGGCGAGTTGATCGTCGTCAACCGGGCTCGGGGCCTCCAGGAGAAGGTCTGTCCCGGTTGCGGTCTTGGGAAAGGCCATCACCTCGCGGATGCTCTGGGCGTCGGCATAGAGTGCGACGACGCGCTCGATCCCCATTGCGATACCGCCGTGGGGGGGCGCGCCGTATTGGAAGGCTTCCAGCATATGGCCGAACTGTTCGTCCACCTCGCTCTCGCTCAGACCGAGGCGTTGGAACATGCGCATCTGCTGATCACTGCGGTGGATGCGGATGCTGCCGCCGCCGATCTCCCAGCCGTTTAGTACGACGTCGTAGGCCTTGGCTTTGACGTCCGCGGGACGCTGTTCGAGGATGCTCCAGTCCTCGTCACGGGCGCTGGTGAACGGATGGTGAATGGCGCCCCAGCGATCTTCATCGCTGTCGTATTCGAGCAGGGGGAAGTCTACTACCCAACAGAAGGCAAGGAGATTGGAGTCGATCAGGTTGGATCGTGCCCCGATCTCCAAGCGCAGGTTGGCAAGTGCAGGGTTGGTCACAGATTCTTCGTCGGCCACGAGGAGAATCAGATCGCCCGTCGCCGCGCCGGCAGCCTCAATGATGCCTGCGATCTCCTCCTGGCTGAGGAACTTGATTATCGGACTGCGCAGGCTCTCGTTCGGATAGTTTCCGTCGTCGCCGGCTTCGCCGGTAATGCCGATCCAAGCCAGTCCTTTCGCGCCATAGGGCCTTACGTATTCGATCAGATCGTCAGTCTCTTTGCGACTGAGTTTCGCTCCCTGGGGATATCGAACGCCCTTGACGATGCCGCCGGAGGCAACGGCGTTCCTGAACACGCCGAAACGGCTGTTGCGGACCTTTTCGGTCACTTCAAACAGCTGGAGGCCGAAGCGAATGTCGGGGCGATCGATCCCATATTGGGCCATGGCTTCGTCGTAGGTCAGGACCGGGAACGGGGTCTGCTGGATGGGTTTGTCGCTGATTTCAGCCGACAGGCTTATAAGCATCTCTTCGATGAGCGCCATGACGTCTCCAGCTTCAACGAAGCTCATCTCCAGGTCCAGTTGCGTGAACTCGGGCTGGCGGTCGGCGCGCAGGTCTTCATCGCGAAAGCAGCGTGCGATCTGGAAGTAGCGCTCGAAACCGCCGATCATCAGCAGTTGTTTCATCTGCTGGGGAGATTGGGGCAGGGCGTAGAAGCGGCCCGGATGGATACGGCTGGGCACGACGAAGTCGCGCGCGCCTTCCGGCGTGCTCTTCAGCAGGATGGGTGTCTCAACTTCGAGAAAGTCGCGGTCGTAGAAAAAGTTGCGAATGAAGCGAACGATCTCGTGCCGAAGCCGCAGATTACCTGACAGCTTTGGGCGGCGCAGGTCGAGATATCGATACTTGAGACGAACAGCCTCATCGACCTCGTCGCCCTGACTGCCGCTGATGACGAAGGGTGGCGTTCGGGCCTCGCTCAGGATTTCCAGATCAGCGGCTATGACCTCGATCTCACCGGTCTCCAGTTCCGGGTTTTCGAAGCCCTGCGGGCGTTTTTGTACTGAGCCGCTCACCTTGACAACGAATTCGCTGCGAATCTGGGAAGCAATTTCAAGCGCTCCGGAGCCGTTATTCCCGTTGTTGGCGCCATTGGACGGATTGGCCGCATTGGGCAGATTAAGTGCGGGGTCATCGGAAACGGTGACCTGAGTGATGCCAAAACGATCGCGCAAGTCCAGGAAAATCAGTCCGCCGTGGTCGCGGCGGCGGTTGACCCACCCGGAAAGAGTGACCGCTTTGCCGGCATCGCCGGCTCGCAGTTCGCCACAAGTATGGGTCTTAAGCATAACAGTGCTCCGTAAGGTTGGAACGGCAGAGTCGCGCGCTGTAAGGGCGCACAGTGCAGACGAGGCTGTGCGCTCTCGGTGCCCATTGCAGTAGACGCCCTGGCACGCATTACAAGAAGCCCAATTATAGATGGGAGGCGGGGGCGATGCAATTTTTCAACCCAGTCTACGTGTCACGGGGAAACATTGGTGTGCAACCCAAATTTGGGGTGGGAATAGTCTGGCGGCTTTTGGAAAGACGCAGGGGAGGCGCCAGGCCGGACATTATCGTGGGTTCCGTCAGTTGGAGGGGATGCGAAGGCAGGCACAGGGCCGGCAGCTACGGGGACTTGATGGGACTGGCGCGACGTGGTTTGGCTAAACCGCTTCGAGTAGGCACCCGTCCGAATGTCGACACCAGGTCGACCAGGCATGTTGTTGGGGGGGGCGTTGGGGGGGGGGGGGCCCCCCCCCAAGGGGGG
>JAPPKG010000197.1:0-5644 GCA_026914085.1 Caldilineaceae bacterium | reverse complement strand
GGGGGGGGGGGGGGGGGGGGGGGGGGGGGGTGGGGGGGGGGGGGGGGGGGGGGGCCCCCCCCCCCCCCCCCCCCCCCCCCAAAATGGGCGGCCCTACTCGCCCCGACCGCCCAGAAATTCAGGAGAGAGCAGCCACTTACCTGGCCTCAGATTGGAACTGTGGGCTGGACATGGCTCAGACCTCAACTAAGACATGTGAAAGTTCGCCCCCATTTTGGGATGCACGCCCTTTGTCAACACCGCTTGTGAAAAAGTGGAAAGTGTGCATTTGCCATTTCGTTGTATAATAGGTTGATACTGGGATTTCGCTGCGTGTCTTCCTCGAATACATCGACATCGAACCCAACCTGTAGGGGAGCTGGGCGAGAAAGGAGAGGCAATGTATGCCGCTTTTCAAACGTGGTAGGAAGCAGGACGAAGAGGACTTACAGTGGCTCTATCGTAATCTCCAGGATTTGGACGATGACGAGCCTGCGGGCGAAGACGCTGTAGAAAACGAGCCTGCCGAAAACGACGGAGATGATGTGAGTGCGGAGACTGCAATGGAATCGCCGTTTGAACCTGAACGATCGGAACCGCCGCCAGAGCCGGTATTGGGCGAGCCGGAACCCGATACGGATGAAATGACTGCACCGGAACCTGCCTTGGGCGAAATACCGGCGCCTGTTCTGCCGGATCCGTCCCCTCCCGAATCGACGGTGCCCGAGCCTCCGCCCGTCGAGGTCCCTACTCCGGTTTCGAGGGAATCCCTGCTGTCGCAGGAAGACGTTACGGCCACAACGAACGAATCGTATGAGAGGAGAAGTCGACAGATGAGTGGGAACCGCCGAGAAAACGCGCCGTTCGCCAACCGAGGTCAGCAGCCGCCGCAATCCCGCCCGCAACGGCAGGAGCCGCCGCCGGAAGAAGGAACAGCCGACACGATTGTGGGCCCTCAATCCTACTTTACCGGCACGTTCCGTTCAGAAAAAGATCTGCGTATCGAAGGAACTCTGGAGGGAGAGATCGACTGCCGCGGAACGGTTATCGTTGCCAAAGATGCAACACTCTCGGCAACCGTCCGCGCCCGCAACATTGAGATCGCCGGATCGGTTACCGGCGACGTTTTCATCGAGGAACGGTTGCACTTGCGCTCCTCCGGTGAAATGCGGGGCCAGTCCCATGCCGCATCGTTTATCGTCGAAGAAGGCGGCTATTTCGAGGGCGAAATGAAGATGGGCGCCCCAGATCAGGCGGAGTGGCCGACCATCGGAAGTGGGTCCTCTTCTGAAGGGCTTGGGCTCTCAGTCGAGTCAACACAGTGGTCTTCCAAGCGCTCCGAGGGCCGCCCTAACAGGACCGGTGCAAGCTCGATCGACAGCGGACTCGAAGATGCCGGGAGCGGCCGCCACCGCAGCATCTGAGGTGGTCCCATCTGACGGCCCAATCGGCGGAACCCAAACTCGTATTTGCTGTCAACCGGTGTCCCCGGCGTCTCTTCTTGCCTGCAGAGTGCAGGGCTCGCAGAAAGCTGACGGGCCCGTGCCCTCTCCAGATTTTCCAGGTGGAGAATCGTCCTCCTTCCGTATGCTCCGTCGGTTCTGATTGACGAAGATCGCGCGCTGTTCTTAAGACACGCCTTTGCAAAGCCGAAAGAACCGACCTGACTCCGGACTGCTCCGCCCTCACCTCTGTCGAATAGTCGAACAAAAGCGAAGTCCGTCTTGCGACACCTGGACGCGTCGATTCGATACGCCGGACAAGCGCCGGGGCCTTATTTCTGCGTATCGAGCCGGCCCGCTCACCCTCCTGACCCCAGCTTCCGCTGCAGGCGCGCCAGCCGGTGGCGCAGTTCGGTCTGGATCTCAGAGGAGCGGTTCTGGACCGGGGATTTCTCCTGCTCGTGCAAGGCCCACTGCGTCCACATTGCCGCCTGCGTCAAGTCACCGCTTTGCCATTCGTAGAACTTCGCCAGTTCCACATAGGGCCGGCTGTCCGGCCCCCCCACGGTCGTCAGCCACTGCTGCCACACGGTGGCCGCCTCTTCCCAGCGATGCTGTCGTTTGAGCAAGCGGCCCAATCCGTCGAACGATTCGGCCAGATGCGCCCGGCCGCTGAGCTGGTCCAACGCGGCGCGAAACAGCATCTCCGCGCTCTCCAGGCGCTCCAGCTCCGCCTGCAGCCGTGCCATGCTGAGCAGATCGAGCGGCTGCAAATGACCGGCGCCGGCGGCAACCGGATCGGCAAATACACCGCAGACCACCTCCGTCAGCGCCGCCATGGAGACAATATCCTCGCGATTGTGGTAGAAGACGCGCTGCATCATACGGCCGTCGCCGTCGTGCAGATAGTCGGCGTACAAATGCGGGATGAGGCTGCCGGGCACGTCGTCCTCTGCACGGGAATAGCCGAGAACTCTCCGTTCCAGATTGGTGAGAGCGCAGCTGCCCAGGCGTTTGCGCCACAACCTCCGCGCCGGGTGCAGCAGGTCGAGATGCGGCGTCTCATCGTCCAGTGCTTTCGGCGGGCCAACCTCTGCGGGCAGGAAGCGGCCTGCGTACCGGTATCGCCCGCGCAAAAAGGGTGCGTCGAAAGACCGCCCGTTGAAGGTCACCAGGCTCTCGCAGCCCTGCAAAAGGTCCGCAAGTGCTGTCAGCAGGGCCGGCTCTTCACCGGGATGGCGCATGAATAACTGGCGCACCACAAAGTTCAGACGGGCCTCATTCCGCTCCTGCGGCTCGAATGTTCCAACCCCTACCATAAAGGCGTAGATGCCGGCCCCGCCGCCCAGACCTGTGGTCTCGATATCCAGAAATGCCGATCTGCGAAAGTCAGGGCAGCTATCCAGCCGGTAAGCGGGGTAAAGCGGCGCCAGGACCGATGGATCGCGTTCCAGAAGGTTGCCGAGCGCAGAAGGTTCGCGCAAAGCCTGCGGGTGACTCTCCTTCTGTTCCAATGGAACGAAATGCCGCGTAACCAGATAGCACTCGCCGGCGCTGTTCTCGACTGTCTCTCCCTCCTCCAGCGCCTCGAGCGCGGCAGGCTCGATCTCCCAATCGGACGCTGACGCCTCGGGCTGCGACAGTTTGCGCGTTTCGACCGCTTCAGCGGCTGTTCGTCCCCTGCGTATTCCTTGCAGGCGGCGCAATCGTTCAGAAGTGGCGGACATCGGTAAGGGTTTGAAGGGCAATCGGTTCAGACTGGATCCCTATTGTAGTCCAGCCGGATTAGAGTGGGAAATTCCCCATTTTTTGCGCTCTCGACTATAATTGGGTTCTGTGCACTTTTTCCATCCCCTCCTGGTGGAGAATCCACTTTGTCGGCGACTGACAAACACTGGAACTTCTATCCGCCGGCGCCGCAAAGCTTCCTGGAGATCAACCATGAGCATCCGGCGCTGTTGCAGGTGCTGTACAATCGCGGTCTCCAGGACGGGACCGCAATAGAGTCCTTCCTGCAGGTCGAGGACGCGGTACAGGAGAACCCTTTTCGCCTGACCGATATGTCGCCTGCCGTGGCGCGCATCGTAAAGGCCATCAAGGCCCGTGAAGTGATCTGCGTCTACGGGGATTTCGACGCCGACGGCGTCACCGCCACGGTCCTGATGACCACCGCCCTGCAACGCGCCGGCGCGCTCGTAGGCGCCTACATCCCCAACCGGGTGGATGAAGGCTACGGTCTGAATGTCGAGGCGCTGAAATCTATCGCCGCCAAGGGCGCCCACCTGCTGGTCACGGTCGACTGCGGCATTCGCAGCGTCGCAGAAGTGACGCAAGCCGCCGAGTTGGGAATGGATGTCATCCTCACCGACCATCACACGATCGGTCCCGACCTGCCGCCGGCGCTGGCAGTGATCAATCCGCGACGCGATGACCGCGCAGGGACGTTTCAGCCGTTGGCCGGCGTGGGTGTTGCCTACCGGCTTGCGCAGGGTGTCCTGCGGGCCGTTTCTCAGCAGCCCTGGAGCCGAATTTCACAGGACGAGGCAGCGGCCGAGGAGCAGTCCCTTCTCGACCTGGTGGCCATCGGCACCGTCGCCGATTTGATGCCCCTGCAGGGCGAAAATCGCTCGTTGGTGCGGCGGGGGCTGGCTGAACTGAGCCAGGGCAAACGTGTGGGCCTGTTCGCGCTCATGGAAATGGCCTCGGTGCCTCCCACTACGATCGACAGCACCGCAATCAGCTTTCGCATCGCTCCCCGCATCAATGCCGCCGGTCGTCTGGCCAGCGCCAGGTTGGCTTATGATCTCCTGCGCTGTGATGAATACGAGACAGCCTATGAAATGGCAACCGGTCTGGAACGCCTCAACCAGCAGCGCCAGGCGCTCACGACCGAAGCCTATGCAGTCGCCGAAAGAGAGATCGCCGGCCTGGATCCAACCGCTGCGCCGATTCTGATCGTCGCCAGCGAAGAATTTCAACCCGGAATCGTGGGACTGGCCGCGGGGAAGCTGAGTGATCAGTTCTACCGCCCAGCAGTCGTGATCGAGCAGGGAGAGGAGATCTGCCGCGGCAGTGCCCGCAGTATCGCCGAATTCAACATCATCGCCGCACTCGATCGGGTCGGTTCCCTCCTGGTGCGCCACGGCGGCCACAGCCGCGCGGCCGGCTTCACGGTGCGCACCGAGCAGTTGCCGGCGTTGCGAGAAGCCCTCGTAGAGATGGCCGCCCAGGAGCTCGATCCTTTGCAGGATCTGCGGCCCAGCCTCTATATCGACACCGAACTGACAGTCGTTCAGATCGACTGGGCATTGCAGGGCCAGCTCGCCCGCATGGAGCCGGTCGGCCAGAAAAACGAACCCGGTCTATTCCTCTGCCGCCGCTGCCGCGTCCGCAACGCCCGCACCGTCGGCGGGGGTAAGCATCTGAAGATGGCGATCGACGGCCATGATTATTCGCAAGTGTTGGACGCGATCGGCTTCGGCCTCGGCGGTCGGGCCCGGGACCTGCACTATGGCAGCCTGATTGATATCGTTTTTCATCTCGAAGTCAACGAATGGCAGGGGCGACGCTCTCTGCAGCTCAATGTGCAGGACCTGCGGAGCAGCGCGAACTGACCAGGGAATGAGCGGCGCTGTCTGCTGCCGCACACCGCCCGTCGGAGTCGCTCTCCGGCGAACAGCTGAAAGGATCACAGAGTCCACCCATGGCACAAACAGCAAATCTGAAAGATGTGCGCGCCGTTCTGCTGGACATGGACGGCGTTGTTTATGTTGGAGAGGAACCCCTGCCCGGCGTTCAGGAACTGTTGGACTATCTGAAGGCGACCGGTCGAAACTGGCTCTTCGTTACCAACAACTCGTCGCGCACGCCCGTTCAGTTCGTCGAAAAAATCGCCCGTATGGGCATCGGCGCCGACGAAGCCCATATTCTCAGCAGCGCCTTGGCGACCGCCAGCTGGCTGGCGGAGCAATATCCCGACGGCGTACGCGTCTTCATGATCGGGCAGGACGGCCTGCGCTGGGCGCTGCAGCAGGAGGGCATTACCCTGGTCGAAGACGCCCAAAAGGCCGACGTGATCGTTTCCGGCATCGATTTCAGTGTGCGCTACGAGCGCCTCGCCGACGCCACCCTTGCCATACGCGCCGGCGCCCGCTTTGTCGGCACCAACAGCGACACCTCCTTCCCCAGCGAACGGGGGCAGATTCCCGGCACCGGCGCACTGC
>JAPPKG010000643.1:0-12099 GCA_026914085.1 Caldilineaceae bacterium | reverse complement strand
CGACCGGGTGTCGATATTCGTAACAGGTGCCTAATCGAAGGTGTCCAGCCAGACCGCGTCCCGCCAGTCCCATCAGTCTCATCAGATCCCCGCAGGCGCCGGCCCAGTGCCTGCCCTCGCACCCTCCCCAACTGACGGACTCCACCGTACGACCAGGCCTGGCGCCTGCAATGCGTCTCGCCCAAAGACGATAAGCAACGCCAGCCACCGCCGGCGCTGATTCCCCGCCAGACTGTTCCCACCCTAAATCTGGGATGCACTCCGAGGAGCCCTGCTTTTGACAGAGTGATATTCATGTGATACGCTCGCACTCAATTCAGTTGTCACTGCTGTGACTGGGGAAACGGACCGGCCGATCGACCTTTCAGAGAGTTGCCGGCTGCTGCGAGGCAATAGGCGACGAACGGTATAGCGCCCCAGGAGCATCCGGCACCAAATGGCCGGACGGTTCCGCCCCGTTACCGGCGCCAGAGGCAGACGCAGCAGTCTGCGAACTCAGGTGGTACCACGGGTCCTCTCGTCCTGAACTGACGAGGGGATTTTTCTGTTCTGGAGTTAGTCTGGACTTGGAGTTACTTTTTTCACTTGGCAGGAGCTTGAGATGCTTGACATTCGATGGATGCGGGACAACCGGGAAGCGCTGGCCCAGGCGATGGCAAAGCTGAATGACTCCGAAGCCCCCTGGGAGCTGGCGTTGGATTTGGACGGAAGACGGCGAGAGCTGCTGCAGCAAGGAGAGAAACTGCGTGAGGAGCGCAATACCGGCTCCAGGCAGATCGGCCTTCTCTTCCGCGAAAAGAAGGCCTCCGAGGCCAACGCCCTGAAAGAGCGGATGAGCCGGATCGGTGACGAAATTGCCCGGATCGACGACGAGTTGCGCGGCGTCGAGGCCTCCTACCACGATGCCATGATGCGCATCCCAAATCCACCCGAAGATGATGTCCCTGTCGCACCCGACGAAGAGGGCAATGTCGTTCTGACCCAATGGGGCGAGCTTCCTGAATTCGACTTTGAACCACAGGCGCACTGGGATTTTGGCCCGCAACTGGACATCATCGACTTTGAACGCGGCGTTGCTACCGCTGGCAGCCGGTTCTACTTTCTCAAAGGACCCGGCGCGCGCCTGCAAAGAGTCCTGTCAAACTGGTTTCTTGACGTCCACATCCGGGAGCACGGCTACACCGAAATCTACCCGCCGATGATGGTGCGCGGACATGCCATGGAGGGCACGGGCAATCTGCCCAAGTTTGGCGACAACCTCTACCGTGACGCTGAAGAGGACTACTGGTTCATACCAACTGCCGAGGTTTCGGTTACAAACCTGCACCGCGACGAGATTCTGGAACCCGGCGCATTGCCCCTCTACTACGTCGCCAGCACCCCTTGTTTCCGGCGCGAAAAGGTGTCTGCGGGCAAAGACGCCCGCGGCATCAAGCGTGTGCACCAGTTCCAGAAGGTGGAAATGGTCAAGTTTGTTGAACCCGCCACCGGTCGCGAGGAGTTGGAGTCGTTGACAAGAGCCGCCGAGGTACTGTTGGAGCGGCTTGAGTTGCCCTACCGCCGCGTTGCCATCGCTACCGGCGACCTCTCGTTCGTCGCGGCCATCAAGTATGACTTGGAGGTCTGGGCGGCAGGCTGTCAGGAATGGCTCGAGGTCAGCTCATGTTCGCTTTTCCGCGACTTTCAGGCCCGGCGGGCCAATATCCGCTACCGTCCGTGTGAGGGCGCGCGCCCGGAGTACGTTTACACGCTCAATGGCTCGGGCCTTGCCCTGCCTCGAGTTATCATCGCGCTTCTGGAAAATAATCAGAGGTCGGACGGAAGCGTGAAGCTGCCAGACGTCTTGCGGCCCAATCTTGGAGACGAGATGGTGATCGGCTGAGCGATTCTCTCGGACTTTTCCTCATGGAGCGGACCCTTCCGGGATCAGTTTGCACTGTCGTCCAGGCGTTGGATCAGACGCACGCAATGCGAACTCACAGCAAGAACTGATCGACGAGAACTGGACCCATTTATTTGACAGGTATTCTGAATTCGGTTTATACTGTGCCGGTTGATGGCTGGCAAGTCCTGGCCCGGAGGGATGGCCGAGAGGACGAAGGCGGTTGTCTTGAAAACAACTGTGGCAGTGATGTCACCGGGGGTTCGAATCCCTCTCCCTCCGCCTGGCCCAGCCAAGAATCTTAACATGGGGAGGTCGCATAGCCTGGTCGAGTGCGCCCGCCTGCTAAGTGGGTAGGGGCAGCAATGTCCCTCGAGGGTTCAAATCCCTCCCTCCCCGCCATAAGCGCCAGTAGCTCAGTGGATTAGAGCGTCGCCCTGCGGAGGCGAAGGTCGCAGGTTCGAGTCCTGCCTGGCGCGCACACACTATTCCAGCCAGAACCTCCAATCGGAGGTTCTCTGTGTTTTGGGCTTCCTTGGTCGGGGCCTCTCGCCGCATATTCCTCTCTTACATCCGGGAACTCAAGAGAACTTTCGCATAGTTCAGGAGGACTTTCGCATGGACACTCTCTCAGTGGAACTGTTGAAGAGGTTGGGATCCGGCGAGTCGCTCGCCACCCTCTGCAACGATTTCAGCATCTCGCGAGCCGAATTCGACCGCCTGTGGACTGCTGAAATCAGGCGAAGGACCCCCGAGCCAAGCGCTAGGCTGCAGTCGGACGTGAACGCTGAAACGCGCATTTTTCGCAATCGCTGGGGCATACCGCAAATCTTCGCCGAAAATGACGATGACCTCTTCTACGCCTTCGGTTTTGCCATG
Source organism: Caldilineaceae bacterium (assembly GCA_026914085.1). GTDB lineage: Bacteria > Chloroflexota > Anaerolineae > Caldilineales > Caldilineaceae > Bin5. The sequence continues at coordinate 9,338 of JAPPKG010000643.1, read as the reverse complement.
GCGCAGGACCGTCTCTTTCAGCTCGACTACCTGCGCCGCAGAGGCCACGGGCGGCTATCAGAAATCCTCGGCAAGGACGGCATTCAGCTGGACACCGTTGCACGTACCGTCGGCCTCAACCGGATCGCGGCCTCCGAGTGGGAGTCCACGCCCGCAGAAACCCGCGCCCTGCTTGAAAGGTTCAGTGCAGGCGTCAACGCACTCATGGCACTTTCCACCAACAATCTCCCGATTGAATTCGCGCTACTCGACTATGAGCCGGAACCTTGGCGCCCCGTAGACTGCCTGGCAATCGCCGCCGAGTTTCGCTACTACCTGACGGTCCGCTTTCCCGTGATAGTCGGCCCTGAACTGGCAAAGCGTGCGCTCGGGGACGGGACGCTGTACTCGGCATTCCTGACCGGAGAAGCCGACGAGGAAAGCATCATCCCCGCAGGCGCGTACCCCGCAGAGTCGGGGGGCGTTTCCCAGATCGGCGCAAGTGTGGGCGACCCGCAGGAGGGAGTGGGCAGCAACAACTGGGTCGTGAGTGGCGCCCGCACGAAGTCGGGGCGGCCCATGGTGGCCAGCGACCCGCACATCGCCTTTGCTGCCGTCTCGTGCTGGTACGAAGTGCAGCTGAAGGGCGGCTCCTTCGATGTAGCCGGTATGGCCTACGCCGGCATGCCGGCGGTCATGTTCGGGCGTAATCGCGACGTTGCCTGGGGTATCACCAACAATATCTGCTCACAGAGGGACCTGTACCAGGAGCAGACAGATCCTGAACAGCCAGGCTGTTTCCTTTACAACGGCGCATGGGAGCGGTGGCGCACGCTGGATGAAACGATCCATGTGCGAGGCGCCGACCCGATTCATAAGACGGTCCGCTATTCTAGAAACGGCCCCATCGTCGACGAGATTCTGCCCCCGGAGGCGGCCGGTACCGGCCCCGTATCCTTGCGCTGGCTGGGCCACAACCACTGCGGCTGGCTGACTTCGCTGCTGGGGATGGACCGCGCACGAACTGTCTCCGATCTGCGAGAAGCCACCCGCGAGTGGCAGGTGCCAACTTGGAGCCTGGTAATCGCCGACACAGAAGGACATATCGGCTACCAGGCCGTCGGCGGCATTCCAGTGAGGGGCGTCCCGGAGCGAGGATACCGGCCCGGCTGGGACCCTGCTCACCAGTGGCAGGGCCTGATCCCCTTCGAGCAGATGCCCCGTCTTGAGAATCCTCACAGAGGCTGGATCGCAACCGCCAACAACCGTGTCGCCCCGGACGACTTCCCCTATCCGCTGTCGGGAACGTGGGCCAGCGGCCACCGCGCGCGCCGCATCCGCCAGATGATTGAAGAACGCGACGGCTTCTCCAGAGAGACCTTCGCAGAAATGCAGCAGGACACCCGAACGCTGCGCGCAGATGAAGCCCTTCCCGGACTGTTGCCCGTTCTGTTGGGCAGTGGCGACGCCCGCGTTTTGGAGGCCGCCAGCTATCTGCAGGCGTGGGACCATAACATGGCGCCCGACTCTGTAGCCGCTTCCATCTTCGAGGTCTTTTTCAACAGGTGGTGCAGCAGGGTCGCCGCTGAGAGGTTCGAAAGTGAGCTCGCGGCAGCCCTTTCCGGAACGATTGGTGGACTTGCAGGACAACTGATCCACGCGGACAAGGCAGGCTGGTTCGAGGAAACAGATCGAGAAGCGGCGATGATCGACTCTCTGAGGGCAGCGCTGGCAACTATCGAGGATCGCTTGGGGCCCGACATGTCCGCATGGGCATGGGGAAATCTACATAAGGTCCATCTGCGCCACGTCCTCTCAGGACGCGGCTATCTGGGCCTCCTGCTCGATCGCGGTGGATTGCCCGTGGGCGGTAACGGTGTAACGGTTTGCAATACGGGGTTCGATCCGAACTGGTTGGCCCCGACGGGAGCAAATTACAGGCTCATCAGCGACCTGGGCGAAGACGGATTGTGGGCGGTGGAGTCGCAAGGACAGTCGGGGCATCCAGGATCGCAGCATTACTGCGACCAACTGGTGGAATGGCTGGAAGGCAGATACCACTTTCTCAACTTTGGGGAAGACAGTGCACAGGAAGGAAAAGGGTCGACCTGCGTGCTGCATCCGGAGGATCGGCAGGACAACTAGGGAAACTCCGGCAAAGTGTTACGATTCTTCTGCAGCCTTTATGTGAGCGTGGATCTGGTCGCTGAAGCGGTACTCGCTGTTGTCCTTGGGCTCGTAACCTATAACCTTGCGCGCATTCACAATGCTCCAGAAAGCCTGTGAATTGCCACTGATGCCGTAAAAGACCTGGAACGGCACGCCCTGCTCATCGCCGATATCCTCAGTTTCAATGCTCTTGATGAACAGTTGCTGCAGGTCGCGCTGGCTGATGTAAACGGCCAGCCCGCGCACCATGCGACGCAGGTCTCCCGGGTCAGTCCTCTCAAGGTCGTCTTCCCTCGGTCCACCGATGCGGACCTGCACATTCTCCAGAGACTGGGGAGAACTGTCCTCGACGTCGACGCCGCGGAACTGCATCCGCCCCACAGCGTAAACAAAGCCCAGGTGTTCGTAGGCCTCCTTGGCCCAGCCGTAATAGTTGTCGGAAAACGGTCTCATCTCCGGTGTGACGATATCCCACTTCTTGTCCAGGATCAGAGGCTCGTAGTAGTCCGCAGCGTGGTTGGAGCTGGCGACGACGACGCGCCTGACTCCCTCTTCCTGCGAAGTCTGATAAACATGAAAGGCCATCTCCACGTTGGACAACTCGGCATAAAAGTCCTGGACAGCGTCTGACTTGTCCTCGGCGCGGGTGAAGCCAAGGTGGATTACGGCGTCGGCGCCGCGAAAGTGATGGCGGTAACTGTCCCGATCGCGTTGGGTCAGGTCCGCGATTTGCACGCCTTCCACTTCATTGCCGTCGCGGTCCGTTGTCCGTACGTCAAGCAATGTAAGATCATACCGCTGGCGCAGGGCAGGCAGCAGCAGGCTCGCGATATATCCGGACGCGCCGGTGATTACAACCTTCCTCTTTTCGCTCATTCTTTACTCCACAGGCGTTCGATGGTCTCTCGGTGTTCGGCGTAATGCCCGTAGGTGTTGCCGGCAATGCGCCACAATATGGGCGTGTGCCCGTCTGGGCGGCGGTCCTGGGGCTGATAATCGTCATAGGGACGCAGCAGATCGTCGTCGGAAAGTTCGCAAACGGCCGCTAACGCATCTCGATGCGCTTCCTCCAGCTCCGCCAGAACGTCGCCGAGCGGCAGGTCCCGATTGCGCTCGTAGATGAGCTGATTCATACGTTCAATACCATAACTATGGGGTGCCGCGTCGTCGGGAAGGCCCATCGGCGGGTAACGGCGCTGCTTTCTCACCAGGGCGGCCAGTCCCCTTGCCCAAGCTGCCAGATGGGCCAGCTCATCCTTGGTCGACCAACCTCCCTCGCCAGGCTCTGTCATCTGATCAGCATTCAGGTCGGACAAGACCTTCTGCAACGCCTCCCACTCCCGATCGATTTTCTCGAGAACATCCTGCACGGTTGGCGGGGGCGAAGAAGGCAATTCTGTCATCTTAGCGACTCCTCCTACATGCGACCCGCAACTGCGCCGCAACAACCAGACGGGCCAACTTGGGATCGATCACAACAGTCTTCGAGTCGAAGACGGGCCGTTGCCCTATCCTGAACTTGCTTCTGCAGCCGGCGTCGGCGCGGGCGATGGCAGCGGTTGTGGTGTGGGCTCGGCGGACAGGCCACTCACCTCCAACATCCGGTCCAGTATCCTTTCAAGGCCGTCCAATTCAGCGCCATAAGCAGCCCAGTTGCCCGACAACAAGGCGTCCTGCGCTCTTGTGTAGCGACTGTTTGCCTCCAGAATCAGTTCTTCGAGAGACGATGTCGCCAGGTTGACGTCGACCGCTTCCTGCTCTGCCACTGGCTGTACGGCAGGCATTTCACCGTCTCCTGAAATCGCCAACTCAGCCAGCTTTGTGTCAGCCAGGATATCCTGGCCGAACAGATCCGCCAGCGCCAGCCCGAGGTTCTCAGCCATAATCACCCGCTCCGAAGTAGCCAGTATAACTCGCTTCAACTCGGGTATCTTGCCGGTCGCTGCCTGCAAATAGAGTGGCTCCACGTAGAGCAGACTCTCGCCAATGGGAATTACCAGCAGGTTGCCCCGAATGACCTGGCTTCCTTGCTGGTTCCACAGGCTGAGAAGCGAACTGATCGTCGGGTCCTGGTCGATACGCGCCTCAATCTGTTTGGGCCCGAACACGAGAGAGTCTTTGCCGAACCGGTATACCAGCATCTCTCCATACTTCTCGGGGTCGTTCTGTGCGGCCAGCCAGGAAATCATATTCTCGCGGTTGGCAGGCGTAAATGGCAGGATCTGAATGAAGTCCAGGTCCTCGCTGCCTGGGAGCTGCATCAACACATAGTAGGGCTCCATCGGCCTTGACTGGTTGTCGAAAATCTCTTCCGGCCACGCCCAAACATCCTCTCTGTTGTAAAAGTCGGTCGGCTCGGTCATCTGGTAAGTGCGGAAAACACTGGCCTGAATGCTGAAGAGATCGTTAGGGTAGCGAATGTGGGCATTGAGGTCCGCCGGCATCTCCTCAAAAGAAGTGAATAGCGACGGAAAAATGCGCGCATAGGCGGCGGCGATTGGTTCATCCGGCTCGACCAGATAAAAGTTCATCTCGCCCGTATACGCGTCAATGATGATTTTGACCGGGTTGCGAATGTAGTTGAAGCCCGGCGGAACGGTCCTGGTACCGAACTGGCTCGGCTCGCTGTATGGAAAGCGCCCGCTGACGGTATATGCGTCGAGGAACCAGTAAAGGTTGCCGTCTCCGCCCACCACGATGTACGGATCAGAATCGAATCGCAGGAAGGGCGCCACTTCTAGCGTACGCCGCAGGATATTTCTTCTCCACAGGAGCTGGCTCTCTGGGTTCAACTCTTGGCTGATAAACAGGTTTATGTCAGCAAACTGAATGGCGAATGCCAGTCGAGGCAGGAACCCGCCAATCCTGATGCCGGTGTCTCCCTCGAAGGTCGTGAAAACGTTTCCCCCTTCACCGCGTGGGTAGTCGAACTCTGGGGTCTCCGTCTTGACGATCACATATTCGTTTGTGCGCTCGCCAAAGTAGATCTGTGGCCGGGTGACGTCCAGAATGCCTTGCACGGGCAGGTCCTGCAACACAAAGGTCGGCAACCCGTCTGGGGTGATCTCGGCCACCGGTGAAGCGGCGACGCCGTAACCGTGCGTGTAGACCAGTTTGCGATTTACCCAGGTCTGCGCAGGTTGTTCCAACTGCTCAGGAATCAGCTCTCGCGCCGACAGCATTAGTTGGCGGCGCTCACCTTCAATATCGTAGCGATCGATATCGATGTCGGTGAACTGGTACTGTTGCCGCAACGCCTGCACCTGGTTGTACGTCTGGAGCAGAGGTCGGTAGTCCCACAGTCGGATGTTGGTAATTGTATCTGGTTGGCTGAGAAGCTCTTCACCTGTTAACTCGCTCTCAGCATCGAAGTTTTCGTCGACGATCCGGTCCAAACCGTAGGCGACGCGTGTAAAGTCAATATTGTGCGCGATGTACTCCTGCTCGCGCGTGAATTCGTTTGGGTTGACCTGGAAGCGCTGAACTAGGTTGGGGTAGATGTTGCCTGCCAGAGCGGAAATCGCAATCCAGCCCACCAAAACGACCACTATGGCCCGCCAGGCCTGCTGCAGGAATACGTTCACAAGCAGTAACACAGCGGCGATAATGGTCACAAAAACGAGAATGGTATAGGCGGGTAGCTGGGCATTGACGTCGGTATAGCCTGCTCCAAAGACTGCACCGCGTCTGCTGTAGACAAGTTCCAGAGCATCCAACCTGTATTGCCACGCGATCAGAAGCAGGATCAATGCCCCCAGTACGCTGAGGTGGGCGCGAACCGCGGCCGGCGCGCCCCATCCCCGCCACCCAATGCCGCTGGCAAGGCCGGTAGCTATCAGTGTGATGACAAGCATCGTCATCAGCCAGCCGCGCAGAAACTGCCATATCGGCAATGTGAAGAGGAAGAAACTTACATCCCGATCAAAGATCGGGTCGCTCATGCCAAACGGCTGTTGATTGAAGTAGAGTAGGAGCTCCTCCCACGCCGAAGAGGCCCCCGTACCCATGAAGAATGCAAAAAACGCGCCTACCAATAGGACTACCGGAGTTAGACGGACGCCAATGGCCTGAATCGCTTCGATCACCGGCGTATCAGCCAGTCCTTGCGGATTCAGGCGCCGCACCAGCAGGACATTGAATACGAAGACGAGCCAGAAAGCCAGCGCGCCGGCGGCAAAAAGGCCGAGGGAGGCCCCAATTCGAGTGAAGAATACTGACGTCAGCTTAAGGCTGTCATACCACAGCCAGTCCGTGTAGAATCCAAGGACGGTATTGAACAGGATGAGGACCAGGAAGGGAATCAGCATCCACCACAACAAACGGCCGCCTCCTCCCTGTCCGCCATTGCCCCCTCCTTGCCGGGGCGTTCCCGGATTACTGGGACCGTTGTCATCATGCAGCAGTTCTTCTTCGATCTGCTCCCAGTCGTCTTCATCCAGGTTTTCCAGGAGTTCGTGGAATGGGTTGCGTTCAGCCATATCTGTTCCTTGTCGATTAGGAGGGACCGTCGGCGGCGTGTCTGCCTGTTGGGGCAGATGAAACAGACTGTACCGTTAACCCGCGAGAATCAGTGCCCCTGCGCCTATGTTGGCAATTATAACAGAACTCCCCTCATTCGGCGCGTCTCCCCTACGTGCGGAGTAAAGCAGGGCATTGCAATCCCGTTCACGGCCACAAAGACGCAAACTCGGGCGGGTCGGCTATAGAAGCATGGTGAGACGTTCGGAATCAGATCCGGGGCCATGCTATACTTTAGCCCGGCTTAACCCGACACCTGCTCCAATTCCCATGCAATTTAACTTTGACTTCACGCCATTGACTGAACTTCCCAGGCATCGCGCGCTTTTGCGGGCCCTGGTTCCTCGTCTGGCCGCTTTGGAGCAGACCAAAGTGATTTGGCTTAAGGGGTCCCTGGCGCGTGGTGACGCCGATCGATGGAGCAGCGTCGACCTGCATCTCCTGTGGGATCAGAATGGCAGCAAGATTGCGGCCTCGTCAAGACCTTACCACAACTATCTGGATACGATTCAAGAAACACTCGAGGAAGAAATTGTTTTCGTTGAGCAGATAAGCGACTCGGCGAGAGGAGGCTCCCTTCGTGGCATCACGCCTGGGAAACCATCCGGAGATGATGCACTGGACTACACCGGTCCGGCCGCCCTTCTCTTTGAGCTCACCTGGACGCTGTTGGCCGGGGACGAGGGCAAAGAAAGACCTGGTGGCGCTACACGCCTCCTTTATGTTGCAGAGCACATGGACAGCGTCGACAGAACATCTTTGACCAGCAAACAGCGGGCGAACTGGACGCCAGACTCTCGGTTGATTGAATCGCAACTTGGGCGTTTCTGGTTGCTGCTGGCGCGGCTGCCGGCAGTGGTGAGGCGTCGTGAACAGCTGGCTGCATACTTGCTGTTGACTGAGATGCAGACTCTACTGCTTGACCTGGTTGTGACCTTGAATGGAGGCAGCCGTCCTCAAACAAACTCTCGTATCAACCAGTTCCTGGGACCGTCCCAACGCGAGGCCTTCGAGAGAAGCATGGGCTTGCGACCGTCTAGCCGCCAGAGTAGAGCAGGTGACGGCGCTACGTGGGTTGGGCAGGCCGTCGCCCTTGTCGTCCTCTATCGCTGGTATGCCCCTCAACTTGCGCAAAAGCACTCGCTGCGCTACCCACAGAAGGCAGAAAATGCCGTACTCGCCCTCCTGAGCACCGAACTGCAGAACTGGCCGGCCAGCATTTCCACAGGCTGACAGTCGGCTCTTGGAACAACGAGTCCCTGTCCGTAGAGGAGAAACGGTCCAACCGCAGACTTGCCAACGGGCCCTCAATCAACTCTCGCCAGGCCGTACTCCGTTGACGTAAATCGGATTGCTGAATATCCACCCGCGCGGCTTGCCCCACCTTTGCTTCCATACCTCAACCCGGTAGACCCCTGCGTCGCGAGCCTGGTAGGTGAGAGTCTCGGCGTTTCCCTGCGTAACAACTCGCCCATTGCGCAGAATGCGGATGTCTGCAACCTCTGGGCTCCGTACCTTCAACGTCACAGAACTCCCTTCGGAGAGGTTGACAGAGTCTCCCATCACGCCCAATGCCTCAGCATCACCTGACCGAGGCGCTGCTGGGCGACCGGCAACCTCTCCCTCCCCAAAACGCTCGCCTTCCGCCCAAAAGCGAAACTGCTCCGTAGATCCTACCAGGTCGTATCCCAGCCAGCAGTGTCCCTTTCGCAGCGCCTCCAGGACTACATTACGGTCGTGCAGCGTGTTTGGGTCACGAAAGTCAAATGAGTCATCTGACGTTGGACCGAGCAAAGGCGTGTTGCTCAAAATGTGTGTGTTAAGCGCCTTAGCACTCTCTTCGTAGCTGAGAAAGCGACGGCTTATCGGCCCTAGGCGGTACTTGATAGCATGGACGTCGGTTCCGCCGAGTGCCACGACCGGTCTCTCCTGCGTAAGTTCGTCCCACTTTGCCAGCATTTCCGGCAACGGTCCGGCTGCGAAAAGCCGCGGGAAGAATCCAACCATCGCCGCCCTCAGGTAGCTGGTCGTGAACCCGCGGAACCCGGAGAGGTAGTTCCACAGCTCCACGCCATGGAAATCCGTAACCTCCCAACTATGCCACGGATAGCACTTGGAAAAAAGTTCTGTCCGCTCTTCAATTGGGTGGGCCAGAAACGTCAGACCATTCTGTCGCTTGACGGCCTCAATGAGTTGCTGAGGATCAGAAGCGTGGCTGCTTACGTCGGACTCCACACCAAGGCAGAGCAGGTGGTTTCCAGGAAGCTCTCGCTGCGTGTCGTGCACCTCCTGTCCCACAAGAGTCAGGACGCCGCGCCGGTAACCTTCCTCCTGCTCACGAACCAGAACGTTGTGATCGGTGACATAAACAAAGTCCAACCCGCCCTTCACGGCCCCGTCGATCAGCTCCTCAAAGGAACCGAATCCATCGCTGTGGGTCGTGTGCATGTGAATGTTGCCGTGGTACTCAAATTGAGTCGGGGAACCGTTTGCTTGGACCATTTCGAAGCTTTCCTGTGGCTTTGGGTAGAACAAGGAACTGAACCATGCCCCCACCGACTAAGTCAAACCCATTCCGCGCTCAACACTGGGGCCGGGTAAGCGACCTCTCTGACCGCTGACCACTAACCACTGACCACTGCAGTTCTGGGCGGTCGGGCCTAGTCGGCCCT
>JAPPKG010000025.1:0-12106 GCA_026914085.1 Caldilineaceae bacterium | reverse complement strand
TGACGAAAGAGGTACAGAACATTCAGGTCTTTCTTGTGGACCCTGACAGGCCTGGCCTGAAGGTACATATCGCGGAAGGGCCAAATACCATCGAACCTGAGGAAACCGGAAACCACACTTACAAGTATTTTGGCGGTGTTGACTTAAATGCTGAACCGCCGCCTGACGGCGATTACCTGGTCGTTGGCGAGGCAAACGATCTGGCCGGAAATCGCGTGCGGGTGACTCGCGCACTGACGATTGAATCAGGAGGCAGGCCGCGGGCTGACGTCGTTCAAGGCGAGATCGACTGGGTAAACGAAGTCAACCGAGTCGTTAGTGTGCCGCTTGGTCAGAAGCTGTGCTTCAACGCTATTGTCAAGAATGAAGGCGATGTGCCTGTGCGCACAAACGGTCCCTGGCCGGGGCAGGAGTACCGTTTCGTCGAGGACTTCATTCATGATTCGTTCAATTCTGTCGCTTCCAAGCCAGAAAACCGGGGCAAGTACTGGTTTGAACTGCCCGGCGTGTTTCGATTTGGACTCAATTTCAGCACAACCGGGTATCCCTACCCCTTCCGGTGGGCTATCGGACGCCAAGAGGATCTGGAATACCTTGAAATCGAAGGGGAGAGTGCCTGGTATCTGATGCCTGGGAATTCCGGCGAGGTCAGCGGCTGCATACTTTTTGAGGGGAGGCCGCCAGGTGGGAACGTTCTGTGGTGGGGCGGGTTGATTCATGAGGCCTATGGGCATCCCAACGATTTCATCGACCGTATCACCGTGAATGTTGGAACGGAGTGAGCGGCAGGCCAAAACCTTGGCGTCAGACCAACTTGAAGACAGATCTATGCGCTTGGCAGTAATTGTCGTCTCATACAATGTGCGTGATCTATTGCGCGGTTGCCTGCACAGTGTCTTTGACTCGGCGGGACTAAGCGGCGACTGGCTGGTCGTTGACGTAACGGTCGTCGACAACGCCAGCCAGGACGGCAGCGCGCAGATGGTGGCCGATGCGTTCCCGGACGTTCGTCTCATCGCCATGAATGAGAATCTTGGCTTTACGCGGGCCAATAACTTTGCCCTAAGAGGGTTGGGATTTGGAGCAGACAGCGAGAAGCGCGCGGCTTCGGCTCCCGAACTGGTTCTCCTTCTCAATCCAGACACAGAGGTTGTGGACGACGCATTAGGCAAGCTGGCCTCATTCATGCGGGACAACCCGTCGGCAGGCGCGTGCGGTCCGCGGCTGCATTATGGAGACGGCAGCCTGCAACATGGAGGCTTTGCATTTCCAGGGCTGGCGCAGATCGCTCTCGATCTCATGCCCTTTGCGGGGGCGCCCGGCCTAAGCCGCCTGACTCATCGACTCTTGCACAGCCGCTTGAACGGGCGATACTCGCGCCGGCAGTGGCTGGGCGTCGCCCCTTTTGCCGTCGACTTTGTGCTCGGTGCTGCGCTGATGGCCCGGGGAGAGAGCATCCGCGCGGTGGGGCTGTTGGATGAAGGCTACTTCATGTACTGTGAGGAGATGGACTGGTGCTTGCGCATGCGCGAAGCGGGAATGCCGACCTATGCAGTGCCGACAGCGCAGGTAGTTCACTACGAAGGCCGCAGCAGCAGCCAAGTCCGCTGGAAGTCCTTCGAACGGCTGTGGGCCAGCCGATTCCGCTTCTTCAAGATCAATGGGCACCGCTATCCGCAAGGATTCCATCTGTTCCTGAGGCCACTCGTGCGCCTGGGTTTGGCATTGAACGAGATGGCCGCCCGCCGCCAGTTCGCCCGCGGCCGCCTCAGCGGCGATCGGTTGGGGGAGCAGCTGGATGCATATGCCAACGTGCTGAGTTCTGGCGGATAGCCACATTTGGCACAGTTGCTGTCAGCCAAGAGACTGGATGTCTGCGCAATTGAGGGTTTTCCGGATGCCGCCGCGCCTAACGGCAGTAATTCTCACCAAGGATGAATCTGATAACATTGCTGACTGCATCGACGCGCTGAAGGGCTGGACAGACGAAGTCGTGGTGTGGGACTCATGCAGTCAGGACAGTACGCGGGGCCTTGCGCAGGGGGCCGGCGCTCTTGTGGTCGCGCGTCCATTTGACGACTACGGCCGGCAACGGCAGGCAGCGCTTGACAGCATCAACAGTGAGTGGATTCTGTTCATCGATGCAGACGAACGGGCCACGCCTGCGCTGGCACGTGAGGTCTTGCAAGCGTGCCAGGATGGGCGCCGGGCCGGATTCTGGATTCCGCGGCGCAACTTCATCGTTGGGCATGAGATGCAGGGGGGCGGGTTCTTCCCGGATTATCAGTTGCGCCTTTTGCGGAGGGGCTCTGCCCGTTACGACCTGCGCAGGGAGGTCCACGAGGTCGTCGTCCTGGAGGGGGAGGACGGGGTGCTGGCAGAGCCTCTATTGCACTACAACTACGCGAATTGGCAGCAGTTTCACCGCAAGCAGCGAACCTACGCCCGGTACGAAGCCAGGATTCTCGAGCAAGAGGGTGTTCAACCAAGGCCGCACAACTTGATTCTTCAGCCGGTACGGGAGTTGCGGCGCCGCTTTGTCACACTGAAGGGGTGGCGGGACGGCTTCCACGGACTGCGAATTGCACTGTTACTCGCCTGGTACTACGGCTTCGTTCCCTACTGGCTGCTGATGGCAGACCTGCAAACCGCGGACAGCGGTGAGTAAAGCTTCCGGCCATTTGCCGCCGGCTGATTCCCACAGATTACTTCGATTCAAAAGCCTCACGATGGGCGTCACGCACAGCGTTGTCCTCAAGTTTGGCATAGATGCGGGTCGTGTTGGGACTTGCGTGCCCCAGCGCGGTCTGGGTGACGGCCAGGTCGTGGGTGGTCTGGTAGATACGGGTGGCGAAAAAGTGTCGGAGCGCGTGGGGAGTTATGCCCTTGGCGCCAAGGCCCGCCCCTTCGGCCAGGCGACGAATCGTATTCTGGATGGACTGCGTCGACAGCGGCAACACTTTTGAGCCGGACTTTCTGTCATGGCGGGCAAAGACAGGCAGGTCGGACAGGGGGCGGCCAGTGGCGCCGTCGAACAGTTGCCTCGCCTGCAAGTAGTGGTGAATCGCGTCCCAGGACCGTTCGTCGAAATAGACGCGGCGCACTTTGTTGCCCTTGCCAACTACCCACACGGCTCTATCCTGGTCCTCCAACTGTTTGCGTGTGATGCTGACCAGTTCCCCGACCCGCAGCCCCGTGCAACGCAGCGTCTCCACGATAGCGATGTCCCTTAACTTGGCAAGCCGTTCACGGGGATCTTCTGGCCGGCGCAGGACGGTCTCGCGTGCTGCAGTGACCAGGAGTTCCATCTCCTCGGGACGGGGGGGATGGGGTATCAACTCCGGAGGGCGTTGCGTTCTACGAACGTGCTTGATCCCTTCCTGCAGGCGCGCCAACTCCTGCGGCGTGAACGGCAACCAGCCTCGCACCTGCAGGTAGCTCACCCAAGCCATCATGGCGGCCAGGTAAGTGGTAAGAGTTCGCTGGCCGATACTGGCCGCCTCCAGGAGCCAGGTCGAAAACGCCAGCAGCCGGTCGACATCGAGGTCTTCAAGATCCTTTACGTCGGGCGGGATCCCTTTTTCGTCCAGATATTGGCGGAAAAGATTCATCGCCGTACGGTAGGTGCGGCGGGTATGGGCCGAACCGGTATCGGCGGCCTCCAAATAGCTCTCGATTGTGGAAGAGATAGACATCAGATTGCCTGCCAAGAGACCAGGGAGAGCCGGCCCCCCAGAAGAAGGGCGGCGTCGGGAGTGGTCATGCTCGCCGCCCTGGGCCGGATACGATGCGACCGGGTGTGGCCCCGGTGTGCGCGCCATCCTTATAGACGCGTTCGCCATTGACCCAGACATCGCGTACACCTACGGAGAGCTGGTGCGGGTCGGTGAATGTAGCCCGGTCGCCGACTGTCTGCGGATCGAAGATCACCACGTCGGCGAAGAAGCCCTCGCGCAGCTGGCCCCGGTCGCGCAGTCCGAGCCGGTCGCAGAGTGCCGAAGACATCTTGCGCACTGCGTCCTCCAGCGAGATCACTTTTTCTTCGCGCACGTACTTTCCCAGAACGCGGCTGTAGGTGCCGTAGGCGCGTGGATGGTAGGGGCCGGTTGGCGCGGCCCAGGATGGGTCCAACCCACCGGCGTCGGTGGAGATCATGATCCAGGGTTGTTGCAGCTGGCGCCGCAGATTCTCTTCACTCATGACGAAATAGAATGTGCTGATGCGCTGCTCTTCGGATGCGAGAAGATCCATAGCCGCGTCCGGCCAGTCCACGGCCAATTCTGTTGCGATTTCCGAGAGGAGCTTTCCCACATACTTCTGATTTTCGTCTTTCAGGAAGCCTACTGGCATCACGCCCTGCGGTCCAACCAAGTCGGCCATCGCTTCCCAGTCACCGGTTGGATGAAGGGCAGCTTCTTTGATCTTGGCGCGCATAGCGGTATCGCGAATGTTCTCATACAGCTTGTCGCCGGCTGCAGCCCAAGGCGGCAATACGGAGGTGAGACCGGTTCCTGCAGCCGGGTAGGTGTACATATCTGCAGTGACATCGATTCCTTGTGAACGGGCCTCGGTGATGCGCTCCATTGCTGAGGGCATTTTGTGCCAGTTGCGTGTTCCGGCTGCCTTCAGGTGATAGATTTCTACCGGAACACCGGCATTGCGGCCGATGGAAAGCGCTTCCTCCAGCCCCTCCATAAAGGCGTCGGCTTCCGAGCGCAGGTGGGTGATGTAGATTCCGTTGTAGGGGCGGAAGGCCTGGGCGATCTCAACGACTTCGTCGGTAGTAGCATAGCTGGAGGGTGGGTAGATAAGCGCGAAAGAGACGCCGAATGCGCCGTCCTCCATAGCCTCGGCGGTAACCCGCTTCATCGTCGCCATCTCGTCATCGGTGGGGGGTCGCATGTCCATTCCCATGGCGTACTTGCGCAGCGTACCCCCGCCGAGAAAGGAACCGATATTGGGTGAAACACCCTGTTCGGTCATGGCCTCCAACCAGTCGCGGAAGCGGCGCCAAGACGCCATTCGCTCGGCCCACGCTGGATCCAAGAGTTGCGTGAATTGGTGAACGGGTAGTTCGGCACTGATTCTTCCGCCCAAGGGGGCTGGCGTCCATCCCTCGCCCATTACCTCCGTCGTTACGCCCTGGGAAATTTTGGACAGGCTGCGGCCGTCCACCATGAGCGACAGGATAGAGTGGCTGAGAATGTCGACAAATCCGGGACAGATCACGTGCCCGCTGGCGTCCACGACTTCGGCGCAGTTCTCTGTTGGGATGGCGCCGGGTGGAGCGACTGCTGCGATGCGATCATTTGCCAAGGCCACATCACCGTAGCGCCAAGGAGAACCGGAGCCGTCAACGATGCGTGCATTCTGGATGAGAACACTGTGTTCAGGCATGTAAATTCGTCTTGAAATGTGGTTAGAGGTGTTTCCGGTGCATAGAAATGGTACTCGACACCGATATATGCGTCAAGAGTTCAGGTGGTTCCAGGTGGAATGCAGATAGTGGTAAGTCGCCTGCAGGTTGGCAGTTGCAGTCAGGAGTTTCTTCAAAGCGGATAGAGAGATAGGAACTGATGCCCCCATTGGTCTGGTGTAATGAACTGACGAGCGGCGGGACCTCATGGGGAGGGCCTGTTGCTTTTTGGAGACGTTACAGACTCGATTTCACGATATGATATAATCGTTGGGGCCTGTGGAACAGCGCTGAAGCGTTCGTCAACTTGCCAGAGGCTTGAGCCCAGAGCTTGCATTTTCAAACTTACGGACTTGAGGAGTTATTCGGCGCTTCATTGCTGCTTTTCAATGGTCACTTCTTCCCTTAATCGCTCAATTTTCATTTCTCTCTGCCTCATTCTCCTCCTTTCGGTTCTTTCTTCCTGTTCGGGCAGGCTACGGTCTCCAAGACTGGTCGGAAGCAAGGAAACGTACGCGACCGGCCGCATCCTGATCAAGTTCAATTCTGGCTTTTCCTCGGTTTCGCTGACAGAAACCGCCAAACACTTTGATCTGCGTCCCTCCTCGGTTCCCTGCGGCTCAGTCCATTTGCACAGTGTGCGCCCGGGAACGGAACTGGCGGCGGCGGAGGCATTCATGCTGGATCCAGCGGTGGAATACGCTGAACCGGACTATTTGATCTTCGCGGCCTCGGCTGTTGAGAATGCCGCTGGGGAGAGACGAGTAGTCAGCAATAGCGGCGCCGGATCAAAGCTGAGGCAATCGACCTTGCTGTCAGCGAATAGCGGGGGAACACCCAACGACCCCTTTTACGACAGGCAGTGGGCACTGACCAAGATCAGAGCTGAAGCAGCCTGGAAGGTTTCCAGCGGTAGCAATGTGATTATTGCGGTGATCGATTCGGGCGTCGACCTGGACCATCCTGAACTGTCGGCGCGTGTTCTGGAGGGGTACGATTTCGTCAACGAAGACACCGAAGCGGACGACGATTACGGTCACGGAACCTTGGTGGCTGGGGTGGCTGCGGCCGCTGCGCATAACGAGAGGGGCATAGCCGGCCTGGCCTGGAATGCCCAGATCTTGCCAGTGAAAGTTCTGGACAACCAGGGTCAGGGCGTGAGCAGCAACCTTACGTGCGCCCTCTATTGGGCTGCGGACGAGGGCGCAGACGTCATCAACATCAGTATCATCAGTTTTGGCCCATCATTTGGGATGCAGAGCGCTATCAACTACGCCGCGAATGAAGGCGCTCTCGTGTTCTCGGCGTCCGGAAACCTCTATGAACAAGGAAATCCCGTCACCTATCCTGCTGCGCTCGACAACGTAGTGGCAGTCGGCGCCACTGACAGAAACGATGCCCACGCCTGGTTCTCAAGCGCGGGCACCTTTGTAGATATTGCGGCGCCTGGGGTAAGCATTTACAGCCTGTTTCCCCCGACGCATGAGGAGTATCGATCGGTGAATGGAACGAGCCTGGCAACGCCTCACGTGGTAGGACTGGCCGCCCTGATACTGTCTGCCGCTCCGGGTCTGTCCTCTGAAGAGGTGGCAGCGGTGATCCAGCAGAGCGCGGTCGACTTGGGCGACGCCAGCAAGGACGACAAGTTCGGTCACGGGAGAATCGATGCGTCGGCAGCGATGTCGCTCACCATCTCGTCTTTGCCGGTGCAGTTGCTGCTGCCGAGCGTGAATTCCCCCTCGCCTACGGTCACGCCGACTGCCACCCCATCACCGACTGCCGATTCGACACCTGAACCGTCGCCGACACCCAGCCCAACTCCGACGCCAAGCCAGTAACCGGTTCCACTTTGCCAGCAGCGCGAATAGCAGGGAACACAGGAGAGCCCGAGCAGCTCGGGTTCAGGTGCTGCTATACCCCTTGGCGCCGCAGGAATCGATACATCCGCTCCAAGGCGATTTCCAGTTTCGGCATTTCGACGGGGTAGGCGCAGCGGACGTGTCCCTGGCCGCCGGCGCCGAAGCCGCTGCCCGGAATGACGGCCACGCGTTCCTCGTTCAGGAGCTTCTCGGCAAACTCAAACTCGTCCATGCCGGTGCGCTGAACGCTAGGGAAGGCGTAAAATGCGCCCTTTGGCTCAAAGCAGTCAAGGCCGATTTCGTTGAGGCCGTCGACGAGGAAGCGGCGGCGTTCGCCGTAGCTGGCGACCATCTCCTGCACGGCGGATTCGGCGGCGGGGTCGGTCAGTGCACGCAAGGCGGCGGCCTGACCGCCAGTTGGCGCGGACATGATGAGGTATTGGTGGATACGACGCATGGCGCCGAGCAGTTCGGCCGGGCCTGCGGCATAGCCTATGCGCCAGCCGGTCATGGCGTAATCTTTGCTCATCCCGCCGAGATGGATGGTGCGCTCGGCCATGCCCGGCAGGGCGGCGAACATGACGTGCTCGTGGTCATCGTAGACGAGGCGATCGTAGATTTCGTCGGAGATGACGATCAGGTCGTGCTTATCGGCTACTTGGGCGATAGCAGAGAGCTCCGCCCGATTCATAACGGCCCCGGTTGGATTGCAGGGATAGCCGATGAGCAGGACCTTGGTGCGCGGGGTGATGGCTTCCTCAAGTTGTTCTGGTGTCAGGACGAAGTTGTTGGCGGCGTAGGTGGGAATGTCGACAACGGTACCTCCGGCCAGAATCACGTCGGCGGTGTAGGAAACGAAGCAGGGCTGAGGAACAAGCACTTCGTCACCCGGGTCGAGCAGCGCCTGCATGGCAATGTACATGGCTTCACTGACGCCGACAGTGATGAGTACTTCCGTACCGGCATCGTATTGGGGCGCGTCGTATAGATTCGTCAGCATGTCGGCTACGGCTTGTCGCAGCTCCAATGTGCCGGCGTTGGAGGTGTAGGAGGTGTTGCCCTGCTGAAGGCTATCCGACCCGGCATTGAGAACCGGTTTCGGGGTTACGTAGTCAGGCTCGCCTATTCCCAGGCTGATCACGTCATCCATAGTGGTAGCGAGATCGAAAAAGCGTCGAATGGGAGAGGGCGGCACACGCATGACGCGTGTGCTCAGACGGCTCTCCAGCGAACGTCGCAAGCCTGTAGAATGGTTGGTTTGGTCGTCGGCCGTGTTGGGCCTAATCGCGGGCGGAGCTTCAGGAGTATTCATAAGTATCATATTTGTCTCTAGTTGGTTCTATAGCTGTGGGGACAGGTAGTTTCGATGCCTGCCGGATGCCTTGGGCGAGCCCAAGCGTCTGCGTTTGCGACGGAAGCCTTTAGAGCCGATTGCACAACGGACGGCGACTTAACCGGGCCGTTGCCGGCCAGCTGCAGCGGCTGCGCCAAAAGCCGATGCCCAGGAGATTGACTTTCGGAGGCATCTTTGGGCCGAATCAGTCAGGCGTTTCTTTTGGTTCAGAGAACAGAGGACGTTCACAGGACCGGCCTCCTCAGGCGCCACTCCGTACTCTGTTCGTAGGCGTAGGCAGCCCTCAGAATCTTCTCTTCACCCAGCGAAGGGCCGAGCAACTGCAGGCCGACCGGAAGCCCGTCGGCGTCGAATCCGCAAGGGACGCTGATCCCGCACAGGCCGGCCAGATTGGCGCTGGTCGTGAAAATGTCGGTTAAAATCATGGCGAGCGGATCGTCCACTTTTTCGCCGATGCGAAAGGCGGTGGTGGGCGAGGTCGGCGAAAGGATGACATCAACGTCCCCAAATGCCTCGTCGAAGTCCTGCTTGATCAGCGTGCGAACTTGCTGGGCTTTCAGATAGTAGGCGTCGTAGTAGCCGGCGCTGAGGGCGTAGGTTCCCAGCATGATGCGGCGTTTCACTTCGGGGCCGAACCCGGCGCCGCGCGTCTGCCGGAAGTGGTCGAATATTGAATCACCGTCAACGCTGAGGCCAAAGCGGATGCCGTCATAGCGAGCAAGGTTGGCGCTGGCCTCTGCGGTAACGACCAGATAGTAGACAGGCAAAGCCAGCTGCGTATTGGGCAGACCGATTGGTACGATCTCGGCCCCGAGAGAGGCGAAATGATCGATGGCAGCACGAACTGCGTCTTCGACATCCGGCTGGATGCCTTCGACGAAATACTCTTCGGGGATGCCGATGCGCATCCCTTCTATGTCGCCGGTCAAGGTATCCGAAAAGTCCGGCGCATTCACGGGCATGGTTGTGCTGTCGCGCGGGTCCGCACCGGCAATCAGTTCGAGCAGCAGAGCGGCGTCGGCGACGGATTTGGTTATCGGCCCTATCTGATCAAGGCTGCTGCCGTAGGCGATAAGCCCGTAGCGGCTTACGCGGCCGTACGAGGGCTTCAATCCAACGATACCGCAGAACGAAGCGGGTTGTCGAACGCTGCCGCCGGTGTCAGTTCCGAGTGCAGCCGGCGCCTCGTCGGCGGCCACGGCGGCTGCGGAGCCACCGCTGCTGCCGCCTGGCACACGTTGCAAGTCCCAGGGGTTGCGGGTGGGGCCAAAGCCGCTGTTTTCGGTGCTCGACCCCATGGCGAACTCATCGGTGTTGGTCTTGCCCAGTATGATGGCGCCGGCGGCCTGCAGCTTTTGCACGGCGGTGGCGGAGTAGGGGGGAACAAAGCCCTCCAGGATGCGGCTGCCGGCGGTCGTCTCGATCCCACTGGTCATCAGCACGTCCTTGATGGCGAGCGGGATGCCCAGGAGCGGCCGGGCGTCTCCGCGGGCGCGTGCGGAGTCAGCCTTGGAAGCCGCTTCGAGCGCCTCGTCCGGAGTCGTCCGCAAAAAAGCATGCAAGCTACCGTCCACCCGCTCGATACGTTCAAGGAAGGCCTTCGTAAGCTCGACGGAGGTAAAGTGACCCGCTGCCAAGCCGGCACGCGCTCCTGCCACGCCAAGCGAAGTCAACTGCTCCGTTGAATTTTGATTGCCCATCATCGTTGCCTACCTCCATGCTGGAAGCGGGCACTGGTCTGCTCTGCAACCATCAAGCCATGTTACCTATAGGTTAACCACTATGCCCCGACGTCGTCGAAAACAGCGATGACGCGGAAATAGCCGTCGTCGGAATCCGGGGCGTTTCTGACCGCCTGCGAGTTTGAAAGGCATTCCCGCGACTCGTCGTCCGCCAGCACATTGCTGAGTGGAAGGACCTGAGGCGTTGGGGGGACGGTACTTGTATCCACAGACTGGACCTGCTGTGCGTAGGTCAGAATCTGGGCGAGCTGACCGACATATTCGTCCAGTTCGGCATCAGTCAGTTGTAACTTGGCCAGTTCGGCAACGTGCCGAACCTCTTCCCTTGTCAGTTTCACATCGACCTCGCGGCGGGAGAATGAGGAAATTTTCGACCACAAAAAAGCGCCGTGGGATTTGTCCACGGCGCATCTCTGCGTTTCTTCTGCGCCGTGGCTGTCCTTCGGTGCCTACGGCGCAGTGTAAACAGCGTTACCCGCTACCGCAGCACGCGCGATGCTGCGCTTGCTGCTGCACTGTTGACTTCAGTGTGTGAAGAGTCCGTCTGTCTGGAAGAATCCCGATGCATAGTAGAAGCATATTCGTTGTGGCCGAAATTGTCAAATATTGGCATTGCTGGCTGCTGAGGGCAGTTGACAGGGGATAGCCGGTGGGATACAAAAGACAGAATCCGGGAAGATTCGACCACAAAGGCGAGGAAAAGAATGGGGGAACCACAGACGGAGGAGAGGATTGGCGAGGCGCTACGGGTGCTGGGATTGCCCAGAGGCGCCATCGTGTTCGTACATAGCTCGCTGAGCAGCATCGGGTACGTTGAAGGGGGCGCGGAAGCTGTAGTCGATGCGTTCCTGCGAGTCCTAGGTCCTGCGGGTACCCTTGCCGTGCCAACTTTCACCTTTTCGCATTCGAGCAGCGCCGATCCTGTCTTCGACCCGGTGCGCGATCCTTCTGAGATGGGCCGCCTAACGGAGGAGACCAGAACGCGGCCGGGGGCGCGGAGAAGCTGCCACCTGTTTCACTCCGTCGCCGCCCTGGGTGCGCACGCAAAGGAGATAGCTGCCAGGCACGGGCCGTCTGCCTGGGCGGAAGACGGTCCATTCTGGAAGCTGCACGAATTTGATGCCTATATTCTTCTGCTAGGGGTGCCCTACCTTCGGTGTACATTCTTTCATTTGATGGAGCAGCTGGTACAGGTCCCCTACCGCCAGTGGCGGGAAGTGGAGGCTCAGATCCGGGACCCGGACGGGTCGCAGCGGCCGTTGCCGACGTTGACCTTCGGCCCCAAGCCCGGATTCGTGGGTAACGACTTCAACAGGCTCGGGTCGATGCTGGAAGAGCGAGGGCAAGTTCTGGCGGGGAGCGTGGGGAATGCCGTGGCGCGACTCTTCCGCGCCAGAGATGCTTTCGATGTTGGCATGGAACAGTATCGAGTCGAGCCAGACCTCTTCCTGATGGCAGGGCGAGAATATACACAGGTTCGAAGCGGCGTTCTGACTGACGAGTTGCACAATGAGAAATGGGTGCTTGACCCTGCGAACATCTACAGAAGCCCTTGAAACAGACTGGTGTTAACGGCAGTACACGACCAAGCCGGAATCTCCAAGAGGATTCCTGTGGGGAGGGTGCGAGGGCAGGCACAGGGCCGGCGCCTACGGGGGTCTGATGGGACTGGCGGGACGGGGTCGGGCTGGACACCTTCGATTAGGCACCTGTTACGAATATCGACACCCGGTCG
>JAPPKG010000687.1:0-12144 GCA_026914085.1 Caldilineaceae bacterium | reverse complement strand
GGGGGGGGGGGGGGGGGGGGGGCCCCCCCCCCCCCAAAATGGGTGGGCCTAATCGGCCCGACCGCCCAGAATTGCAGTGGTCAGTGGTTAGTGGTCAGAGAGGTCGCTTCCCCTGCCTCAGCGTTGGTCGCGGAATGGCTGGGGCTTAGTCGTTGCACTGAATTCATATTGTCACGTAGCGCATAGAGGTAGAAAACAATGAAACTGGCGACTTATGTAGGAAGCGCAGGGGTACGGGTGGGCGTCGTGGATGGGGACCACATTTACGACATACGAGGGGCCATGGAGGCGTGCGGGTTGGGAGATCCGGCAACTGTCGCGGACATGGTTACATTGTTAGGGGCCGGTGAGCCGGCGATGGAGGGCGTCCGCGCCGCGTTAGAATGGGCCAAGAACAAGAACGGGCCGGAGTTGACGATTCCACTTCACGGTGTCACGCTGCGGGCGCCGCTGCCCAGTCCCGGTAAGCTGATGTGCCTGGCGGGGAACTACGCCAGCCATATTGAAGAGGGCGGCGGTTCCTACATAGGCAAGGAGAAGATGATACCGCGCTTCTTCATAAAGCCTACTTCGTCGGTCACGGCAACGAAGCAGCCGATCCGCATTCCGGCTTCGACGGGCTTCGCCGACTGGGAGTTGGAGCTGGCGGTCGTCGTTGGCAAGACCGGCCGCGATCTGACGCCGGAAGAGGCGGAAGAGCATATCATGGGCTACACCATCTTCAACGATATATCGGCACGAGAACTGACCTTCCGCAATGAACTTCCGGAGCAGGAAGGGGACTGGTACTTTGACTGGCTGGTGGGCAAATGGCTGGACACGTTCGGGCCAATGGGGCCATGGATCACGACGCGAGACGAGATCGCTCATCCAGACCGCCTGCGCATGCGGCTGTGGCAAAACGATACGCTGCATCAGGACGCCAGCACAGGCCAGATGATTTTCTCGCCGGCGGAGGCGCTTTCGTTCGTCTCGCAGTTCGTCACGCTGGAGCCGGGCGATCTGCTGAGTACGGGCACACCCTCCGGTGTGGGCCACGCCAAGAAAGTGCGGTTGGAACCTGGCGACCGCATAAGGGGGGAGATCGAGGGCCTGGGCGTCCTGGAAAATACGGTCGAAGCGCTCTAGCGACGGGAGGTCGGTCTAAATTTGGGCCGTGAAGGGAGGCTGAGCCGGGCCTGTCGACTCAGGGAGGGTTGCGATGCCCTGCACTTGTTGCGAACCGCCGGCATCCGGCGACTATGAGGGGATGTTCGATACGGAGTGGGCGTCCAAGGAGGCCGACGCCTATGTTCGGAACGGATTGGAGGCGCGGGCCGAACGCCTGATTGCCTATTTGTTGGAGAACTGTACCGGGCCGCTTCGTGTGCTGGACATTGGCAGCGGAGCCGGTGGTGTGCATCATGAGCTTTTGCGCCGCGGCCTGGCCGACAGCGCGGTCGCGGTGGAAGCATCCTCCGCCTATATTGCCGCGGCACGCGAGATTGGGGAACGGTTGGGACAGGACAGCAAGGTGCACTATGTCCACGGCGATTTCACCACTGCGGCCGCAGTTATCGATTCAGCTGAGGTTGTGATCCTGGATCGTGTAATCTGTTGCTATCCCCATCTGAAAGAGCTGCTTGGGGCCTCCGTGAACAAGGCCGAGCGCTATCTCGCGCTGAGTTACCCACGCGAAAGATGGTGGGTCCGCCTGGCGTTCGGTCTGTTCAATGTGTATCTCAAGATAAAGCGTAAAGATTTCCGGACATTCGTTCATCCCCATAGTGAGGTGCATTCGATCGCAGAGCGTGATGGACTGGAGCCGGTCCATGCGGAAACGGAAGGGTTCTGGCAGATCACCGTGTATGAAAGGATCAGTTCAGGTTCAACCGCGTAGACCCTCCCCTCTTGTCTCCTCTCCCACCTAAACTTACAGATGACACTGGGCTTGGGCCACGATATCGATGCCCACCAGGTCGCTCCATGCCTGCAGCAGCCGTTTGGCTACGGGGCCGACCACGCCGTCGCCAACGGGCAGACCGTTGAACTTTGTCGCGGGCATAATGCAGTAGGGTGTGCTGGTGAAGAATGCCTCGTCGGCGGTGTAGATGTCGTAGGGCTGGAAGTCGGTGATCTGCGTAGGGATGCCGATAACGGCGGCGAGTTCGAGGGCGGTCTCGCGGGAGATACCGGCGAGGGCGCCGCGGGCGTGGGGCGTCTTGAGGACGCCGTCAGCCCAGATGAAGAAGTTGCCCCCCTTGTTCTCGGTTACATTTCCGTCCGTATCCAGAATAATGCTTTGCGCCTGCGGGTCGACCAGCTTGACCTCGGCTTCGGCGAGGGTATAGGCGAGGCGGCTGCGATTCTTGATGCGGGCGTCGAGCGACTGCGTGGGGATGGCCCGGCTGAAGGGCGTGACCGCGTGGCAGCCTTGGGTGTAGAAGCCGGCCCAGTCACGAAGAATCATCGGCGCGGTGTTGATGATGATGGTTGCGGGGGAGCGCTGCAGGGTGGGGTCGGCGGCGGCAGCGCCCATGCCGCGGGAGATGTTGTGGACGATCCAGACATCTTCATGCGGCGGGACGTGGGGCAGATTTGTCTCCAGTACCTCCAGGGTGACGGCGGTCATCTCGTCGGGCGTCGTCCCGGCATTGATTCGGCTCACTTTCAGTGACTTGTAGAGGCGTTCGATGTGCCTCTCCAGCTTGAACGGTCTGTGGCCGAAAGTGCGGGTCGATTCGGTGACGGTATCTCCCAGGGTGACGGCCGTATCGAAGACGGAGATTTTGGCCTGATCGGGCGGAAACATCTCGCCGTTGATGTAGACGAGATGTTTGCTGGCGTCGTGTTCCATTCCTGCTGCTCTCCTTTGTGATTTTCTCCAGATTCAAGACAGCGGAGCCAGTTGCTGGCTCCGCTGTCCGGTTACGGTTTCAGTCCTTCAAGGCGGGCGGGGCGCAGGTTTCTTTTGCATTCGTGAGAACTGACAGACGCGCCCGCGCCCGAGTCGCGAGATTCCTACTCGTTGATGAACCATTGCGCCGGGATGGTCGGCGTCCACTCACCGGAAATGGACCAGGTTACCACGTTGCGCAGGCGGTTGTTCACGTGGGTCAGCTGGCCGAACTTGGGATCGTCGACGACGAGACCGATCGACCAGATATTGTCCATGTGGATCTCAAAGACTTCCCGCATCAAAGCATTACGGGTGTCCTCGTCCGGTTCACCCAGGATCTGGTCGCGCAGCACGCGCAACTGCTTCACATCATCCGGCGGCTCCACGCCTTCGGCGCCGTCGGTGTCCAGCCAGGCGGCCCAGTCACGGGCCCACTGCCAGCCGCGCATAGCGAATGTATTCGAATTGAGCGTTGGATGGACAGGGCCTCCTCCGAAGTGGCCGCCGCGAGCAGACACGTCATGCTCGCCGGAATTGTGGCGAGTGCCCCACAGCTGTCCGGCCTCCGGCGTCACTGTGGCATTGATTCCGACCTCTGCCCAGTAGCCCTTGACCAGTTCCATCAGCTCGGGCGTTTCGGAGGGCCAGGCCGTTGTGGCGGAGATGATGAGGAGCAGTTCGTTGCCACTCGGTCCCAAGCGGAAGCCCTGATCGTCGCGGGCGGTGAGACCGAGATCGTCGAGCATCTCGTTGGCCAGGTCGGGGTCGAACTGGGTCCAGGATAGGAAGAGCTCATCTTCGCCGTGATACGGAGGTCCTCGCAAGGGGGCGATTTGCGAGGCGAAAACACCGCCCTTATAGATCAGTTTGATGATCTCTTCGCGGTCGATTGCCACGGATAGGGCGCGGCGGAAGTTCTTGTCGTTATAGAGCTGGTGCTTGTCCTCGTCCTCGGTCGTATAGTTGAACATGATGTTGCCGTAGGCGTTGGGCATCCAGTTGGCATAGGCGAAGCGGAAGTTGCCACTTTCCCTGTTTTCGGCCAGGACCGGGATGTTGGCAGTGCCCAAGCCACGAACGAAGTCCAGTTCACCGGCGATGGTCTTCAGGAGCGCGGCTTCGGCGTCAGCCACGCGGATTTCGTGAATCTCATCGATGTAAGGCAGCTGGTTTCCGGCGGTGTCCACCTTCCAGAAGTAGGGGTTGCGCACATATACCTCAACTGGGTTGGGCGGTACGGTGGTCGGAATCCAGGCTGCCAGGCTCGGCTTTTCAGTGTTGACACTACCGTTCTTCTGTCCGAACAGGTCCATCCAGTTGTCGAAGCCGCCATCGTCCATCATCCCTTCAATGTCGGCCATTTCGGCGTAGTCGGGATGGAACTTGGTCAGGTAGTGCTTCGGGCTGGTGGTCGGTCCGGCGCGCGGCCCGCCCCAGCTTCCCAGGTAGGTGGGGAAGAGTGCGTAGGACTTGGCGAAGGTGAACTGGACGGTGAAGTCGTCGATCATCGCCAGGTCGGCCATTTCGCCGCCGCGGCTAAGCAAGGTAGGTGGTGAAGGCGTCAAATCCTCATTGAGGATGATATCCTGCCACCAGAACATGACGTCGTTGGCGGTGAAGGGCTCGCCATCACTCCACTTGATGCCTTTGCGCAGGTTGATGGTGAGCTGGGTATGGTCGTCGTTCCAGGACCAACCCTCGGCCACGTTGGGAACGATCACGCCCTTGGGTGAATGGAGAGTCAGAGGCTCTATCACCCACCAACCCATCTCTCCCATAGTGCGCTGGCCGCCGACGGTTTTGCGGAGGGCGCCGCCATATTTGCCGACGGCCTCTTCAGGCTTGATGACGATGGGGTTGATCGGCAGCCGTTCCTCGACAGGGGGCAGGTCACCGCTGGCGACCATTTCGGCGAGGGCGGGCGCCTCCTGGTAAGAGTCGATGCCGCCGGCGTCGGCCGGCGTGTTGTAGACTTCGCTCTGCACTTCACGCTCGCCGGCTCCGGCGGGCGGGTCGGTCAGCACGGGGCCTGTTATCGTGACAGCTTCCGACGAGGCAGACTCGTCGGCGGCGGGCGCAGATTCTTCTGCCGCGGGTGCGGCCTCTTCGCTCGTGGCGGGTTCGTCGGCGGCGCCGCATGCAGCCAAGAGCAGGGACAGAATGATCAGGAAAGGAACGAGTCTGGAGACACCCTTCGCCAGCCTAGCGCCGACGGTGGTGCCACCACTTTGAGAGGGAAGTTTGCGACGGGACACAGTTTTGCTCCTTGTGCGTGAAAGATTACGTTTGCGAAACTCGGTCATTTTTGTGAAGTTCACACCTCCTGTCTCGTTCATTGATGTCTTGCCAGTGGTGAAGGCAAGGGTCCATCGTGGGTCTACAGGTAGTTCAGACGCAGAGAAAGCGATCGGTCACTGCGGCGAATTGCGTACGCCTTGCAGGTCCAGCTCCTCTGCGAAGTGACAGCGCACGAAGTGGGGCTGGCTGCCGTTCGACCCCGCCAGATCGACGAGCTGGGGTTCTTCGACGCGGCAGATGTCCTGGACGTACGGACAGCGGGGATGGAACGTGCAGCCGGCCGGCACATTGGACGGGTCGGCCACGTCGCCCTCCAAGATGATGCGCTCCCGGCGGCGGCCGGCCTTGCCGGTCTCAACTACGGGCACGGCTGACAGCAGGGCCTCGGTGTAGGGATGCCGGGGCTGCCGGAAGATCGAGTCGGTACGTCCCAGCTCAACGATCTGGCCGACGTACATCACCGAGACACGGTCACTCAGATATTCGACAACGGACAGGTTGTGGGTGATGAAGAGATAGGTCAGGTGCAGTTCGGATTGCAGCTCTTTGAGCAGGCTGAGAATCTGGGCCTGCACGGAAACGTCGAGCGCGGACACCGGTTCGTCGGCGACGACGAAGTCGGGGTCCAGGGCCAGGGCGCGGGCAATCGCAATGCGCTGGCGCTGGCCGCCGCTGAAGGCATGAGGATAGCGCCGCATGTAGGTCGGATCCAGGCGGACGCTGCGCAGGAGCTGGGCCACCCTCTCTTCCAGTTCGCGCCTGCCGCTGATCAGTTTACGGGTGACAAAAGGTTCGCCGATGATTTCGAGGACTGTGAGTCGCGGGTTAAGCGATGAGAAGGGGTCCTGGAAGATCATCCCCATGTGCTGCTGCACGGAGCGTAGTTCCGGCCTGGTGAGCGAGGTAATCTCGATCTCTTCGCCGTCGCGTTTGCGAAACAGGACCGACCCACCGGAAGGCTCGATCGCCCTCATCACGCAGCGGCCGGTTGTCGTCTTGCCGCAGCCGCTTTCCCCGACCAGCGCAAGGGTCTCGCCGCGTGCGACGTGGAAGCTGACTTCATCGACCGCTTTCACCTCGCCAACGTGGCGACGGAAGAAGCCGCGCAGGATGGGGAAATACTTACGCAGGTCGGTTACTTCAAGGACATTGTCGGCGCCGGGCAATCCCTTGCTGCCTTCAAGTTGCTGGGGCAGCCGGCCAGGCGGAGAATGCGTGGTTGTATTCGTGCCGTTTGGAACAGCATCTGCTTGCGCCATGTTCTCAGTCCTGGACATACAGATGACAGCGGACGCGATGCCCTCCCGCCAACTCGATCTGGGGCGGCAGGTGGACATCGCAGACGTCGGGTATGAACTCCGGACAGCGGGGATGGAAGGGACAGCCCGGAGGCCGGCGGTAGGGGCTAGGTACGGAGCCTGAGATCGGATCGAGCTCCTGGTTGTGGCCTTCTCCCAGCTCGGGCACGGAGCGCAGCAGGCCGATCGTGTAGGGATGCTTTGGCTCGCGAAAGATGACATCGGAGGGCGCGCTCTCCACGTCTTTACCCAGATACATGATCATGACACGATCACACAGTTCGGAGATGACAGCGAGGTCATGCGTGATGACAATCAGCGCCATGCCCATGTCCCGCTGCAGGTCCTTCATCAGCTCAAGCACCTGGGCCTGAATCGTAACGTCGACGGCGGTGGTTGGCTCGTCGGCGATCAGCAAAGCGGGATGGCAGGAGAGGGCCATTGCAATCATAGCGCGCTGACGCATACCGCCGCTTAGCGCAAAGGGGTAGGCGTCGATGGTCTGTTCCGGTTTGGGCATACCCACGCGCCGCAGCATCTCGATCGCCCGGTCACGCGCCTCGTTCTGGCTGCAGTCCTGGTGCAGCCGGATCACCTCGGTGATCTGATTGCCAATCGTGTAGACCATGCTGAAGGCGGCCATGGGCTCCTGGAAGACCATAGCGATCTCGCCGCCGCGGATCTGGCGAATCTCCTGGCCGCGATCATCCAGTTGCACCAGGTCGACAGATTCACCGTTCTGGAAGAGGGAGATTTCCCCCATAACGATTTTGCCGTTCTTGGGCACGATACGCAGGATTGACTGGGCGGTAACGCTCTTGCCGCAGCCGCTCTCGCCGGCGATGCCCAGGGCCTCGCCGGCGTGTATGTCAAAGGAGACGCCGTCAACGGCCTCAAGGATGCCCTCTTGCGAGAAGAAGTGGGTGGCCAGATTGTCGACGCTGAGCAGGAGTGGTGACTGGGTCATGTGACAGGTTGGCGGTCTGCCTAGATTGACGAATAGGGGTCGGCGGCGTCGCGCAGGCCGTCGCCGACAAAGTTGAAGCAGAGAATGGCGATGATGACGAACAGGCCGGGGGAAAGGAGCCAGGGAGAGTCGGCCAGGACGATGATCCGCTGGGCGTCCTTGAGGAGCACGCCCCAGCTGATGGCCGGGTTCTGCAGGCCCAGGCCGATGAAGCTCAGCGCGGTCTCGCCGAGGATCATGCCGGGGACGCTCAGAGTGAGCGAAGCGATAATGTGGCTGGTGAAGGAGGGCAGCATGTGCTTGAAGATGACGCGGGCCTCATTGGAACCGTTGAGTTGGGCGGCCATCACATACTCCTCTTCGCGAAGAGACATGAACTTGCCGCGCACGACGCGCGCCAGCCCCGTCCAGCCGACCAGCGAGAGAATAACCACGATGCCAAAGTATATCTGCACGACCGTCCACGTAGGAGGAAGAGCCACGCTCAGCGCCATCCAAAGCGGCAGGGTAGGAATCGAGCGCAGGAATTCGATGATGCGCTGGATTACCAGGTCGGTGACGCCGCCGAAATAGCCGGAGACGCCGCCCATGATGACGCCGATCACGAAGCTGATGGCGATGCCCAGCAGGCCGACGGACAGCGAGATGCGGCCGCCGAAGATGATGCGTGAGAGAAGGTCGCGTCCCATCTTGTCGGTTCCGATGAGGAAGAAGGTGCCTTCTTCGACGCCGATGAGGTGGATGTTGCTCTCGAACAGGCCCCACAGTTTGTAGGAATCGCCGCGTACGAACAGCTTGACAGGGAATTTCTGGGTTGTATCCAACTCCCAAGTCGTCCTGAAGGTATTTTCGTCCATCTTGGAAGTCATGCCGTAAACGAAGGGACGCAACTGAAACTGCCCTTCGTCGAAGAAACGCAGCCGCTGGGGAGGCATGAACATGTAGTCGGTGTCGTGGTGGGCGGGGTCGTATGGAGAGAGGAACTCGGCAAAGATAGCAAAGATATAGAAGATCGCTATCAACACTAACGAAATGACAGCAACCTTGTGCCTCAGGAACTTCCAGCGGATCAGCTGCCACTGCGTCGCGACTGACAGATCCTCGTCGCTGGCGTCCACGCCAGTGTTGCTCGATTGGAATCTCTCTTCGATTACGGCCATTGCAGTTCTACCAGTCTGTTGCGGCTTGCATGTTCGAGTTGGAAGGCCTTCTTTGCCCGGATTTCAAACTCAGATGGCGCCGCGAATGCGAGGATCGAGCCAGGCGAGCACGATGTCGGAGAGCAGCGTGCCCACGAGCGTAAGCGTGCTTAATATCATGACGACACTGCCTGCCAGGAACATGTCCTGGCTGAGCAGCGCGCCGACGAAAAGCGGGGCGATTGTGGGCAGGCCCAGTACGAGTGAGGCCAGCAGTTCGCCGTTCACGAGTGTCGGCAGCGTCCAGCCGATGGTGCTGGCGACGGGATTCATGGCGATACGGAAAGGGTATTTGACGAGGAGCTTGCCCTCGGACAGTCCTTTCGAACGGGCCACCATCACATAGGGCCGCTCCAGCTCATCGAGCAGATTGGCGCGCATGACGCGGATCAGGCCGGCCGTGCCGGCGGTGCCGACGACCAGGGCCGGCAGCCAGAGGTGCTTAAGGAGATCGATGAACTTGGCGAAACTCCAGGGCGCGATCAGGTATTCGTCGGAAAAGAGGCCGACCGCCACGTTGCCGGTAGCGACAAAGTAGTACCATAGGATCAGGAGGGCGAGCAGAAAGTTGGGCG
Organism: Caldilineaceae bacterium; assembly: GCA_026914085.1. Classification (GTDB taxonomy): domain Bacteria; phylum Chloroflexota; class Anaerolineae; order Caldilineales; family Caldilineaceae; genus Bin5. The sequence goes on along the minus strand of JAPPKG010000687.1, from coordinate 2,929 downwards.
TGGCCAGTCCGATGAATCCGATCAGGGTGAAGAAATAGTCTCCGAGCGAGTATTGACGTGTGGCGGAATAGAGGCCGATCGGGATCGCGATTGCATAGGCAAGGAAGAAGGAGGCGACCGAGATGGCGAGACTCCAGGGCAGGCGGTCGGCGACGAGTTTGCTGACGGGCTGGTTCCATTCCAGCGAGCGCCCCAGGTTGCCCTGCATGATGTTGCCGAGCCAGCGGAAATAACGCACGTAGGTGGGCGCATCCAGACCGTAACGTTTGCGCAGCGATTCGATTTCGGCCGGGTCGACCGCTTCCTGCTCCTGCAGGAGTGCATTCACGTAGGAGTCCATGAAATCACCCGGCGGCGCCTCAATGATGACGAAAGAGATGACGGAGACGACGAACAGGGTAGGCACCATCAGCAGGATGCGGCGAAGGATAAAGGACCACATTTTCGGTATTGACCAGGCGTCAGTGTTTTTCCAGTGAAGCCAGATAGATGGCGGAGGGCGCCAGGCCCGTTCCGCTGCCTTCGTGACTCGAGTAGTAGGACAGTAAGGCGCTGTCCGGTCCCAGTTCGACGAAGCCGGGATAGGCGTTGTCGCCCCCGCTGGGCAGGATGGCGACTTCCTCCAGCTCTGTGCCGACCAACTCATACAGGGCGGTGACAGGGCCATCCTCAGTATGCTTGCGCCCGCCGACCAGGATCTGATTTCCCCAGCGGGCAAGGAGGGGGCCGCCGATGTGCCTATCCAGATCGGTGCACTTCCAGTCGGTGTAGGGTGGCTTTGAACTACAGAGTTGCGCGGGCCGGCCGCCGGCGCGAGCGACCGCCAGCAGGTCGTCGTTGTTTTCGAAGAGGAGCGCGGTTTCGTCGCCGTGGGCGGGTTGAATCAGGCTGAGCGGCGTCCAGGTGAATCCGTCAAAACTTTGCAGCAGCCAGGACTCCATCCACTCCGGGGGCTCGTCGCGCCGGGCAAGCACGTCGAAATTGCGGATGCGGCGGCCGTTGAGATAGGCCAATCCGTTGTGTGCGGCCGCGCGCCAGATGTAATGGCCGTGGGTACCGTCCAACATGCGCGGCCCGTGCCAGTTCTCGCCGTCTTTGCTCCAGGCGCAGAAGCCAAGATGATCGTTGACGTCCCTATCCTCGGCGTTTCCGGGCGTCACCCACCAGGCGCCGGTGTAGACGAACAGCTTGTTGTCGAAGACCAGAAAGTGGGGGTCTCTGACATCCCGGTTGGCAGCACTGAAGGAATGAACCTGCTTCCAGTCGATTCCATCTGTGCTTGACAACACAACGATGCGTGACGAGGAGAAAAGCATGTGGCCGTCGGGGCAGCTGCGGAATGTCAGATAGAGGCGATCACTGAACCGACACATATCGGTGAAAGCATTGTGATTGCCGTCATTGAATAGTTGACGGACGGAACTGACTCGGATGGAGGGCACGAAAGCGGCTCTTGTGGGAAAGCACAAGTTCGGGTCTGAGGACTGCGGCCGGCATATCGGGTTGCCAGTGTCAGAATTATAGGGAAGATCGGAAGGATGTCAAACACGCAGAGAAGGGTGGAGGCGTCGCGAATAGCGGCGCGGCAGGATCAGGGGAGATACCGCAGTTCGTTCTCCTGCGCAGAGTACTCTATCTTTACGGGCATTAAATGATGGTCGAAACTGAATTCGGGCAACAGGGGCAAATGCGACCCGACAGAATTGGAGTACCCGGTTTTCGTCAGGACCTCAATCCCGGCAACTCGCAACCGATGGCCGTGTTCGTAATCAGGTCGTGCGCTCTGCCCGTGCAGTTACAATGCACATAGACGCAGCCGTCGATGACGATCTTCAGGTTTTCCGGGTACTTGATGGCCCAGTCGGTATCCCCTGGGCCCATCTGCCTGCCCCGGTACTGGCGATAGAACACGACACGCCCACCTTCTTCGATGAACGCTTCGGCCAATTCCTGGTGTTCGCTCGGTGGTGAGCCAAGCGTGTCCCAGACGCGCAGGCAGTGGAACGTCCGGGCGCCGATGGTAACGTCGTAGGTTCCCGCGCCAATGCCCTGCCCGCGGGTCGTGCGGTAGGTGCCATCAGGCTGGGGCTGGTAGCGGACGTCGTCACAGATTCTGCGTTCGGCACCACGGCCCCAGTTTGCTTCGAACCATTTGTCTTTGAAGGTTTGCAGCACCTTTCTGCCGTCCATCTGCTGAACAACGCCCAGCCATCTCGTCTCGCCCTCATCGAGGCTTGCATAGAAGAGACTTGGACTGCCGGGGACATCCCAGTCTTTGCGAATTGCTTTTTCCCGTACCGCGATCTCGACGCAGTCCAGGTCGTGAATTCTGGCGAGGCTGGCTGCGGACATTTCTGTCACCGCGCTCAACTCCAGGGTATCGGCCTCGTAGGTGGCCTGCATTGAGTGGTGGCCGAGGGACGGTACGATGGGCCACCATTGCAGTTCGGGGAGATCGATGTGCGTTATTTTTTTTTCGCTCTCTGCAATGGATATGGGTGGTCGGGTCGTTGGGAAAGGGTGGTTGAATGACATTGCGAGGTTCTCTGTGTGGTGTGCAACCTGTATCTGTTGCAGCGACAACCCGGCCCTAAGCAGCAGTTCAGTATCGAGAATGCGGCTTCCTTAGCGGCAAAGGGCAGCAGGCGTTTAGCTTTGCACACGTGGACAGTTCCCGCCAAACCATTCAGGCCGTGTTTTCGTGTGCGTCCCGGTATTGGGGCGAAGAGGGTCAGGCGGGGAATGCGCGGCGGTGGCAGGCGATATTGTGGTCCGGCTTTTCTAGGGGCACAGGGCAGGCACCTACGGGAATCTGATGGGACTGGCGGGACGTGGTCTGGCTGGACATTTTCGATTGGGCACCCGTCACCAATGTCGACACCAGGTCGGGTAGGCAGTAGGGGGGCGTTTGGGGGGGGGGGGCCCCCCC
>JAPPKG010000392.1:0-12351 GCA_026914085.1 Caldilineaceae bacterium | reverse complement strand
TTTTTTGGGGGGGGGGCCCCAACGCGCCCCCCTTTGGGGGGGGGCCCCCCCCCCCAAACGCCCCCTCTACACCAGCCTCATCCACCGTGCTGCCTCTTTCCACCATCGTGCCTACCCAATAGGGCTTACTCTCCCTCGCGCTATCTTAAGCCACCAACCACCAATCACTACACTTCACTCCCCCGGCGATCTTCAATCTTACTTGACGCGTTACGTTCTGCCAACACGCTGCCCTCCTCTGTCTACCGCTACCATCCACCTTAGACAGAATCTGTCATTGTCGTTTATCATTCGCATTACCCTCCCGGTGATTCCTTCCGGCCTTCACAATGTCCGAAAACATCCCGCCGGGGGTCTTCTTTCAAACTCCATCCAGCACAAGGCCCAGTCAATGTCACGCATGACGGTGGATCAGCTTCGGCAGGACCTTCCCATGACCGCGGAAGTCGGATATTTTCAGACCGGGACCTACGGCCCCGCCAGCGACTCCGTGCTCCAAGCGGTGCGCGAGACGATGGAAACCGAGGCCCGCCACGGCCCTGCCACCCCCGCCGGCAGGCAGTCGCACACCGAACGCGAAGCCGCCGCCCGCAGCGGACTGGCAAAAATGCTCAACGTCCAGGAAGAGGAGCTCGGCATCGAGACCAACACCTCCCGCGCCATGCAACAGATCGTGCGCGGTCTCGACTGGCAGGAGGGCGACGAGTTCGTCATGACCTCGCTCGAGCATGTCAGCACCTACGGGCTCTCCTATTCGCTGGAGCAGCAACACGGCGTGAAGACCATTGTGCTGGGCGAAGTGTACGACGAACATCTCCTCGGCGATCTCGCATCCGTGCTCACCGAACGTACCCGCCTGATCTGCCTCAGCCACATCGCCTCCCCCAACGGTCGCCTGCTCCCCTGCAAGGAGGCAGCCGCCATCGCCCACGACGCCGGCGTGCCCGTCATGCTCGACCTGGCCCAATCCGTCGGCCAGATGCCGGTAGACTTGAAGGAGCTCGACTGCGATTTTGCCGTCGGTTCCGGCCACAAATGGTTGCTCGGCCCCATGGGCACCGGCTATATGTATATTTCGCAAGACCAGATCCCCGGCTTCCACCCCAACTTCATTCCCGACCGCAGCCCCTGGTCGCTGCCTGATGCCCCCACGCCTGCACCGACAGCCCGCTCCCGCACCGAAATCGGTACCTACAACCACGCGCTCGTGGTCGGCCTAGGCCGCGCCGTTGAGATCATGGAAAGCATCGGCCTGGATAAAATGCAGGAAAGAATAACCCAGCTTTCCGGCCGCCTGCGCCAGGGCGTCGGCCACATCGACCGCGCCCGCATCATCACCCCCGAGGAACCCGGCAAGTCCGCCGGAATCACCTCGCTGATGTTCGATGGCTTCACCAAGACCGACATGGACGGCCTGGTCGACAGGATGCATGCACGTCACCAGACGGTCGTCAAATCCCAATGGCTGACCGCCCCGCCCGATCCCGTCAAAGTCGCTATGCGCATTTCCGTCGCCGCCTTCAATGACGAAAGTGAAGTGGACCGCCTTCTGGAAGGGTTGGACGAAGAACTGTAACCACGCCAGCCGGTTACACCGCCGGCAACGAACAACTTTCCATCACCAAGAGGATTAGAAAAGATGCCTGATCGCCTCGTACTCTGGGGACCGCCCGTTGTGGAGAGAACTCCCTCCGATTCCGATTACGCCGACTACCTTCCCGCCTGGGTGCAAAAGTGCGCCAACGTCGGCGTCACCAAAATCATCGGCGGAGACCAGACCCGCGCCCTGACCGAAGCCGCCCATGCCGTCGGCATCAAGGTCGACCCCTACATCAACTATAACTCCTTTCCCCGTCACGGCTGGGCACGCGTCACCTACGGCTGGTCTCTCGACTTTCTGCGCCCCCCCGTGACCGCGGCCGAGGCTCGCGCCGTCATGGACAGCCACCGCCCCATCTACGACGCCCCCAAAGTAACCACCACCATGACCGACTTCGCCGCCAAGAATCCACAGTTCCGCAGCCTCACCCGCACCCGTTCCTACACCTTGCAGCCCGGCGACGATCTCTACCTCAGCGCCGCCTTCCCCGAAGTGCGCGCCGAACAGACAGATCAGTTCCTTGAGACGCTCGCCCGCACCCAGGGCGATGGCATCCAGGTCGAGTTCGTGCTCGGAAACGAAGACGAAAACGGCGCCGTCCCTTACGGCTACGAAGACCGCACCGTCAACGAGTTCCAGGCCAAACACGGCAAAAACCCGTTCGACCTGCCCAACGACGACCCCGAATGGCTGCAGTTCCGCGCCGATTACGTCACCCTCGCCCTGACCGAAATGCGCGCCGCGGTCAAGCAGGCCAAACCCGACGCCGTCTTCTCCACCACCCTCATAGCCGGCGAGAAAGAGGACTATCTCAAGCTTCTGCACGACTGGCCAACCTGGCTCGAGCAGGGCCTCGTCGATGAGTTCTACATCTGGTTCCGCACCGATTCCGATCTCGACGCGCTCCAGCGCCAGCTCAGCTACGCTGTCGAAGTGTCCGCCGGCCGCACACCCGTCATCGCCGAGCTCTCCTGTTATCACCCCGGCAGCTTCCAGCAGCCCGACCAGATGCTGCGCGCCGCCGAAGTCGCCATGGACTGCGGCGCCGACGGCGTCGGCATCTACCGCAGCCACGCCGTCGAGCAACTGGACTTCTGGCCGGTCCTGGAAAAGATGAGCAAGCTGTAGAGGGGAGCTTCCGTCGAAGCAGGAGGGCGGAAAATCTACTTGGCGTGGATGCCAAACACGTTTACGCGGCCGGGCCCGGAGGAGAAATTCATGTTCTTGGATGCCGATTTCAGTTGAATGGATTGGCCACTGTCACGCCCGCGTACTGCTGTCCTGCATTAAGATCCTCGGACCATATCCTTTCACATTTGAGGCGAATGGCGCTCTGTATAATCATTGCATCCCAGAATGAGACTTCATATCTGGTCTGAATGTTGATCGCTTCCAGAATATCACTCACGGTTGGGCTATGCATTCGCCATCGAGCAAGATGGGATATAATGTCCTTTGCTTGTTCCGGCAATAGCGGCGTGGCTACTTTGCGAGTAACCGTCACATAGTATTCCTGCAAAACTTGGATGCTCAAACAGCCTTCTCCTGACTGCCACAGGTCGCGAAGAAGCTGTTGAGCCACTGTGCGCTTGCGCCCCACCGATCTGTCATGCGCATAGACTAACACATTCGTATCAACGAACTGCCTTGTCATATCGTCACCAGATTGGATGTTCAGCGTTCGTGAAGGTCCGCACGCGTCCAGCCGATCAAGCCGTCCGTTCCTAGATCAGTATCTTGTTCCAGCAGGGCCAGATACTGCCTCTCGGAGCTAGCGTATTGATCTTCTCGTTCAACCAATTCGGTCAGGAGTTCAACCATCAATCCTGACAAGGAAAGGTCTTTGTCGATCGCTATCTTCTTTGCTTTGCGCAGAACTGATCGTGGCAACGATAATGTGACATTCTGTTTTTCCATGCGCGACATCCTTTCGGGATGTGGACTTACCCTCAAAACTGCACGTATTTGCGTGCGATTATATTCTGTCTTGTCATTGGTCGCAAGTTGATATCTGAGCCGCAACGCGGAATTCTGTCTTACAAAGGAGGCATTTTGAGTCTGACTTGTCGAGCAATAAATGCTTAAGTACGCTATCGCTTCGTTAGATGACACTGGTTGAGTTGGTTCGCGGTAGCCGTTTCGTCCAGGTGGCAAAGGTAATGGGAGTGAAGGTACCCCGCCCGCTGATGTCCTCGTGGTTCATTAGAACTGAAAGAAAGGCACACAATGTCCTACTACGTCGCCGCATATGACACCGAAGGCGTATACCCCTGGTGGGATAAGGCCCGGCGCCAAAAAGGCTTCAGCTACACGCCCGAACACATCGCCGAATTCCTCGACGGCGTGCGCGCCGTCGCCGACGTCCACATGCAGCGCGACGCGCCCGCTTCCTTCTTCCTCGTCGCCAAAATGCTGGAGCTCTGCGGCCCCGAACTGCGCGCCATTCTCGACAATCCCCTCTTCGATATCCAATGCCACACCTTCACCCATCCCAACCTGAAAGAGCTGGGCGACGACAGAGCCGCGCTCCGTTATGAACTGGGCGACGCCAAAAAACTGATCGAAGACACCTTCGGTCGCACAGTCAACGGCCTCACCGCGCCCGGCGGCTACACCAACGGCTTCCGCGGCCATCCTGCCGTTCTGGAGGTGATGTGGGAGGCCGGTTACCGCTACGTGCGCAGCGTTGGCCTGGGGCCAAAAGGGACCTTCCCCGCCCTGCTCGATCAGCCTTTCTGGTATGCCGAGGATGGCTTCCCCGATCTCCTGGAGACGCCTTCGCATGCCTGGCACGACAACGTCCTCACCGGCCAGCCGGCAACAGTGCACTGGCCCCCGCTCCTGCCCTGGCCCTATCCCACCGAAATGCCCCGCGACGCCCAGGGCGTCTACGAAGCCTACGCCCCCGGCATCGACTACTGCACGCAGCAGAACCTTCTTTACTACATGCCCATCTTCCACCCCTGGTCCATCTACCGCATCGACAATCAGGCCGCCCAGATCGGCCTCCTGCTCGATCATGCCAGCCAGAAGATGGAGCTGACCTCCTGCAACCACATCTACCAGCACATCCTCCAGCACCCCCATCTAGCATGAACACCGGTCTTTAGCCGGTCAGGATCTGGCAATCTGCTCCTTACGAGCAGTGCCACGAAAAACTAAAAACTCAAAACTGAAAACTCACATGACAGACCAAACACCCATCAACGTAGCCATCGCCGGCCTCGGCCGCACCGGCTGGAACAACCACGCCAACGCCTGTGCCCACCTCCCCGACCAGTTCCGCGTCGTCGCCGTCTGCGACCCCGACCCCGATCGCCAGGCCGAAGCCATCGAACGCTTCGACTGCCTCGCCTACGCCACATACGAGGAACTGGTCGCCGACAAAGCCGTCGAGCTCATGGTGGTCGCCACACCTAGCAACCTCCATGCCGATCAGGCGATCGCAGCCATGCGCGCCGGGCAGCACGTCATCGTCGAAAAACCCATGGCCAGCGACCTCGCCGGCGCCGACGCCATGCTCGCCGCCGCCAAGGAGACCGGCCAGATCCTCACCGTCCATCAGAATCTCCGCTACGCCGCCGACTTCGTAAAAGTGCGCGAGGTGATCGCCTCCGGCGTCCTCGGACGCATCATCGAGGTCCGCATCCACAACGGCGGCTTCGGCCGCCGCTGGGACTGGCAGACCATGAAACGCTACGGCGGCGGCATGCTCAACAACAGCGGCCCCCATTTCGTCGACATGGGCATGCTCCTCATCGACGACCCCGAGCCGGACATCTTCTGCCACATGGAGGCCACGCCACTCTATGCAGGCGACGCCGACAGCCACGTCAAGGTCATCCTCAAACCCAAGCCTGGCCAAGGCCCCCTGGTCGAAATCAACATAACCACCGCCTGCGCCTTCCCCCAGCCGAACTTCCTGGTCCTGGGAACGCAAGGCTCCATGGCCTGTTACCGCGAAGAAGCGCACCTGAAATACTTCGATCCCGACGAGGCGCCGTCCCTGGTGCTGGACGAGGCGCCCATCGCCCGCGACCGCGTCTACAATCGCGAACAGCTTCCCTGGAAGGAGGAGCAACTCTCCTTTGCCTACGATGGCGCGGGCGGCGTACAGGAACTATATCGCGCCCTCTACGCGTCCATCCGCCAGGGCGAAGAGCTCGACATCACCCCCGAAAGCGTACGCGCCCAGATCGCGGTCCTCGAAAAGTGCCGTGAACTCAATCCCGGTGTAATCTGACAGAAGCGACGCGTGGAATCTTCCCGTTATTCGCTCTCCTTCTCTCTCCGTCATAAAGGAGTTTCGTATGGAACTGAGTTGCACATCCGTCATGCTTCCCCGCTGGGAACTGGACGAGACCTTCGACAAGCTGAACGAGTACGGCTACGACGCCGTCGAGCTGCGCTGCCGCTACAACCCCGACGATCCCAACGCAAAGCCCTTTTTCTGGGGCCGGCATCTCTCCGACGTCAGCCCGGACAATATCCTCGACAAGGCCCCGCAGATTCGCGCCGCCGTCAAACGTACAGGCATTCGCGTTGCCGCGCTCGCGCCCAACGCCAGCTACGACGACACCGAGCATGTCCTCAAGCTCTTCAAAGGCGCCCTCGCCATCGATCCCGACCGCCCACCTCTGATCCGCATCGACGCCCCCAAGCACGATCGCACCAGACCCTACTGGCCCCAGTTCCTGGAGGCTCGCGCCGGCTACGCCAAACTAGCCGAACTGGCAAGCGAGCATGGCGTTAAGGCCACATACGAAATCCATACCGGCACCCTTGCCGTCACCGCTTCACGCGCCCTCGAACTCCTGCGCGATCTCGACCCCAACCACATCGGCGCCATCTACGACGTCCAGAACATGGTCGAAGTCGGCATCGAAGACACGCGCATGGGCCTGGACCTTCTCGGCCCCTACGTGGCCCACTGCCATATCGGCAACCGCCTGCCCGAGCCCGCCGGCCAGGGCCCCGACGGCAACACAACCTGGCGCTGGCGCGGCGCACGCCTCGCCGAAGGCGTAGCCGATATTCCCCAACTGATCGACGACCTCAAGACCGTCGGCTACCACGGCGCGCTCTCCCTCGAACTCTTCATCCCCGAAAACTTCGAGCCCGGAAACGACGATGAGATCGTGCAGACCGAAGGCGCCTTCCTGCGCAAGCTCATCGACCGGTCCTAGCCCGCAGAACCACCAGGCCGCGCTGACCCACAAAGAGCCCGCGGCCCCCGCAACACGCAATACGAAATAAGCAATACGAAACAGAGCCTCAGGACGACCCCACCATGCCCTACGCCATCTGCAACGAACTCTTCGAAGACTGGTCCCTCGAGAAAACCGCCGCCTTCGTCGCCGACCTCGGCTACCAGGGCCTCGAACTGGCGCCCTTCACCCTCTGCAATCTGGTCACCGATCTCTCCGCCGCCGACCGCCTCCACATCCGGCAGACAGTCGAAGGCGCCGGCCTCTCCCTCGTCGGACTCCACTGGCTGCTGGCACAGACCGAAGGCTTCCAGCTCAACGACCCCGACCCCGATGTCCGCACCCGCACCGCCCAATACCTTCTCGACCTGATCGACTGCTGCGCCGAGTTGGGTGGCGAGGTGCTCATCTTCGGTTCGCCCCAACAGCGTGACGTGCCGCCCGATCGCTCACGCGCCGAAGCCTGGAATACCACCGCCGAAATCATGCACGCCTGCGGCGAGCGCGCCCAGCAGCAGGGCGTACTCTTCTGTGTCGAACCCCTCAGCCGCAACGAGACCAACTTCATCGTCAACGTCGACGAAGCCGCCCATCTCGTGCGCCAGGTCGACCATCCCGGACTCCGTATGATGGTCGATACCAAGGCCATGAGCAACGACCCCCGCCCCATCCCCGAGCAGATTCGGGCCGTCCATCCCCTCTTCCACCACGTCCACCTCAACGATCCCAACATGCGCGGCCCGGGCATGGGCGATCTCGACTTCCGGCCCATCCTGCAGACCCTCGACGACCTCAGCTACGACCGCTGGCTCTCAGTCGAGGTCTTCGACTTCACCCCCGGCCCCGAAAGGACCGCACGCGACAGCCTCGCCTACCTGAACGCTATTTCGCGCGGCGAGTAGCCATTGACACTCCATTTCAACCATTGTAGGGGCACCCCTTGAGAGTGCCGTCGTGGTCGCCCCCATCGAACCGTCCCCGACGCCGCAACAGAGAAAATCCCAAATTATTCTCCCATCGCGATCTGCCTATTCCACCGTCGATGAGAGATCGGCAATATTCGAGTCGGTCCTTTGTCCGCAATCCTGTAAATCTAGAACCCGGCAATGCCTGCCCGCGGCCGGTAACTGCGAACTTAAATATGACCAAAAGGAGTTGCAGTCAAGACGGCCGCTTTCAATTCATTCGACGTAGACGATTTCCTTTAGTAAAATTGTCAATGTAAACGATATTGTTTTCGCACGCCAACTAACCACTCTTCACTAGCCATTGCCCTTCACCATGCCGGATGGAACGCGCGAAACAACCGCGAAGGCACGGAGAATCCAGCTATTCACCGCCCTTCTTGCAGTCGTCCTTGCTCTCTCCTTCCTGTCAAACACTGAAACCAATGCGCAGACGTCGACCGAGTCCGCACCCGCGCTCGCAATACCGGCGCTTGCGGCGGAGGCGACCGCGCACGGCGTGGTCCTGACGTGGGAAGCCGTACCCGGCGCGACCCTATACGAGCTGATGGTGTGGTGGAATTCGGAAATCGGGTGGCAGCCGCTCGGCGGCACCAACCTGACCGGCACAACCTACACGCACACGGACGTTGCGGCCGGGACGAAATACTTCTATACAATCCGCGCGCTGAACGCCGCCGGCGAAACGAGTGCATGGCTGCTCGACTACGCCTCCACCACCGCACTCGCGGCGACGGAACCCGGGACATCTACGCCTACACCATCACCGACCGCAACCGCTGCGCCTGGGACGTCAACACCCACGCCGACAGCCTCTGCGCTCTCGATACCGGCGCTGTCTGCGCAGGCGACCTCGGGCGGAGTGGTCCTGACCTGGAGGGCAGTACCGCACGCGGTGCGCTTCGAACTATTGACTTGGTGGGACAAGGAGACCGGCTGGCAGCCGGTCGGCGGCACCAACCTGACCGGCACAACCTACACACACTCGGATGTAACGGCAGGGACGAAATACTTCTATTCCATTCGCGCGTTGAACGCGGCCGGCGCGGCTAGCGGCTGGCTAATGGACTATGCGAGCGCGACCGCATTGGCTGTAACCCAGACCGGAACGTTAACCCCCACACCAACCCCCACGCCGGCCGCAACCTTGTCTGTGCCCGCGATACCAGCGCTTGCGGCGCAGGCGACAGCGCGCGGGGTGGTCCTGACTTGGCCGTCGGTAGCGGGCGCGACCCGCTACGAGATGCTGGTATGGTGGGACGCGAGCATCGGCTGGCAGCCGATCGGCGGTGCCAATCTCACCGGCACGACCTACACACACACCGAAGTCAGCCCTGCCACGACCTACTACTACTCCATCCGCGCGCTGAACGCGTCCGGTGCGGCCAGCGGCTGGCTGCTGGAATACGCGACCGCGACCGCGCTTGCGGTCACCGAGAACGGAACGCCGACGGTCACGCCAACGCCGGCAACCACGCAGAGGGGCGCGCTCATTGCGCTCTACGAGGCAACCAATGGCGACAACTGGAGGCACAATGACAACTGGCTGACCGACGCGCCGCTCGACTCCTGGTACGGCGTCACCGCCGACAGAATCGAACGTGTAAGCAGACTGGACCTCCGAAGCAACAGGCTGAACGGGTATATCCCGGACCTGAGCGCTCTCACCAACCTGACAGAGCTGGATCTCGCCTTCAATACCTTCCCCGGACCGTTTCCGGGATTAGGCACTCTCACGAATCTGTCACATCTGGACCTCCAGGGCAACGAGTTGACCGGGCCGATCCCGGATCTGAGCGCGTTCCCCAACTTGCGGTACGTGAGTCTCGGTAGCAACCAATTGACCGGGCCCGTTCCGGATAAAGACGTACTTCCCAATCTTATACGCCTGAGTCTCCCCAATAACAAGCTTACTGGATCGATTCCACCCGGACTTGGAGACCTTCCAAATCTGGAATTCTTGTTCCTGGTGGGCAATTCATTGAGCGGTTGTATTCCAGCCTCACTGCAGAATGTGAGAAGCAGCGATTTGGATAGTCTGGGCCTGCCCTTCTGCGTTGCCCCCACTCCCACACCCGGGCCCACGCCAACTCCTGCAACGACGGAAAGGGGCGCGCTCGTCGCGCTCTACGAAGCAACGGACGGCGCCAACTGGCCGTATCAAAACAACTGGCTGTCCGACAAACCAGTCGATCTCTGGTACGGAGTTACCACGGACGGTCTTGGCCGCGTGACAGAGCTGGATCTACGATTCAACAGTCTGAGTGGGAGCCTCCCGAACTTGAACGCCCTCACAAACTTGCAGAGACTATGGCTCGCCAGCAACAATCTGACGGGGCCAATCCCCAACATGGACTCCCTCACTAGACTAAGATGGTTGGACCTCAGCAACAACAGACTGAGCGGGACTGTCCCGACCTTTGCGGCCCTTTCCAACCTGAAGAAGCTGGATCTCTATGGAAACCTGTTGACAGGGCATATTCCGGATCTGAGTAATCTCTTCCGCCTGGAGAGTCTGGTACTCGCAAACAACCGGTTGACCGGGCAGATACCGGACCTGAGCAACCTCACCAGCTTGACGAATCTGCATCTCGCCAACAATCAGTTTTCAGGGCAAATTCCTGACTTGAGCGCACTCACCAATCTGCGCAGTCTGGCTATCGGCAGCAGCCAACTGACGGGGCCGATTCCGAACCTGAGTGCTCTCACCAACTTGACCATCCTGTCCCTAGGTGGCAACCAGCTGTCTGGACCGATTCCGTCTCTGAGCGCCCTCAGAAATTTGGAGCGGCTGGTCCTCACGAATAATCAGTTGACCGGGCAGATCCCAGATCTGAGCGCACTCAACAAACTGGCGAGCCTTCAGCTTGGCGGCAACCAACTGAACGGACGAATCCCGTCTCTGAGCGCACTCATCAATCTGGGGGTGCTGGACCTCGTAGCCAATCAACTGACCGGACAAATCCCGGACCTGAGCACTCTCACCGAAATGACGCACCTGGAGCTTGCAGACAACCAATTGACCGGACAGATACCGGATCTGAGTACTCTCACCAATTTGGTCGTTCTGGACCTCGCAGACAACCGGTTGACCGGACCCATCCTCAATCTGCATCTGCTCTCCAACTTGGCATTTGTGCACCTCGAAAACAACCTGCTGACAGGACCGATTCCGGATCTGAGCGAACTTTCCAACCTGAGAGGCCTGAATCTCAGGGGCAATTCACTGTGCCTGCCCACAGGTGCAAGCCTGTCACATCACCACCCTGAAGTGGCCGCCCATCTGAATGGCCTCAATCCGCCTATCTGCACTGCGGCTGACCTCTCGACACCGTTAAGCGCGCCGCAGAACCTGGCAGCGAACGTAAGCGACGGCCAGGTGAGGCTCACGTGGGCCACAGTGAGCAACGCCGTCGGTTACGAACTGCGGACTTGGGACAACTTCGACCGCCAGTGGTTTTCGATCGGCGGTGAACTGACTACCGCGGAGTACACGCACACAGTGCAAACCGATGGCAGGAGCTACTACTATCAAGTACGCGCCCGCGGCGCTCAAGAAACACGGAGCGCGTGGTCGGAACGCATAATTGTAGTCGTCGTCCCAACCAAGTTCCCTCCACCCCCCCTCTCCCTTGGTATTGACCTGGAATACCAGAAGTATTTCGAGGTCGGCGGGGTGGTCGCAGTCGCCCCGATTGACGTGACTGACCATAGAATGGTCGAAGTGCAGGAGATATTCTCCGGCATGCTCGCCAACCGGGCTGACCTGCTGGAAGCAATGGCTTACTACAACACCAGGATCAACATAAATGACGACAATGATCCACTTGCTTACAAGATCAAGACGAGCAATGCCGAATGGTGGGGAGCAAATCTACCGGAAAATGAGCCTGATTGCTATGTGACAATCCACGAGCTGGCACACGTGATACACTACGCGCTTGAAGATCAAGCCGACGGCGAGGAGTTCAATTCGAAGCTCAATGCCCTGTTGGACGCTGCGTTGACTTCGGGTCTGTGGAATGATGAGTACGCCTCGACGAATATCGCAGAATATTGGGCCGAAACCGTCACCTTCTGGTTGAAGGGGTCAGTAGATCTGAGAGAGACGGGAGGCACGACAAGGCTGGAGAACTACGATCCGGAAGCGGCCAAACTAATCCAGGAAACGCTCGGAGACGCGACCGTCCCCTCGTCCTGTAAACGCTAAATGTCGAGGGGAAAGAGAAACGCCTAGAAGAGGACCCTGCACGGCAGTTCCCATCCACTCTCTTGCTACGCTGAGCCGTGGCTTGCACCGATTCGACTGCAGCCGCGCCCTCGATCGCCCAGCACGGATGTCGATAGCCCATGGCCGGTTGTATACAACCTCACCCCCATATCGTCGCTTGACACATAACCATATCTCAGTAGAATGGAATCGTTCCCACGACGCCGCTCTTCCCAAAGTGGGCCGGGGAACTGAATGTACTTGGCAGGAGTCCTGTCCTCCGCCCAAACGGAAGGTCATGCAACCCCGCCAAGCCCTCATCCGCGTTTCATACATCATCACACGTAGCAAAGGAGACTCAGAGTATGG
>JAPPKG010000020.1:0-12422 GCA_026914085.1 Caldilineaceae bacterium | reverse complement strand
GCCCCCCCCCCCCCCCCCCGGCGGGGGGGGGGGGGGGGGGGGGGGGGGGGGGGGGCGCCCCCCCCCCCCCCAAATTGGGGGGCCCTACTCGCCCCCACCGCCCAGAACTGCAGTAGTCAGTGGTCAGTGGTCAGTGAAAACGGCAGTTGATAGGCGGTTGTCAAGAGAAGGGGGAAGTTCGGTCGCCTCGTGCGGTGGCGTGTACCGAATGAGGTTTGGTGGTTGCGACTAGGGGATGGACTGTCGTTGCGGGACGTATAAATGTCTTGGCCTTGACAGTTTTTCTTGGCTGCTTTAACGGTATCGGTAACGTTTTTTTTCAGTTTCCAGGAGGAGATTCATGCGAAGTATCAGAGATCGAGGTGTGAACCGACGTGAGTTTCTGAAGGCAAGTGCGCTGGCAGCGGGCGCGACGGCGCTGGCGGCGTGTGCACCGGTGGCATCGGATGCAGGCGCCGACGCAGCGGCGGACGAGGCGGCTGCAGAAGAGATGCAGAGGGGCAACCTGATTGGCCTCTACGGCGGACCGATCAACAGCTTCAATCCCCTTACGGCCGTGCAGGGCTTCCAGTCGCACTTCTTCCAGTGCGTGCTGCCGCCGCTGATTCAACAGAACGTGCCCAAGACCGGTTTTGTGCCGATCATGGCGGAGAGCTGGGAAGTGTCGGACGACGCGACGCAGTACACGTTCCACATACATCCGGACGCCAAGTGGCACGACGGGACGGACTTTACTGCCGAGGACGTAGTCTATACCTACGAATTGTATCTTAACCCGGCGACCAAGTCGCGGCAGGTGAGCAACCTGGCGATGATCGAGGGGGCAGAAGCTTACTCCAACGATGAGGCGGACAGTGTGGCCGGCATCACGGTCGTGGATGACAAGACGGTCCAGTTCACGACGGCGTATCCGACGGGGCTGTTCCTGTTCCAGGCGACAAATGCGATTCTGCCGAAGCACGTTTTGGGCGACGTTGCGCCTGACGCTCTGGAGAACCAGTCGTTCTTCTTCGAAGACCCGCTGGGATCGGGTCCGTTCAGGTTCATAGAGTACCAGACGGACCAGTTCATCCGGTTGGAGGCGAACGACGACTGGCACTGGGGCGCGCCGAAGCTGGGCAGCTACATCATGCAGATTGTGGCTTCGCCGGACGTGGGCCAGATCGCGCTGGAACGGGGGGAGGCCCATTTCAATGCCTGGGGCGGGCTCAACACGGGCTCGACGGAGGTCGTGCAGTCTTTCATCGACAACGCCGATTTCAAGGTGGTTGCGACGACGGGCGTGGTGTTCACGGCTTATTCTTTCAATCTGAGGCGGGGGTTCTTTGCGGACAAGCGGGTGCGGCAGGCATGGCTGCATGCGCTGGACAGGAAGAAGATCATTGAGGTCTTCCAGGGCGGGAACGGCACGATCTATAATTCGCCACTGATCCACGGCTGGTCGATCCCGGATGATCTCAACCCGTACGACTACGACGCGGACCTGGCGCGCAGCCTGCTGGAGGAGGCCGGTTGGGACTTTGACCAGGAGGTCACGGTCAACCTGATCACGCTGCGGAGTGAGGAGGCCCGGGCGCAGGTGGCAGCCGAAAAGCAGATGCTGGAGGAAGCGGGCTTCAAGATCAAGATCGAGGAGATGGACAGTTCGGTCTGGGTGGAGCGATTCTACGACACGCACGATTTTGATGCGGTGCGGGTGGGATTCGGTTCGTTCCCGGACCCGGATGGATTCCTCAAGTTCCACCTGACGACGCAGGGCCGCAACGCGAACGGCTATTCCGAGGCGATTGGCGGCGACTTCGAGGAGAAGGTGATCGAGGCGGGTCAGCTGACCGACCAGGCCGCCCGCCAGGAGATCTACTTCGAGCTGCAGAGGACGCTTAACGACAACCCGTCGCACGCGCCGCTGTATGTGGGCAACAACGTCTGGGTATTCAACGGTGGCGTGAACATACCGGAGATTACGGACCAGGGCGTTGTGGGAAGCCTGGCCGACCTGTCCAACCCGCTGCCTGCGAAGCGGGACTGGTGGACGAACCTGGAAGGCTGGTCATTCGACGGATAGGAATTGAAGAGAAGGAAGGGAGAGGGTGACGGCATCCTCTCCCTTCACGACCAGTCCGGCGTTCGCGCATCGGACTTTCCAGAGTACTCCCCGCCACATGGCCAAGACCCCTTCACCTGAAAACAGCCCAGAGCTGATGGAGCTGGCAGACCGCAAGAGCCCGAACACGGTAGCGGCGCGCTTCCGCCGTCACAAGGTGGCCGTGGCCAGTCTGGTGATCATTGCGATTCTGGGATTTGCGGCAATCTTTGCGCCATTCATCGCGATACAGGACCCTTACACGGTTGACCTGGACAGCATCCGGCAGCCGCCGAGCGCGGAGCACATTCTGGGGACGGACTCGGCCGGGCGGGATATGTGGGCGCGCATGGTGTACGGGGCGCGCATTTCGATGTCGGTAGGATTCGTGGCCAATGTCATCTCGATCACGATTGGCGTATTGATCGGCACGGTGTCCGGATACGTTGGGGGGCGGATCGACAATGTACTGATGCGATTCACTGAGCTGGTGATGAATTTCCCGACGTTTTTTGCGATCCTGATGCTGGTGGCGCTGCTGGGGCCAAATATCATCAATGTGATGGTGGTGATTGGCGTGCTGGGATGGGAGGGGCTGGCGAGGCTGCTGCGGGCACAGGTGCTGTCGCTGCGGGAACAGGCTTTTGTGGAGGCGGCGCGATGTATTGGGACGCCGCATTCGCGGATAGTTTTCCGTCATATTCTGCCGAATCTGCAGCCGTATATCCTGGTTGCGGCGACGCTGGGCGTTGCGGGCACGATACTGACCGAGTCGGCGCTATCGTTTCTGGGGTTGGGGGTGCAGATTCCACAGGCGAGCTGGGGGAGCATGCTGAACTCGGCGCAGTCGTTGACTGTACTTACCAACTCGCCATGGCTATGGCTGCCGCCGGGCATTGCGATATCGGTGGCGGTGCTGGCGATGAATTTTGTGGGAGACGGGTTGAGAGACGCGTTCGATCCACGAATGGAGGTGTGAGTGATGGCTGACCAAGACGGCGCGGTATATGTCAAGGACCTGGCTGGCTGCCAGCCTGAGAGTGCGCTTTCAGAAAGACCGAAACGCGGCGCGTGGCACGTGCAGCCGTACGAGACGGCTGAGTTCAGGGAAACGTTGTTGAGTGCGGGTGAGGAGACGGCGGCCCCGGAGGTTTCAATCGGTCTCGAACTGAGCGGCTGGCACAGGATTTTTGTCGGGGTCTACCCGGACCACCGGGGGCGCGGCTCGATTGAGCTGAAGCTGAGCGGGGACCCGTGCTTCACGCACTTGAACATGGGTCCTGATTGGGCAGATACGAATCCTCACGGACACAACATCTATGAGCTGCTGTGGAAGGATGCGGACCTGACGGGCCAGGAGCTGTCGATTCGCCAGGTTTGTACACCAACCGGTACATCAGATGAACCGGCGGCGGTTTCGTGCGAACGGACGAAACTCGCCTACATCAAGCTGGCCCCTATGCCGGAGGGCATGATCAGGGAGATGGAAAGTGAGCGGCAGCGGACGGATACGCGGCGGCTATTTGCTCACAATGACGCGCACGGGTATCTGTATCTGTATGGCACGGCGACCGAGGAGGCGGTGCGGAACGAGATCGAGCCGTACCGGCACACGGATTTTTCGAGGCTTTACTGGGAGTGCGGAGCCGGGGACACGATGTTCTACCTGGGGCAGGTGGGCCGGTTGCCGACGTGCGACGGGGTTGAAGACTTTGACCGGCAGGGCGACCGGCTGCATGCGGAGACCTGGCGCACGTTTCGAGACCAGCAGCTTGATCCGTTTGTTGTGGCGCTGGAGGCGGCGCACGAGATTGGGCTCAGCTTTCACGCAAGTTACCGGCCGGCCGGTTTTTTCTACCCGCCGCCTTTGGAACAGTGGAATCCGGGCAGTCTTTATTTTTCGCGGCCGGATCTGCGCATGGTGGGTAAGGACGGCGGGACGGCGCCGCGTATCTCCTACGCCTTTGCAGACACGCGGCGCTTTGTCATCAGCCTACTGCTTGAGGTGGCGCAACATCCGGTGGACGGCGTGTGCATACTGTACAACCGGCGACCGCCGCTGGTGGACTATGACCCGCCGCTGGTGGAAGGTTTTCTGGAAGCCTTTGGGGAGGACCCGCGGCAGTTGGCGGACGACGATGCGCGCTGGCTGGGCCACCGGAGCAGCGCGCTGACAGCGTTCCACCGGGAGCTGCGGGAAGCGCTTGACGGGCTGGCGCGGGAGCAGGGACGGGAACGGATCGCTGTTTCGGCGTGCGTGCTGAACCGGGAGGAGAATTTCCGGAACGGGCTCGACCTGGAGGGTTGGGTCGCGGAGGGTCTGGTCGACACGTTGATCCCGTACACGGATTTGCCGGGCGTGGACAGCATGGGGATGGCGTGGGAGGACGAGGAGGCGGTGAGGTACTTTGTCGAACTGGTGGAGGGGACAGATTGTGAACTTGCGCTGAACATAATGCCGCGCCACATGCCGGCGGAGGCGTTTGGGCGGAAGGCGGCTGCGTTGTACGCGCAGGGGGTTGAGAACCTGTTCTTCTGGGATTCTGCGGGGCCAAGCGGGCGCGCCCACTTCGGGGCGAGCTGGAACGGGCTGCGAAACCTTGGCCACAGGGAGGAGATCGAAGCGTGGCTTGAGGGAGGGGCGCCGGGCGTCCGGCAGGTTGCGACACCATTGCGCAAGTTGGGAGAGTATGACCTCACATACCAGACGCCCGGTTGACGAAGGAGTTGGTCAGAAGGGGGTTACCTGGGGCGGGCCCGGGTCGATGGAGAAGGCGAGGGCGTCGAAGTTGCGGCGCATCAGGTCGAAGCGCAAGCCGGCGTGGTCGGGGTCATTCCAGAGATTTTCGAATTCGCCGGGGTCATTTTCCAGGTCGTAGAGCTCGCCCTGTTCGTGGCCGTGATAGACGACGATCTTGTGGCGTGTGTCTCTGTACATGGTGGCGTAGCTGCCTTCGTACTGGGCACGGCCGGGCACGTCGGGATTCAGGGCCCGGTAGAACTCGCAGCGGACAAAGTCACGGTGATGATCAGGTGGCTCTTCACCGCGCAGAATCGGCAGCAGGGACCGGCCCTGCATGCGCAGGGGGACGGGCACGCCGGCCAGTTCGAGCAGGGTGGGGGCAATGTCGATCAACTCCACCAGAGCGCCGCTGACGAATCCGGCCGGGGCGGGCGAAGCGTCCTCGGGCGCGGTGTCTTCGGATTCCTCGGCGGCGCTGTCATCCTCTTCGCCTGATCCGTCTTCCTCTTGACTATCGTCGGATTCCGGTTCTTCCTGTAAGGGGAACTGGCCCGGCCAGCTGATGATTAGCGGAACCCGCACCAACCCCTCGTAGAAGCGACAGCCCTTCAGAAGGAGACCGTGGTCTCCGAGCATTTCGCCGTGATCGCTGGTGCAGATGATGACGGTGTTTTCGCGCTGCCCGGTTTCTTCGAGCGCGTCCAGGAGACGTCCGATATTGTCGTCGATCAGTTCAATCATGGCGTAGTAGGCGGCGATCACATCGCGGGCGTTGAATTCCTCGGGTGGACGGGACTCGTTCTGGAAGTCTCCGGGAATCAGTGCCTGGGTGGCAATATCGGACTGCCGGAACGGCGGCGAGGGGATTTTCGAGGCATCGTATCGATCGCGGTACTCCTGAGGGGGATCGAAGGGCGCGTGTGGGTCGAAGACGTTGACGCTCATCAGCCAAGGGCCCTTGCGCCGTTTCTCTGACAGGAATTCGATGGCGCGGTCGGTGCACCAGGTGGTCTGGTGCAGGTCGGGCGGGATTGAGGCGGGGTCTTCGCGGAGATCGCGCAAGGCGTAACCTTGAGCGGCCAGCCAGTCGGCATAGGCGTGACCGGAGGGGTAGCGGTCTTCGGGATCATGGCTCCAGTGGAAGACTCTGTAGCCGTCATTTTCAGGGCGGGGTTCTTCGCGGCCGTGGGCGCCGGCGAGGTGGAATTTGCCGCTGAGGCCGCAGTCGTAGCCGCTCTCGGCGAGGAGGGCTGTTACGAGAGGGGCGCCTTCGCCCCACTTTTCGTTGCCGTTCATGCAGCCGCGCACGTTGCCGGGATAGCGGCCGGTGAGGAAGCTGGCGCGGCTTGGCGTGCAGATGGGGCTCTGGCAGAAGGCGTGGGTGAAGGCGACGCCTTCGGCGACGAGGCGATCGAGGTTGGGCGTGTTGATGTGGGGATTGCCGAGGGCGTGAATGGTGTCGAACCGCTGTTGGTCTGAGCAGAACCAGAGAATGTTGGGGCGCTTCGCCTGGGTCATAGGGATTCCTCCGTGCGTCGTTCCGGTCGTTTCCTATGGCAAGGATGCGTTGGCGGGAGATTGGCACGATTGGGGCCAGTCCGGCCCTGATCTACGTACATTGCTGGCTGACAGCACAGGGGCATTGCCGTCAGCCCGGGAGCGAATTTCAGCGAAACGCGGCTTGCGTCGTGTTCGAGAGCGACGAGAATACCAAGACTGAGAGTCTACGGTAAGATCATTCGCGGGTGATTTTGAAGATAGCGCCAGGCTGGTAGACGACAAAGTACAGGTTACCTTCTTCGTCGGTTCCAAGGCTGCTGACTATGTTGGCGGCTTTCAGGACCAGTTCGGAGCGCCAAGCGTCCTGGCCGAACTGAGTTGAGCTCTGACGTTCGGATGTAGTGGGTTTTTGCAGTCCCCAAATGTCACCCCGGCAGAAGTCAGAAAAAAGAAAACGGCCGCTGAGATGGGGAAACTCGCTGCCGCGATATACAACGCCGCCAACTACAGCGCATCCGCGGGCGCGATCGTACTCGGCGACGGGGGGCACAAAGATGGAAGCCTGGTGGCAGGGAACTGGCAAGCCGGAGATTTTCAGGCATCTCGTACCTTCGATTGTGGGCCATCCGTAGTTGTCGCCGCCCGGGCTGGATGCGGGCATGAAACTCACTTCCTCACGTCTACTGTGACCTGTATCGGGGATGAAGAGGTCACCGGTTTCGGGGTCGAAGTCGAAACCCCACGGATTGCGCAGCCCCAATGCCCAGATTTCGGGGCGATAGCCTTCGACGTTGACGAACGGGTTGCTGGCTGGGATTGCGTAGGGGTGCTCTGATGATTCCACGTCGATTCTCAGAATTTTGCCGAGAAGCTGATCCGGGAATTGACTCTCATGGGGAGGAAGGTCTTCACTGCCGCCGTCGCCGACACCGACGTACAGGTACCCGTCGAGGGGCCCGAAGGTGATGCGGCCCCCATTGTGAGCATGGTGCGGCTGGCCGATGGCCAGGAGCAGTTCCTCGCTGGCGGGGTCCGCCGTTTCGAGGTCAGGCGCGGCAGTAAAGCGGCTGACGACCAGGTCTCCTGCGAGGCTTGTATAGCTCAGATAGAATTGCTGGTTGGAGGGGAAGCTTGGGGAGAATGCAATATTCAGAAGCCCTCTCTCGCCGCAGCAGGTAATCTGGTTTGAGATATCGATAAAGAGCTGTTTGTTTTCCAATCCATTTTTGAAGATACGTATACGCCCCTCTTGCTCCACTATGAAGAGGCGTCCGCTGCCGTCGCCGGCGTGGGTGACCTGTACAGGCAGCACAAGATTCTCGATTACCAGCTCCCTTTTCAGCTGTGGGGTTGCGGCGTTGACTTCGGCGTCCGAAGCCGGTGTGCCGAACACTCTCACTTCACGCCAGGCAACCCAACTGGGGCTCTCGAGGGTATGGACAAGCAGATCGTCAACCGGTTGAGGCGGGTTCAATTCAATCGTCAGAGTTTGGCCGTCTTGCGTGTGGATGTCTGTAAGATTCTGATATGGGGTACGCACGCCCGTCCCATTGCCGAGCCAGAGGACGTGGGACGTCGGGCCGGCTGGGGCTTGGGCCACAACGAGTTCAATTCTGTCGACAAGGTAGAGATCATCGAGGGTGACGGCAATCCATTGGGCGGCGAGATTCCTTGCGTTCCAGTTGGTTTCCAGATCGCCGTCGAAGGCCAGATGGACCGTTTCTTCGCCTTCGGAAGAGCGGGCTTCGCCTGTGAGCGCAACATTCTGGCTCAGTAGGGGAGGTGGTTCTGTGGGCTGAGGTTGCGGTTCGGGTTGAGGCGTGACGGTCGGGGTGGCGGGGGTTTCTGCCGGTAGCGCGGCCTGGGGGGCGGGTGAGGAGGGTGCGGGCACGGGCTGCAACTCACACGCGGTGAGGAGTGCAAGGCTCAGGACCAGGGCGGAGAGCAGGATGGCGTATTTCATTGGTCGCGCTTCCTGAGGACGAGTTTGGGACATCCGGGGAGGATCTTTTCTACGATTGCGCTTCTCAAGGAACGGCGAGAACTCGGCCGGTTGAAGGGAAACCGGAATTTCATTTGACTATTCTGCTGTGATCTTGTAGACCACGCCATTTTGGTAGCCAGTCACGTATAGGTTGCCCGCTTCATCCTCACCGACGCTGCTGATCGGGACGGAGGCTTTCAGGACCAACTCACTCTGCCAGGCATCATGGTTCGTATGAGTCGGGCCAGAGTTTCCGGTTGCGTCCGGCTTGGCGAGGCTCCAGATGTCGCCTCGGCAGAAATCAGCGAAGAGAAAACGGCCTATAAGGTGGGGCAGTTCACTGCCTCGGTAGACGACTCCGCCCACGATGGCGCAGCCGCGCGTGTGATCGTATTCGGCTACGGGCGGGTCGAATGTTCCGGCCAGTCTACAGGGAACAGGCAGATTTTCGAACCGGGGACAGCGTGTACCCTCGATCGTGGGCCAACCGTAGTTTTCGCCGCCGCCGCTGGAGGCCGGCTGGAAGTTGATTTCTTCGCGATCGTTGTGCCCAGCATCAGGGATGTAGAGGTCCCCTATCTGGTAGTCGAACGCGAAGCCCCAAGGGTTTCTGAATCCGAGAGCCCAGATTTCGGGGCGGAAGCTTTGGTCGGAGACGAACGGATTGCTGGCGGGGACATCATAAGGTTGGACGCCTGACTCCACATCGATGCGAAGAATCTTTCCAAGCAGAAGAGCCGGGTCTTGGGGGAAGTGGACAGGGTGACCTTCACTTCCTCCGTCACCCAGGCCGACGTAGAGGTAACCGTTTTTTGGACCAAAAGCAAGCCGGCCTCCGTTGTGGACATGGTGCGGTTGGGGGACGGTGAGAAGGATTTCCTCGCTGGCTGGATCGGCGACATCGGGGTCTTTCGTGGTGGAGAAGCGGCTGATTACGGTGTCGTCATCGCTGTTCGAATAACTCAGATAGAACTGCTTTGTGGCAGAGAATGTTGGAGGAAAGGCGACGTTGAACAGGCCCCGCTCCTCGCAACAGTTTACTCGATCGGTTATGTCAAGAAAGAGAGTCTCGTTGGCTACGCCATCTTTGGCGATGGTGATGCGTCCCTGCTGCTCCACCACGAAGATGCGGCCGCTCCCGTCTCCGGCATGGGTGACCTGTACGGGTAGCACAAGCTGGTCCAGGATTTGCTCGACGCGCAACTGCGGAACCGTCCCGCTTTCGTGGTTGGGAACATAGGGCAGCCCTCGGACCCTAATTTCCCGCCAAGCGACCCAACTGGGGCTTTCCAGGGTTTGGACAAGGAGCTCTCTGACGGGTTGCGGGGGGTTGATTTCGATGGTGATCGTCTGGCCATCTTCTGTGTGGATGCCGGTAAGCTGCGTGAACCGAGTGCGCACGCCGGAACCGTTGTCCAGCCAGATGGTGTGCGTGGTCGGCCCGGCGGGGGCTTGGGCGACCACCAGCTCAATGCGGTCGGCCAGATAGAGGCCGTCGAGGGTGATGGCGATCCACTGTGCAGGATGGTCCTGGGCACTCCAGACCGAGTTGGGGTCGCCGTCGATTGCGAAGTGCACCGAGTCTTCATGCGACGCTGCTCGTGCCGTGCCATGCAGGGCCACGTTTGGACTCAGAGATGCCGGCACAGCGGTATGTGTGGGAGACGGCGCGGGTGTGGGTGTGTCCGTAGGGACTAGGGTGGGGGTTGTTGTTGCAGCGGGCCGCTGGATAGCTGTTGCCACTGCGGTCGGACTTTCAGGATCCGATCCTGCTGCGCATGAGGTAGAGAGTAACAGGATAAGCAGCAGACCTGTCAACACGACTGCAAATCTCATTGGGGGCTCATGTGATAGGGCCTGTGGGTAGCGGCGCTGGCGAGATGGTTTGGGTGAACACAGTTTAAGTCTTGGGAGGGATAGGGCCGAATGGACGGACGAGAAGGTCGACTGATCATCTCGAAGTGAACAAACTGATTGTACCATCCTGAAAGCCTACGGCGTATACGATGGCTCTTTTGTCTGTGCCGAGGCTGCTGGCGGGGGAATCCGGCGGTGGCGAGGCGTATGCTCTGCCACCCTCTTGAATTGGCGCGGTAAGGAGGCGCTGAGTTCGCTTGCGTCCCCAAGTGTCACCGCTGTTGAAAACCTGTAAAAGGGAAGAGGCCACTCGCGGCTTAGGGCCAGGAGGTAGAGCAACCGTTCCCGGCAGTAGGCGGCCATCGAAGTTTCTAGCTATCTCTCGGATAGTGTGTAGATGGCCCCGACTTCTTCAGCATGGATCGTGAAGTATACATTGCCCTCTTCGTCGGCTCCCACACTACTGACCGGCAGGCCAGCCGAAGCTAACAGTTGACTTCGCCAGATTATTGTTTTTCCTCGTGCTGTATCCTCTCTGGAACGTGTTATTCCCCAAATGTTACTCGTACAGAAGTCGGCGACGATGAAGGTGCCGTGGAGACCGAGGAGGCTGTCTCCGGCGTAGACGGCGCCGCCGACGATTGCGCATCCGCGGGTATGGTCATAGTCGGAAACGGGCAGGACGAGGCCGGCTGCGCTGCAGGTGAGGAGGTCATGTTCGAAACAGATGCTACCCTCCATGACGGGCCAGCCATAGTTTTGTCCGCCGCCCGCAGAGGCAGATTGGAAGTTTACCTCTTCGCGTTTGAAGTTGCCGGTGTCGGGCAGATAGAGGTCGCCACTTTCTTTTTCGAAGGCGAAGCCCCATGGATTGCGGAGGCCCAGCGCCCAGATTTCGGGGCGATGGTCATCTGCGTGAGCAAAGGGATTGTCAGTGGGCACGCCGTAGGGGTATTGGCCGGATTCGACGTCGATGCGGAGGAGTTTGCCCAACAGCGTATCGGTGGCCTGCCCACTGTTTTCGGGATCGCGAGGGAGGCCGCCGTCGCCGCTACCGATGTAGAGGTAACCGTCCTGGGGACCGAATTCCAGGTGGCCGCCGTTGTGGTTTTGGTGGGGCTGGTCGATTGTAAGGAGAATCTCTTCGCTGTTATGGTCGGCGCGATTGGGGTCATCTGAGGTGGCAAAACGGCTGACGGTGGTGTTACCGTGGGTATTGGTGTAACTCACATAGAAGTGCCCGGATTCGGGGTAGGATGGCGGGAAGGCAAGTCCGAACATGCCGCGCTCGCCTTGGCAGCAGTTTACGCGCTCGGAGATGTCCAGGAAGGGAGGTTGTCTTAGTGCGCCTTCGTGGACTATGCGAACGCGGCCGGGTAGCT
The DNA here is from genome assembly GCA_026914085.1 of Caldilineaceae bacterium. Classification (GTDB taxonomy): domain Bacteria; phylum Chloroflexota; class Anaerolineae; order Caldilineales; family Caldilineaceae; genus Bin5. The sequence continues at coordinate 873 of JAPPKG010000020.1, read as the reverse complement.
CGACGACGAAGATTCGCCCGCTGCCATCGCCGGCGTGGGTTACGCGGACAGGGTAGTCCAGCCCAGTAACCACTTCGGCGACGGTGAAGGGTGGCTCCTCGTGTTCTGCGACGGGGGCGTCCGGTTGTGTGCCGAAGACACGGAAATCGCGCCAAGCGACCCAGCTTGGACTGTGAAGAGTCAGAATCAGGACCTCGTTGATTTTCTGAGGGGGGTCGATTGGGACGGCCAGGACCTGGCCATCGTCAGTGTGGACGTCTTCAAGACGCGCGTAGAAGGTGCGCAGGCCTGAACCGTGGCCCAGCCAGATTTCATGGGTCGTGGGGCCGGGAGGGGCCTGCGTGACGACCAGATCTACCCGGTTTACCAGATAGGTCTGGTCCAGAGCAATCGAAAACCATTGCGGAGCAGGCTGTTGCGAACTCCAGATGGTGTCGGCATCGCCGTCGATTGCCTGGAAAGCCTGGTCGTCGACAACGAGGTGGCCTTCGTTACTTCTGATGAAGGCGAGCCCTGATGCAAGGGGGGCAACATTTTCGCCGAGGGGCTGGCCGAGTCTTGCCGGGGAGAATGGCGGTTCGGCTGGAGACAGGGAGATAGTGAGCCTTGCTCCATTCGATGCGGCGCGAGCGGAGTCGATGTTTGCACGGCCATTCTCGTTAGAGGAGGAGCAGGCGACAACAAGCATGGAGATCAGGCAGAAGGAGACGGCCTGGAGCACTTTGGTCGAAATTTGCATGGGTTCTCTCTGGCCATCGGTTTCTTGATTAGGGGGCCTGCGAGGGAGTCCGATGACCTCCTTCGGTGGAGGAAATTGTTGTTGCAGGACTCACTCCTCCTGCAACAGATAGAGGACCCCGTCCTGGTATCCGG